>CAMBNY010000081.1 GCA_945869165.1 Comamonas sp. lk | reverse complement strand
GCCAGCAAGCTCACTTGCAAATGGTGCATGGCTTCGTCCATGCCGTTCTCGTGCGTGCGGTTGAGCAAGTGGTAGGCGTTTTGCACCGTAGCTACACGCGGCAGGCCGTGCTGTTCAGCCAAACGCACAAACTCGCACACCCCATAGGGCGTTTCATTTGACAGCCCGATAGCGCGCACTTTTCCCGCTTTGACCAATTGGCCCAAGGCCTCCAGTTGGGTATGCATGAAAGTGACTTCGCGGTCTTTGCTGGGATCAAAATACATTTGCCCAAACAAGGGCACGTTGCGCGTGGGCCAATGCAATTGGTAAAGGTCAATCACATCGGTTTGCAAGCGGCGCAAACTGCCTTCGCAGGCTTCGATGATGTCTTTGGCGCTCACGTCCATGGCGCCGCCACGCACCCAGGGCATGCCGCGCGAGGGGCCGGCCACTTTGGTCGCCAAAATAAGTTGCTGACGCACGCCGGGGTTTTTGGCAAGCCAGTTGCCCAAAAAAGCCTCGGTCACCTGAAAGGTTTCGGCCCGTGGTGGCACCGCGTACATCTCGGCGGTGTCCCAAAAAGTGACGCCCCGCGCGACAGCGTGGCTGAGCAGGCTATGGGTAGTGGGTTCATCGACCTGTTCACCAAAGGTCATGGTGCCCAGGCAAATGGACGATACGTGCAGGTCGCTGCGACCGAGTTGGATGGTTTTCATGCGGATAAGTTTAACGAGGCTTTATGTGCCGCGTATCGCCTCGCCCGCGCGCGCTTCTTCCTGCAAGCGCAGCATGCGGCGCTGCACTTTGCCAGTGGTCGTCATCGGCAAGGCCTCTACAAATTCGATTTCTTTGGGATATTCATAAGGCGCCAGCAAGCCACGCACATGGGCTTGCAGGTGGCGCGTTAAATCGGCTTCAAAAGCAGCGCGTTTTTTCGCCCGCGCAGCGTGCGCCGTCAGGTACTCCGGCGCGATCACGACATAGGCTTTGACCAGCGCGCCCCGATCCGCATCCGGCTTGGGCACCACGGCAGCATTGGCCACGGCAGCGTGCTTGACCAGGCAGTTTTCAATCTCGCCCGGCCCGATGCGGTAACCGGCGGACTTGAACACATCGTCACTGCGGCCCTGGTACCACAAGTAGCCTTGCGCATCGCGCACCGCCAGGTCGCCCGTGCGGCACCAGTCGCCGGTGTATTTGCTTTGAGTGGCTTGGGGGTTTTTCCAGTAGCCCAAAAAGAAAATCGGGTCCGGCGTGCCATGCACATCCAAGCGGTGCAAGGCCACGTCGCCGGGCTCGCCCACTGGGCATTCGCGGCCTGCCTCGTCAATCACTGCCACCCGGTGCCCCGGATAGCCCATGCCCATGCTGCCCGGCTTGGGCGGCCACAGGCGCGCGCAATTGCCGACGATGTAATTGATTTCCGTCTGGCCGAACATTTCGTTCACCGTCACGCCCAATTGTTTTTTGCAATAGGCAAACACCGCGTCGCCCACCGCCTCGCCCGCACTCATGATGGCCTGCAGTTTCAAACCCCAAGCCCGGCGCACGCTGCGGCCCGGCTGGCCGGGCGCGGCTTTCATCATGGCTTTGAGCGCAGTGGGGAACAAAAAGGTATGCGTCACGCCGCAGCGCGCCATCAGTTGCAACGCCACTTCCGGGCCGAAGCGCCCGCCATAGGCCACGATTTCGCGCCCGAAATACAGCGTGGGCAAGAGCGCGTCCATCAACCCGCCCGTCCAGGCCCAATCGGCCGGGCTCCAAAACACGGCCTCAGAGCCTGCGGGTAATGCATCTTCGGCCACGGCGGGCGCTGCCGGGTCAAAGCCAAACCAGTTTTGGCTGCACACAAAACCGGTCAGGTTGCCGATCAGGGCGCGATGCGGAATCAGGGCGCCTTTGGGGTTGCCGGTGGTGCCGCTGGTGTAGATCAGTACCGCAGGGTCTTCGGCCAGGGTGCTGACAGGCTTGAAGCTGGCTTTGCCTTGCGGCGCCCGCGCGCTGCGCACCGCCCGTAGCGCCGGACATTGCGGCTGCAAGGCGAGCACTGCGCTGTGCACGCTGTCGTGGCAAATCGCCAGCACCGCGTCGCTGTCCTGCAAGCGGAAGGCCAGGGCCTCGGGGCCGAACAGCATGGACAAAGGCATAGCCACGGCGCCCATTTGCAGCACCGCGATATAGGCCACTGCCGTTTCAAAACATTGCGGCATCACGATAGCCACGCGGTCGCCGCGCTGCACGCCTTGCGCACGCAGCGCATTGGACAAGCGGTTGGCCTCGGTTTGCAGCTGCGCGTAGCTATAGCTTTGCGTGCTGCCATCTTCCTGGTAGCTGCGAATGGCAATGCGCCGCGCGCCATCGGGCGCCTGCGCCCAGCGCGCGGCGCACACGGCGGCCATATTGAAACGTTTGGGCACTCTCCAGCCGAATTGGAGGTGAAGTTGCTGGTAGGCCGCTGGTGCGCCGGTAGATGCGCGTGCAATGTCCCGTTTCGGACTTCGGGGCGAGGCGGGCATGAAAAGTCTCCTTATGATGTCTAAATGTACCAAGCCCGACGCATCGCCCGCAGCGAATTTATCCCCATCCGCAATCTCAGTTATCACGTGCAGGTCTGGGGCAAGCCCTCGGCTGACCGCACACCCTTAGTGATGGTGCATGGCTGGATGGATGTAGCCGCCTCTTTTCAGTTTGTGGTCGATGCCATGGCGCAAGACCACTACATCATCGCCCCGGACTGGCGGGGTTATGGCAAAACCAGCTCCGGCGGCGTGGACAATTTCTGGTTCCCGGACTATCTGGCAGACCTCGACTTTTTACTAGACCATTACGCGCCCGCCGACGGGCCGCTCCCGCAGGTCAA
The DNA here is from genome assembly GCA_945869165.1 of Comamonas sp. lk. Classification (GTDB taxonomy): domain Bacteria; phylum Pseudomonadota; class Gammaproteobacteria; order Burkholderiales; family Burkholderiaceae_C; genus Allorhodoferax. The sequence continues at coordinate 328 of CAMBNY010000081.1, read as the reverse complement.
CTTGGTGGGGCACAGCATGGGCGGCAATGTAGTGATGCATTACGCCGGCGTGCGGCCCGAGCGCATACGCCGCCTGATCAACCTGGAAGGCTTTGGCCTGCCCGAGGCCGCACCGGCGCAAGCACCGGGCCGCTACGCCAAGTGGATGGACGAGCTGAAAAAGCTGCACAAGGGCGAGATGGACCTGCGACCCTACGACACCCCGCAAGGTGTGGCACGCCGGCTGATGAAGACCAACCCGCGCCTGGGCGCCGACAAAGCCGAATGGCTGGCGCGCCACTGGGCAGCCGAAGATGTGCAGGGCCAATGGCGGATTCAAGGCGAGCCG
>CAMBNY010000080.1 GCA_945869165.1 Comamonas sp. lk | reverse complement strand
TGTCCAACACGCCGGAAATGGTGGAGGCGCATTACGCAGTGCCTGCGCTCAACGCCGTGCTCAACACCCTGAACACCCGCCTGGACCCGGCCCTGCTGGCCTGGCAAATGAACCATTGCGAAGCCAGCGTGTTGCTGACCGACAGCGAGTTTGGCGGCGTTATGCGCGAGGCCTTGCGCATCTTGCGCGAAACCCATGGACGCGAGTTGCTGGTGGTTGATGTTTGCGACAGCGAATGGACCGGCAGCAGCGAGCGCGTGGGCACGCTGGAATACGAAAGCTGGCTGGCCGCGCATGAACCCTTAAGCGTTTTAAACGGCCCGCAAGACGAATGGGATGCGATTGCGGTCAGTTACACCTCGGGCACCACCGGCGACCCCAAGGGCGTGGTCACCCACCACCGGGGCGCCTACCTCAACGCCGTGTGCAACGCCAGCACTTGGACCATGCCGCAGTTTCCGGTGTATTTGTGGACGCTGCCCATGTTCCATTGCAATGGCTGGTGCTTTCCGTGGACAGTGGCCATGCAAGCAGGAACGCATGTCTGCCTGCGCAAAGTAGAGGCCGCACCGATTTTGTCGGCCATCCGCGAACACCACGTGGACCATTACTGCGCGGCGCCTATCGTGCACAACCTTTTGATCAACGCGCCTGCCGCTTTGCGCGAGGGCATCAGCCACGCGGTGCGCGGCATGGTTGCGGGTGCGGCGCCGCCTGCGTCCATGATCGAAGGCATGGCCCATATCGGTTTTGACATTACCCACGTCTATGGCCTGACCGAAGTCTATGGTCCGGCCTCGGTCGCGGCCAAGCGCACCGCGTGGGCAGCGCAAACCGCGTCCGAGCAAACCCGGCTAAATGGTCGCCAGGGCGTGCGCTACCCGCTGCAAGAAGGCATGACGGTGATGGACCCCGAGCGTATGCAAGCGCTGCCTGCCGACGGGCAGACCATGGGCGAGATCATGTTTCGCGGCAATATCGTGATGAAGGGTTACCTGAAAAACCCCAAGGCAACCGCCGAGGCTTTTGCCGGGGGCTGGTTTCATACCGGCGATCTGGCGGTGCTGGAGGCGGACCGCTACGTCAAGATCAAAGACCGCAGCAAAGACATCATCATCTCCGGCGGAGAGAACATCAGCTCGCTAGAAGTGGAAGATGCGCTCTACCGCCACAGCGCCGTCATGGCCTGCGCGGTGGTCGCCAAGCCGGACGAAAAATGGGGCGAAACGCCGGTGGCCTATGTGGAATTGAAAGAAGGCGCCAGCGTCAACGCGGCAGACTTGCTGGCGCATTGCAAATCGCTACTCGCAGCCTACAAAGTGCCGCGCGATTTTCGCTTTGAGGCTATCCCCAAAACCTCTACCGGCAAGATTCAAAAGTTTGAATTGCGCAAGCGCGCTGGGCTGGCATGAGCAAAAGCTAGGTCTGCAAAAAGCGTCATCGCGAGGCGCGCAGCGGCGTGGCGATCCACGCGGGCATGACGTACGTTTCTTCAAAGCATGAAGCCATAGATTGCCGCGGCCTGCGGCCTTGCAATGATCTGCTATTTGCGTATGGCCTTGCCCTGACGGATTGGAGTTGATGCAACGATCCCTGAGCGCGCTGCTGTTTGATGCAGCCAGCCGCCGCTCCGCGCGCTTAGGATGCAACTTCTTGCTCGACCACCGACCTACGCCGATTCACCAGCAAAATCCCCACAAACACCATCGCCAACGCGCCCAGCAACGACACGGTAATTTCTTCCCCCAACCATAGCGCGCCAAACATCAGCGCAAACAGTGGGGTAGAGAAGGCGAAAGCGCCGATTTTGCTTGCCTGGTAGCGGCTTAGCAGCCACATCCAAGACAGGTAGCTGGCAAAGGCGCCGACCAGGGTTTGCAAAAGCAGCGAGCCCATGGCGAAGTGGCTGAAGTTCCAGGGCCAGGACCAGGTTTCGCCCAGGTTCCAGGACAGCAGCGGCAGCACCACCGCGCTGGCGGCTACTTGGTAGAACAGCATTTTTTCAGCGCCCACACGGCTGAGCACGGTGGTGCGTATGGTGACGGTGGTCAGCGCCCAGGCGATGCCGCCGCCCACGCCCAGCAAATCGCCCCAGTGTTGCAGCGGCGTTTGCCCGCCGATAAAGCCTTCGCGCAGGGTAAAGGCCACGGCGCAAAACGCCACCAACAGGCCCAGCCATTGCACCGCACGCAAGCGCTCAGACGCGACAAACCAGTGCAGTACCAGCGCGGCCCACAGGGGCGAGGTGTATAAAAAAACCGTCAGGCGCGAAGCGGCGCTGTACTGCAAGCCAGTAAACAAGCAGAAAAATTCCATGGAGAACAAAAAGCCGGCCAAGAGGCCGGGCCACAAACTGCCGTCGCGTTCAAACAGCGCAATACCGCGCCAGCGGCACCACAGCCACAAGACCACGGTGGTGCCCACAAAGCGCACACCGGCTTGAAACACCGGCGGCAAGTCGGCCAGCGTGGCTTTGACCAGCACTTGCTGAAAGCCCCAAAACGCGCAGCACACGATCAAAAGGCCGATGGCAAAGGCGTCCAGGTGTTCCTTGCGGTCCATAGCGCGGGGAAAAAGTGAAGTTGCTCAGCGCAAGCCGCTACTAAAAAACTGGCTGGCGTGATAGACCAGCGGCACGGCGGAATCGCGGTGGGTGCAGCGCTCGACCTCGCCCACAAAAATCACATGGTCGCCTTCGGCATAGCGGCTGCGGTTAAAGCAGGTAAAGGTGGCAACTGCGCCGTCGATCAAAGGCAGTGCGTAATCGCCCTCGTGCCAGGCCACGCCGGCAAAGCGGTCTATGTCTTTGGTGGCAAATTGCGTGGCTAGGGCTTGGTGTTCAGCGCCCAGTACATTGATGGCGTAGTGCGTGCAATTGCGCAGCACCGCCATCGATGCCGAGCGCAGGCCCAGGCTCCAGAGCACCAAAGGCGGGTCGAGCGAGACTGCGTTAAACGAGTTCACCGTCAGGCCCACCAGGGCGCCGCTATCACTCCGCGCAGTCACCACGGTTACGCCGGTGGCGAATTGGCCCAGGGCTTGGCGAAACTCGGTTTGGCTGAAGGTGGGCGCGTTGGCAGTGGATGCGGCAAGGTCCTCGGTGCGGGGGATGTGGTTCAAATCAATGGCCTAGTATTTTGGACAGGAAGTCGCGGCTGCGCTCACTTTGCGGGTTGTTGAAAAACGCCTCGGGCGTGTTTTGTTCCACGATCTGCCCCTCGTC
>CAMBNY010000079.1 GCA_945869165.1 Comamonas sp. lk | reverse complement strand
AAGCGCTATGCGCCTACCGACACGCCCGCCAGTTTGGCTGCCGACATCGAGGCTGCGCTGCCCGCCGCCTGATAGCGCCCCATGCGCTCGCTGGTTTTCGGCTTTGTAGTTGTACCCAACTTTTCGCTGATTGCGCTGAGCGCTTGCGTCGACCCTTTGCGCCTGGCCAACCAGGTGCTGGGGCAGACGGTGTACCAATCGGTACTCTTGTCGGTCGATGGTGGTCTGGTGGCTTCCAGCGACGGCATCCAGGTCATGACGCAGCACAGCCTGGCCCAGGCGCCGGGGCTGGACGTGGTGTTTGTTATCGGCCCCAACCCTATTCCCAAACGCGGTTTGCGCACCTTGGCGCTTTGGCTGAAAAAACAAGCGGCTTTGGGCTTGCCGCTGGGCGGAATTGATACTGGCGCCTACCTGATGGCGCAGGCCGGGCTGCTCGACGGTTACCGCAGCACCATCCACTGGGAAGACCACGAGGCCCTGGCCGAGCAGTTTCCCCAAGTCATCGTCACCCAGCATTTTTTCGAGGTCGACCGCGACCGCTATACCTGTAGCGGCGGCGTGGCGCCGCTGGATTTGATGACGTATTTGCTGACGCAGGCCCCAGGCAACCGTGAGCTGGCCAATGAAGTGGCCAACCTGCTAATCGCCGAGCGGCGCAGCCTGACCGATGTGCAGACGGTTTCCATCATCCACCAAAGCCGGGTGACCAATCCGGTGGCGATTGAAGTCTTGCGCTTGATGGAAGCCAATGTGGCCGAACCGCTTCCGATTGGCGAATTGGCGCAACTGGCCGGCGTGTCCTTGCGCAGCTTGCAGCGCTTGTTCAAACAACAATTTGAGCGCTCGGCCGAGCGGGTGTATTTGGATATCCGGCTGGCACATGCACGCCTTTTGGTGCACCGCAGCGATAAAAGTGTGCGCGAAATTGCAGCGCGCACCGGTTTTGCATCCCCCTCGCACCTGACCGCGCGCTACACGCCCCGCTATGGTGCTTCGCCGCAAAAAGACCGCGACAAGCGCGCGCAAGGCATGGCATCTAAAGACAGATTATTGTCGTAATCAAAAAGTCCCCAAGCGGGCTTTACCCGCATACTCGGCCCGCTGAACCCTAAGGAGATGAACCATGACCATGCCTAACCTGATTTCTATCGACAACGGCGAGCGCGTTCGCCACAGCTTTTCGGATGGCGAATATGCCAATCGCATCGCCAAGTTACGCGCCATGATGGCACGCAACAACGTGGACAGCGTGCTGTTTACCAGCTACCACAACATCAATTACTACAGCGACTTTTTGTACTGCTCGTTTGGCCGTTTTTACGGTCTGGTGGTGACGCAGGACAAGAGCATCATCATCGCCGCCAATATCGACGGCGGCCAACCCTGGCGCAAAGGCGTGTGCGACCGCGCGGTGATTTATACCGACTGGCAGCAAGGCAATTACTTTCGCGCGATTGCGCAAGAAGTGCCCAACAAAGGCCGCGTTGGTTTGGAATATGACCATCTGCCCCTAGAGCGCATGGACAAAATCCGCGCCACTTTGCCGGGTGTCGAGTTCACCAATGTGGCCGCCGATGTGATGAAGCTGCGCATGGTCAAGTCGGCCGAGGAAATCGAGTTCATTAAAAACGGCGCGCAGGTCTGCGACGTGGGCGGTGCAGCGCTGGTGGCGGCGGTGCATGCCGGCGTGCCTGAGCATGAAGTGGCGCTGGCATCGACCCAGGCCATGGTGCGCGAAATCGCCAAGCGCTATCCGCATACCGAGCTGATGGACACCTGGACTTGGTTTCAGTCGGGCATCAATACCGATGGTGCGCACAACCCGGTGACTACGCGCAAAGTGCAACACGGCGACATCCTGAGCCTGAACTGCTTTTCTATGATTTCGGGCTACTACACCGCGCTGGAACGCACGCTGTTCTTCGGTGATGTAGATGCGGCGTCATTGCGGCTGTGGGAAATCAATGTGCGTGTGCACGAGGAAGGCCAAAAATTGGTCAAGCCCGGCGTGCGCTGCTGCGACGTGGCCCATGCGCTGAACAAAATTTATGAAGAGTACGACGTGCTCAAGTACCGCACCTTCGGCTATGGGCACTCTTTTGGTGTGCTCTCGCACTATTACGGACGCGAAGCCGGTCTGGAGTTTCGCGAAGACATCGACACCGTGCTGGAGCCCGGTATGGTGGTTTCCATCGAACCCATGATCATGCTGCCCGAAGGCATGCCAGGCGCTGGTGGCTACCGGGAACACGATATTTTGGTAGTCACAGCGGACGGACACCAGAACATTACGGGTTTCCCCTATGGTCCAAAGCACAATGTGATCCGCGGATAGGCCTAATCTTTGCTAACCTTAAGGGCTTGACCTGAAACACCGGAATACGCACCTTTATGCAGCAACCCTTTGTTCGCTTTGACCATGTAGAAAAAAGCTATGACGGCAAACAACTGGTGGTGCGCGACCTGACGCTGGATATTGCGCAAGGCGAGTTTCTGACCTTGCTGGGGCCTTCGGGCTCGGGCAAAACGACCACGCTAATGATGTTGGCCGGGTTTGAAACTGCCACTTCGGGCGAAATCTATTTAGACGGCAAACCCATCAACCGCATCGCCCCCGAGCACCGCAATATCGGTATGGTGTTTCAAAGCTATGCGCTGTTCCCGCACATGACGGTGGCCGAGAACGTGGGTTTTCCTTTAAGCGTGCGCGGCATCACCGGTGAGGCGGCGCACAGCCGCGTTATGGCGGCCTTGGACAAGGTGGGCCTCAAAGGCCTGGAGTCGCGCAGGCCTGCGCAAATGTCGGGCGGCCAGCAGCAACGCGTGGCGGTGGCGCGTGCGCTGGTATTTGAGCCCAAACTGGTGCTGATGGACGAGCCCTTGTCGGCGTTGGACAAACAGCTGCGCGAGCAATTGCAATACGAGATCAAACGCCTGCACAGCGAGCTGGGTATCACCATTGTGTACGTCACCCACGACCAGACCGAAGCGCTGGCGATGTCCGACCGCATTGCAGTGTTCCACCACGGCCGCATCCAGCAAATCGACATTCCTACGCAGTTGTACGAGCGCCCGGCCAATGCGTTTGTGGCGCAGTTTATTGGTGAGAACAACACCCTCAAGGGCACGGTACACAGCGCCACCGGCAGCAGTTGCCAGATCGCGCTGGCCGACGGCACCTTGATCCATGGCCAGGCCGTGGACACGCCCGCACTGGGTGCACACAAGTTGGTATCCATCCGCCCCGAGCGGGTGCGTATCAGCCCCGAGAACCAGGGGGATGGCAATGTGGTGCAGGCCACCGTCATCGACATCACGTATTTAGGCAGATATGCCCGTTTGCGCCTAAAGGCATGCGGGCTGGAAGACTTCATCGTTACGCTTCCCAACGATGGACGCGATCTCGCACTGGCCGGCGGCAACACCATCCACATCGGGTGGGATGCTGCCGATTGCCGGGTGCTCGATAGTGAGTAAGGGCGGCTTTTTTAATTCAAACAGGAGAACAGCATGTTCAAACGGATAAATTCAAGTGCACTAGCAGTTGTTGGCGCTGCAGCTATTGCTGTTCTGCCAGGCATCAGCGCCGCACAGCAATCGCTTACGGTCGCCTCCTGGGGTGG
>CAMBNY010000078.1 GCA_945869165.1 Comamonas sp. lk | reverse complement strand
AATCGTGGTGGCTTCAAATTCAAAAGCAGTGCTCATGGGGTCTCCGTGGCGGGTGTGGCGGGCGCGCTATCGTGCGTGGCGGGGGAGGATAACGCAGACAGCAAGGCCGCCGTGAATATGAGGGCACCACCCATCGCAACGCGTTCTGTCAGCACAGCAGCGCCCAGCAAAATCGCCGACACACTGGCAAACACCACTTCGCAGAGCAAGACAACGGAGGTGGTGTGCGCCTGCAAACGCGCCGCGCCGTATTGCAAAGACACATTGCCCACGCCGATCATCAGCGCCAAACCGAGCGCACCGAGCAGCCAAGGTGCTGCGGGCGCGGGGAGCGCAGGCACCAGGCCTTGCTCCATCCCGACCCAGGCCGTTAGCGCACACAAGAGCGTGCCGCCCAGCAACATGGTGGCGGTCATCATCATGGCATCGGCATCGCGCAGCCGGCGCAGCAGCAAATTGGTTAAGGCAAAGCTAAAGCCGCCCATCAAGGCCAGGCCGTCGGCCAGGTCGTGCGGCCAGGGCCAAGGCGAGTCGGGGGTTTTGAGCACCAGCACCACGCCACCCAAGGCCAGCAGCATATAGGCCACTGAACGCAAAGTCGGCCTTTCGCCCAGCAGCGGCCAGGCTAATAGTGCAACCCACACCGGCATCAAATAAAACAAGAGCACCACGCGCACCACATCGCCGATGGTGACCGCCCAGTTAAAGCCGACATTGGTGTATCCGGCCGCTAGCAGCAAAGGCCACAAGGCAAAACTGCGCCTCCATTGGCCCAGCACGCGAGGCGACATGGCCACAATGACCAGCAAAACCAGTGCATTTACCAGCACCGTGGCCCACAGAGGATGCACGCCCAAGTCCTGCAAATACCGAAATGGCCACCAGGACAGTCCGTAACAAAAGGCATTGCCCAGCAGCGCCATCACCGCCAGCGCGGAACCGGCGCGGCTCATCCGTGCAGGTCGTCGTTGCGGGCGATCTCCAGCAGCCGTTCCAGCTCGGTGGCATGGGCGCTGCAATTGTGGCGGTGCCAGCGGCGTATCAACTCCATACAGCCCGCTACCAGCAGGCCAAAGGCGCTAATCGCCACAAAAGCCGATACGCCCATGCCGGTGGACAAACTGTACAAACCGCCTAAGCCCAATATGCAGGCCTGCTCATTGAAGTTTTGCACTGCGATAGAGCGGCCCGCACCCATCAAATTGTGGCCACGGTGTTGCAGCAATGCGTTCATGGGCACCACCAAAAAGCCACCCAGTGCGCCCAGCAAAATCAAAAACGGCGCCGCCACCCACACATTGCTAATAAAGTTCAGCAAAATGACCAGCAAGCCCATACCCACGCCCAGTGGCAGCACCAAAGTGGCATGCTCTAAGCGCATGCGCATAGACGCCACCACCGCGCCCAGGGCTGTGCCCACTGCCACCACGCCCACCAGCGCGGACGCTTGTGTGACCGAATAGCCCAGCGCCGCAGCAGCCCAGGCCAGCACGATGTAACGCAAATTACCGCTCACGCCCCAAAACAAGGTCGTAGTGCCCAGCGAAATCTGGCCCAGCCGGTCGCGCCAGAGTTGCATATTGCAATGCCAAAAATCCGGCAATAAAACCACCAGGTTTTTAGGCAAGGCGCGCATGTCCACACCGGTCAGCGGGATTCGGGTATTGAACCAGGCCGCTGCCAAATAGATCAAGACGAGAGCGCAAATCGCCGCCTCGGGCGGCGTGTCGATACTGGTATCCAAAAACGGAATGTCTAGGGCCAGCAAATGCGGCGCAATAAGCGGCCCGACCAATTGACCGCCCAACAAAACGCCCAAAATAATAGAAGCGATTGTCAGCCCCTCGATCCAGCCATTGGCTTTGACCAATTGGGAGGCGGGCAACAATTCGGTCAGGATGCCGTATTTGGCCGGTGAATAGGCTGCGGCACCCAAGCCCACCACCGCATAGGCTATGAGCGGATGCCCACCAAAGAGCATGAGCAAACAGCCGACGATCTTGATGCCGTTGCTCACCAGCATGACCTTGCCTTTGGGGTAGGCATCGGCAAAAGCGCCCACAAAAGGCGCCAGAACCACATAAAACAGCGCGAACATAGGCACCAACGCGGCCTGCTGCCACTCGGGCGCCTGCGCGCCGCGCAGCAATTGCACGGCAGCTACAAACAAGGCGTTGTCGGCCAGCGAGCTGAGGAACTGCGCCGACATGATGGTGAAAAATCCGCGCTTCATCCGGTCGTCTTTTGGTTTGCCGTTCTCGGCGGGGTTGGCGTGCAGCAGTCAGAAATCACAGTGCGCGGGTTATAGCACGCAGGCGCGACACCCTAGCCGCCCCCGCTACAGTAGCGCCATGCCGCGCCCCATCCAAGCCCTGATCCACCCCGAGGCCTTACGCCACAACCTGGCCGTGTTGCGCGCAAGCGCTCCCGACGCACGCCTGTGGGCGGTGGTCAAGGCTAATGCCTATGGCCACGGGGTCGAGCATGTATTTGGCGCGCTTGCGGGCGCAGACGGCTTTGCCTTGTTAGATATCGAAGAAGCGCGCCGGGTGCGCGCCCTAGGCTGGCGCGGGCCGATACTCTTATTAGAGGGCGCATTCGAACTACGCGACCTGGAGGCCTGCTCGCGCCTGGACCTGTGGCACACGGTGCATTGCGAAGCACAAATTGACATGCTGGCCGCGCACAAAACCCATGTGCCGCAGCGGGTCTTCCTGAAAATCAACAGCGGCATGAACCGCCTGGGCTTTGCGCCGCACCAGGCCCGAGCCGCCTGGACGCGCTTAAACGCCCTGCCGCAGGTGGACGAAATTTCCCTCATGACGCATTTCAGTGACGCCGATGGGCCCATCGGCATCGCCGCCCAAGCGGCGGTCTTTGAGGCCGCCACCTCAGACCTGCCTGGCGAGCGCTGCCTGAGTAATAGCGCCGCCGTGCTCCGACATGGCCTGCATGCGCAGCAAGCGGCGCAAAGCATGCCTGCCAGCGACTGGGTGCGCACCGGCATTGCGCTGTACGGCGGCGCGCCCGATTTCGGACAGCCGGACGCTGTACACGCCGGGCTGCAAGCGGCCATGAGCCTGCGCTCGCAAGTCATCGCGACTCAGCAGCTAGAAACCGGCGACACCGTGGGCTATGGCTCCAGCTTTGTCGCGCCGCAGCCCATGCGCATAGGCATTGTGGCCTGCGGCTATGCCGACGGCTACCCACGCAGCTGCGGCACCGGCACGCCGGTACTGGTCGATGGCCGGCCCAGCCGCACCATCGGGCGGGTCAGCATGGACATGCTGGCGGTGGACTTGAGCGATTTGCCCGCCAGCGGCCAGGGCGCTCAGGTAACGCTGTGGGGCTACTCCGGCAGCGGCGCGCTATTGCCCATCGACGCGGTGGCCCAGGCGGGTGGCACGATTGCCTACGAGCTGATGTGTGCGTTGGCGGGCCGCGTGCCGGTGGTGGGCGATGTGGCGCTGCCGCAAGTGTGCTGAGCTGACGCGACGGGCTGGGCTGGCCGCTGGCCGGGTTTTCAAGGCAGGGTTTCGGCCTTGAAGGCCGAGTTACTTTCTTTTGCTTCGCCAAAAGAAAGTAACCAAAGAAAAGGCGAGCCAAAGGCCGTGCCCCTGCGGGGTTCCTTGCGCTACTCGCGCCGCCCGGGGTCGGGCGCAAACTCGCTACGCTCAAACAAGCGCCCGCCCTGATCCGGCCGCCGCTGCGTTGCTCAGCACGGCCTAATGGCGATGGGGGAGCGTGTGCTCGTTCGCTGCGCTCACATTGCACACGCTTGTTGGCGGGGCGCGTCCTATTGCGGCTGCCGCCGCTCC
>CAMBNY010000077.1 GCA_945869165.1 Comamonas sp. lk | reverse complement strand
GTAGTAACTACGCGCGCCATACGCGATAGCCCAGCCCACACAAGAGCCTTGATTCCCTTGGGTACCCGGCTGCGGTAGCCGCGATGACAAGTCAACTCGATCAGGAAGTACCGCCCGATATTTGGGCGCCTTGGGGAATTGTTCATAGGCCTCAGCTTCGACGAAGTCCAGTCCGATTGAAAACTCCAGCGCTTGCGCGGCGGTAACAGGGGAATTGGACGCAATTAAGGCGCCAATCAGGACTGCCGGGGAAAAGCGAAAAAGGTATTTCACGGTCGGAAGTAGAAATCGCCCACCAGTTGGGATACCTCTTGAGGTATTTGTTCACCGTTAGTTTCGCGCGATACCGCCACGCGGACTTCTTTGAATACATCCTCAATCTTCAAGCCCCTGCGCTGCATGACCCGGATAAGGTTCTTGGTGAACGGGCTATTGCCGACTTCGCCATCTGAGGCCGTTTTACCCGGTGCCGTTGCATAGGCGACGATGGAGCCTTGCGGGGCTTCAGTTACCGTCAGACCCCGACTCATGCCGCCACGCACATCGGGCAGGCTGCTGCGGCAGGCGTCCAGCACCACAATGTTGAGTGCGTTCTTCGCGTCCTTGAGGTTATCCATAACTCGGTTTACGTCGATACCCTCGTAGGGAACTTCGGAGGTTTTTTTGACGTTCTCTGAAACCGGGATTAAAAAATTGCGGTTGTCGGCTTGTATGCCGTGTCCGGAGAAGTAAAACAGACCGACGTCGTCCCGCCCCAGCTTCCCAGTGAAATTGCGTAGCACCTCTTCCATACGCCGCTTGTCCAAGTTGCTGTAGCTCATCACTTCAAAGTTGGCTTGTCGGAGCGCCTCGCTCATGGATTTGGTGTCATTCACCGCATTGTTCAATCGCGGCATGCTGCTGTAGTTGTCGTTGCCGATGACCAGAGCGAGGCGGCGGCGGTTATCGGGGGCAACTTGGACTTGGCCTTTTTGGCTTTCGGTGCGTTGGCGCTCAAGCGCTATTTGACGCTTTTCCTCCTCTATGCGCTTGCGTTCTATTTCCAATTGCGCGGCCTTGCGCTCGTTTTCCTGTCGCTGGGCTTCTGTTCCTGAAGGAGAGCTATTGTTCTTGACTATGCGTGTAAAGCTATTCGGGTCTATGTATTGAGATGTGACTAGCGTGTCGTCTTTGTAGATGCCTGATTCTTTGATGTTTCCGTTGGCGCTGTAAATAATGCCTTGCCCGTTGTACTTGCCATCCCTGAACTCACCCACGTACTTGTTGCCGTTTACAAATGAGTAAGTACCTTGCCCGTTTCGTTGGTCATCCCTGTACTCACCCACGTACTTTTCGCCGTCTGGATAGGTGAAAGTGCCTTGCCCGTTTCGTTTGCCATCCTTGTATTCACCCACGTACTTGTAGCCTTTAAATTGGTTATCAGCTAAGTAATAGTAAGTACCTTGCCCATCTTGTTTGCCATCCTTAAACTCACCCACGTACTTGTCGCCGTTTGAAGCAGTCCAGCTTCCAAAGCAATTGCTCCACCTACTCGACTCAGTTCCCTGACAAGCTGAATCAGAAACTGCTGGTGCTGATTTGTTTCTTGCAATGCGGGCGAAGCTATTTGGGTCTATGTATTGTGATGTGACTAGTGTGCCGTCTTTGAAAATACCTGAGCGTTTTATAGTCTTATCCGCATGATATTCAATGAAACGTCCACTCGGTTTACCTACAGCCCATTCACCCAGCAAGATTCTCCCGTCTGCAAATGTGTAAGTGCCTTGTCCGTTTCGTTTGCCATCTTTCCACTCACCAACATATTTATTGCCGTCTGTATATCTGGCGATTCCCTGACCGTTATAGTTACCATTTTCGAAGTCGCCTACATAATTTTCACCGTCCGCAAATGTGTAAGAACCTTTACCGTTATAAGTAGCCGCATTCCACTCGCCAACGTATTTATTGCCGTTTGGAGCAATCCAACTTCCAAAGCATTTACTCCAACGACTCTTATCGGAACCTATGCATGCTGGCAAACTGCTTTGACCAAACGCTGTCCCAGTCAGCAAAAACGTGAGTGCCAGTAAAGCCAAGTTAAACAGTTTCTTCATAAGTTGATGGGAGCAGAAATAGGTGTAATAGGTACGGTATTGACAAAACTCAGGAAAACTCAGGAAAACTCAGGAAAACTCAGTTTCGTCTTCGAAGTATCAAAGCTAGGCCACCATATTAGCTAAAAGCGCTGAAAGACGCTTATTCCGCAAGATTTAGCCGCCTCCGGACGGCCTGCGTCCGGTTAAGCGCTATGACTGCTGGCCCTGCCTAGTATGCAGTAATAGGCCTTACTAATATGGCACAGGCCCGATGGCGGGAAGCACGGTAATCATAAGCATGTTGGGCCAGTACTTCATTTATGTGAGCTCTTGTGTGGGGGAAATAGCGTTTTCTTATTTCCCACTCTTGGGCCTACAGACACGGCTTTCGCCAAGTCAATGAGAAAACAAAATTTTTGTACCTGTCCTCCAATTTCTCTGCGGCTTTTCAGCGTTGAAATTGAGATTGGACAGTTCCGGGTAGCGCACACCTAATTGCGAAGCTAGCACTGCGTTATTATATTTTTCGAAAAAATACCTGTCTTGGGAGAACCTTGTGATTAGATTAATTACCGCGCTTGCCCATGGTGCTGCGCTGATGGCCCTGTTTGCCGGCGGCGCTTCATTCGCCCAAACCGTACCTGCGCACGCCCAGGGTTTAGTTGAAGAATTAGTCTCGGTCGATCTTTCCGGCTCCAAAAAGCAGGTGGGCGTTTATTCCACCAAAAAGGGCGCTGATAAACCCACCAAGCTTGCCGTGTTACTTCCCGGCTACCCTTCGGTAGTGAGGCCCGTCGTAGAAAACGGGGTTATGACGGGGTCGAAGTTGAATGGAAATTTTTTAATCCGAGCGCGTCGCTTCCTGGTGGACGACAGCGTGGCCACCTTGGTCGTGGATTGTCAGTCCGAAAGTGGTGACTATTGTGCGAGCAGTTACCAGGCATCCAAGCAACGGCAAGAGGATGTAGACAAATTGATTGGCGAAGTTAAAAAACGTGTCCCCAGCATCACAGAGGTTTGGGTGGTCGGCACCAGTATGGGCACCATTTCTTCATCCTTTATGGCGGTACACAACCCAGCGGGCTACGCCGGTGCCGTTCATACGGCCTCGATCACAGAACCCTTTGCCAAAGGTTCTTATCGGGAGTTGGGTGGTTTCGATTACAAAAAGTCAACCGTCCCCCAGTTTTTCGTGCATCACAGCGCAGATCCGTGCGCTTTGACTACCTATTCGGGCGCCAAATCCATTGCCGAAAAATACGGTGTGCCCTTAATCACAGTTGCTGGTGGCACTGGTTTTCAGGGGGGCGCTTGTGAGGCTTTCACGGAACACGGTTTCCGGGGAAAAGAAAAAGAAGTGATGAACGCGATAAGCGCGATTATCCAATCTGGCAAGGCCACGCAGTTGGAAATCAATTAGCCCTCACGCGGGCGCTTCAGGGACATCTGTATGCCCCCAACCCGCTTGTCGCGGGCGATAGAACGCCCAGGGATTAATAGCCCAGGGAAGGCATCGAAGGGCAGTATTGGCGGATCAGTACCGACAAGTTCTGGGATGCTTGGTCCAAGCCACGCACTTGGGTCATCATGTTGTCCATCATGCGGGTGCTATTGCCGTCGGCTTTGGAGCCGTTGTCAGCGCGTACGTCGCCCGACTGTTGCATGGCGCCTAGGTTCGAATTGACGATAAACATGGCCGGTCTCCAGATAATTAAGTCGAAATAGCGAATTGCCGAATTGCCGACAATTTGCCGCTCACTTAGTTATAAGCAGATTTCATGCCTAGGATTTATGGCAATGGATTGCCGCTTTTGCAGCTTTGTATGGCGAAAATCGGCGTTTTCCCAAGCTGTGCAGGCTTTTTTAGCGCTGACGGTCCGGTATCTGCCGCCCGAATTGCCGCTTTTTTGCCGCCTCGCTTACTTGGCGCAAGCGATTTGCATGCGCTCGGCGAAGATGCTGTCGGGCGGTACGGCTTCCCAGCCGTCGGGGTCCGGGCCCAGTTTTTGCCGCGGGTCGCCCTTAGCCATGGCTTGGCCGTAGGTGACCATTTCCAGACCCCTGCTGCGGCCGCCTTTGCAGTCGTATTCCATTAAAAAACGGCTCGAGTGCGTGCCTTCACCGTCAGGCTTGGCAAGGCTCAGCAACTCCCAGACGCGCAGGGTATCGCCTTGGGCGCTGATGCTGCTGCGGTCGACGTAAAACTCGGCTTCTCCCGCCGGACCGACCAAGACCCATTGCGCCTGCGCGGCGTGGGCACCTAAGAGAGCGGCGACAGCTAATGCGTTTTTAATCACTTCAGAAGTCCTTATGAAAAGTCTTTTTTTAGTTTAGGCCAAAGCAACTGCGGTACCGCCGAGGCGCTTGGAAAGCCCTTGGGCTAGACGGTTCACGTTGCCGTAAATGGAGAGCTGCGGGTTGGCGCCAATGCTGGTGGGGAAGATGGAGCCGTCGTGGATGGACAGGTTTTCTATTTGCCAGTGCTGGCCGTCGGGACGGGTGACGCCTAGCTTTTCGTCGCCTGCCAGTCCGCAGCCGCCCATCACGTGGGCGCTACCGATTTTGGTGAGCAGCGGCTTCATGGGCAGGGCTTCGATAGCCGCTTTGGTGGCCTGCCAGGTGCTGGTGCCTTCGGCCAATTCATGGCCTGGGTAGACCATGGTGGCACCTGCCTCGAACTGGATTTGCGCCATGGCCAGCATGGAGCGGCGTGCGCCTTCGAGCACATAGTCGGTCAGTGGATAGTCCAAGAGTGGGGAGCCGTCGCCTTGGAGCTCGACCTTGCCGCCCACAGCGCCTTCATGAAAGCCGTCGCGCATGAGCGCCAGCATAAGGTTGGCATTGGGGAATTGGCGGTACAGCGCGGCCTGCTTTTCGCCAAAGCCGGGCAGGTTGGCGCCGAAAAACACCGGGTGCAGCGGCGCCACTTCCAGCTTGAAGCCGATGGGGCCGTCCACCGCTTGGGTGTATAAAAAATGGTCTGAATAAATCGTTTGCGGCGCGCCGGCCCAGCCCGCCACCGTGTCTTTCATCACAGCGGTCGTGATGGCGACCGGATGCAAAAACGTACGCGCACCCAGGCGCTTGTGCGGGTCCGGCGCTTTGGAGCGCAAGAGCAGCGCGGGTGAGTTGATCGCGCCACCGGCCAGCACATAGTGTTTGGCGATCACTCGCGTAGGCGTTTGCGCGCTATCGAGCGGCGCCGCATTGGGCTTGACGGAAATGCATTGCAAATCGCTGATGCGACCATT
>CAMBNY010000076.1 GCA_945869165.1 Comamonas sp. lk | reverse complement strand
GGCTACACCGCCCGCATTGAGTTTTCTGAAACAGACGGCGTTTTTTGGGGCAAGGTGCTCGGCCTTGCACCTAGCACCAGCATCAGCTTTGAGGGAGAAACGGTGGCGCAGTTGACGCAAGACTTCCACAACGCGGTTGATTTCTACATTGCAGACTGCGCAAAAAGCGGCAAAGAGGCATTGAAGCCCGCCAGTGGTAAGCTGATGCTGCGGGTGGCGCCCGAGGTCCACACGGCTGCTCTGATCGCCGCGCAGGCTCGTGGACTGAGCCTAAATCAGTGGGCGGCTGGCGTGTTGCAGGCGGCGGCGCGTGGGTGATACGCGGTCAGGCTGCTTGTGCGATGCCGCGGGCCACGGCCAAAAAAGTACCTAGCCTAGTGACCTTGAGGTTCCCGAGATGAGCGCTTGAGTGACGCCTGGTCTGGCTTTGGCCGAGACCGCGAATGTCATTTCGCGTGTCTTAAAAGTCGGCGTCACAAACCAACAGCAATGTTCATCGCGGCTTGATCTGCTTGGGGCCATGCAAGCAAGCGTTGATTAAATGGAATCCATAAACTCGGCAATTCCACTGGCCATGAAAGCATTTGCAGAGGGGCTTTCAGCCCACGACGCCAGCTATTTTTTGTTGGCTAAAAAACTGAGCTGCCCGCTTGCCACCCTTGACAAGGATTTACGTCAGGCTGCAAAAAATAGTGGCGTTCCGATTGCCGGGGATCTTGCTCCCTAAGCCGATAGACAAGCAATATCCGTCGCGCTTTCCCAGCGCAATCGCTAGTCGTCTTGCTTCTTGTGTTGTTAAAGCACCCGCGCCACGCGCAGCCCGTCAAGCACCGCCGCATGTGTATTGCGCGCCGCCACTGCGTCTCCGATGCGAAATAGCTGAAACGTTCCCGCCGGGTTGGGCCGCAAGGTTTGGGCTTGCAGCGCCGTCAGCGCCGCGTAGTCCGTCGCGCCCAGGTTGCTGGAATGGGGTTTAAGCGCAAAGTACAAATCGTCCAGCGGTAGTGTGCCGTGGTTGACGATCACCTGGTCCACGATGCGCTCTTTGCGCACGCCGCCGTAGTCGCTGCCGACCACGGCTTTGAGGCCTTCCGCGCAGCGCTCCACCGACAGCAGCCGGAAAGTGACGGTAAAGGTCACGTCCAGCTTTTGCAGGCTGCGCATATAGGGCACCAGGTTCATGGCCATCACCTCGGGGGCAAAGCTGCGGTCCGGCGTCATGATTTCCAGGCGCGCACCACTTTTGGCAATCACTTCGGCCGCTTGCAGGGCAGGGTGGTCACCCGCGTCGTCAAACAGCAATACGTTTTTTCCTGGCGCCACTTCGCCGCTCAGGATGTCCCAGGTGGAGGCCACCCATTCGTTACCGCTGTGCAGCACCTCGGTATGCGGCATGCCGCCGGTGGCGATGATGACCACGTCCGGGTTTTCGGCCAGTACCGTGGCTTCGTCGGCCAGGGTGTTGAAACGAAAAGTCACGCCGCGTTCTTCGCAGCGCGCCATGCGCCAGTCGATGATGCTGAGCATTTCGCGCCGACGCGGGCTCACTGCCGTCAGGCGGATTTGCCCGCCGGGCTTGGGCGCTGCTTCCAACACCGTTACCGCGTGCCCGCGTTCGGCACTGACGCGCGCCGCTTCGAGGCCCGCAGGCCCAGCGCCGACGATTAGCACTTTGCGCTTGGATGATGCAGGTTCAATCGCGTGCGGCAGCGTCAGTTCGCGTCCGGTGGACGGGTTGTGGATGCAATAGGCTTCGCCACCGGCGTAAATGCGGTCCAGGCAAAAGTTGCCACCCACGCAGGGGCGAATCGTGTCTTCGCGGCCTTCGATGATTTTGCGCATGATGTGCGGGTCCGCCATGTGCGCTCGCGTCATACCCACCATGTCCAGCTTGCCGCTGGCAATCGCGTGGCGCGCGGTGTTCACGTCCTGAATCTTGGCGGCGTGGAAGATGGGCACGTTCACGTGCTCGCGCAAGCTGGCGGCAAAGTCCAGGTGCGGCGCGCTGGCCATGCCTTGCACGGGTATCACATCCGTCAGGCCGGCGTCGGTGTCGATATGGCCGCGGATGATGTTCAAAAAATCCACCATGCCGGAGTTGGCCAGGTAGCGCGCAATGCCTATGCCATCTTCCGCGCTGATGCCGCCAGGCCGCACTTCGTCGGCCACGCCGCGCACGCCCAAAATGAACTCTGGCCCCACGCGCTTGCGTATCGCGCGCACCACTTCCATGGCAAAGCGCACTCGGTTTTCTAAAACGCCGCCAAAAGGCGCGTCTAGCGTGTTGGTGGAGGGCGACCAAAACTGGTCGATCAAATGCCCGTAGGCTTCCAGCTCCAGGCCATCGACTCCAGCGGCGTGCATGCGTTCGGCGGCGTCGGCATAGTCGCGGATGATGCGGTCAATGTCCCAGTCTTCCATCTTTTTGGGAAAGGCGCGGTGCGAGGCCTCGCGCTCGTGCGAGGGCGACACCACCGGCAACCAGTCGGCCTTGGACCAGCTGGTGCGTCGGCCCAGATGGGTAATTTGAATCATCACCGCCGCGCCGTGTTCGTGGCATGCATCGGTGAGGTCGCGCATCCAGGGCACGACTTCGTCTTTGTAGGCCAATATGTTGTTGAACACCGGCGGGCTGTCGCGCGACACGGCTGCCGAACCGGCGGTCATGGTCAGCGCGATACCGGCCTTGGCGCGCTCCACATGGTAGGCGCGGTACTTGGCCTTGGGCATGCCGTCTTCGGGGTAGGCCGGCTCGTGCGAGGTAATCATGAGCCGGTTTTTCAGGCGCAGATGCTTGAGCTGAAAAGGCTGAAGCAAGGGGTCTTTGGAGGCGGTGCTGTTCATAGCGAGCTCGGTAAAAAAAGCATCAATACCACTGGTCCGGCATGGACGCTTTGGTGCGGTCTATGAAGTCGCGCAGCGCTTCGTCCACCGATACATCCATGGGCGGCGCCACGTATTCGGCTAGGGATTGTTTCCAGCGCTTGTTGGCGCGCGTGGCAGCATCGCTTTGGCCTGCCTCTGTCCAGGTCTCAAACGGCGTGTCGTCCGAAATGCTGGAGTCAAAAAACGCAGTGGTGTAGTTGGCCATGGTGTGCGCGCTGCCCAAGTAATGGCCGCCGGGGGTGACGTCCTGGAAGGCGCTCATGGCAAGCGTGTTTTCATCGACAGTAACGCCATTGACATAGCTATGCAGCGCGCCGCAAAAATCGGCGTCCATCATGAATTTTTCATAGCTCATGGACAAAAGTCCGTCCAAAAAGCCGGCGGCGTGCAAGATGAAATTGGCGCCGCAATGGATGGCCGAGAGCATGGACATCACGCTCTCTTGCATGGCCTGGCCGTCGGGCAGTTTGGAGGTGGTAAAAGACCCGGCGCAGCGCAGCGGCAAATTTAAGCGGCGCGCCAATTGGCCTACCACCATAGAGCCAATCGCCGGCTCGGGCGTGCCAAACGTGGGCGAGCCCGAACGCAGCGACATGCTGGATAAAAAGTTGCCGTAAATCACCGGCGCGCCGGGCCGCTCCAGCTGCGTGAGTGCGCAGCCGACGATGGTTTCGGCGTGCGCTTGCGCAATGGCTCCCGCGTTGGTCACCGGCCCCATGGCGCCGCCCAAGATAAAGGGCACGATCACCGCCGCCTGGTTGGCGCGCGCATAGGCGCGGGCCGACTTGGTCATGGTGCCGTCCCAGAGCAGCGGCGAATTGACATTCACATTGCCCAGTACGACGCAGTTCTCATCGACAAACTTCTCGCCAAACAAAATGCGGCTCATGGCAATCGAATCTTCGGCGCGCTGCTCGGAGGTGATAGACCCCATATAGGCCTTGTCCGAATAGCGCATGTGCGAATACACCATGTCCAGGTGCCGCTTGTTTACCGGCACATCGGTCGGCTCGCACACCGTGCCGCCGCTGTGGTGCAGCCAGGGGCTGCTGTAAGCCAGCTTGATAAAGTTTTGAAAGTCTTCGATGGTGCCGTAGCGCCGCCCCCGGTCCAGGTCCATCACAAAGGGCGAGCCATAGGCTGGTGAGAAAACGATGTTTTTGCCGCCAATCGGCACGCTATGCGCCGGGTTGCGCGCATGCTGGGTGAACTGGGCTGGTGCGGTTTTCAGCACCTCCTGCAAATGCCCCGGCTCAAAGCGCACGCGCATGCCGTCCACCTTGGCGCCTGATTTTTTGAACAGCGCGAGCGCCTCGTCATCGTCTCGGATGTCCAACCCAATTTCAGCAAGGATGCGGTCGGCCGTAGCTTCGATTTGGAGCAGGCTTTTTTCGCCCAGCACTTCGTAAGTGGGGATGACGCGCTTGATGTAGGCCGGGCCACTGGGCCGGGCGTTGGGATCGCGCCGTTCGCGCCCGCCGACGCGGCGGTTGGCGCGGGCAGGTGCGGGCTCGGGCGAGGGCACGCTCGAAAGGGCTGGGGCGCTGGCTTCTAGGGTGTTCATGATCTTGTCTCCAATTCAGTGCCGTTTGTACGCTGGCTTGTTTTTTTGCAACATGCCGCGCGCGACATGTGCTGCCACGCTGGCGTCGCCCAGCTTTATGCGCTGCACTATAGCGGCGGGCCGGTCAGCGCGGCCTTGGGGTTTGCAGCTTTGAAGGCCATGGCGGTACAGCAGCAGACCCCAGAGGCGTGGGCCAAAAGGGCGAGTAATCGGCGCATCCGGCTTGCGCGCTGCCGGGTTAGGCTGGCACTTAGCGTCGGCCACCACCCAAAATACTTCCCAGCACCCCGCGGATGATCTGCCGGCCCACTTCGCGACCAATCGAGCTGGCGGCGCTTTTTATTAGTTGCTCGCCGATGCTGGCACGGCGCCGTCCGCGTCCGCCGCCCATCAAATCGCCCAGTTCGTCGAGCATGCCGCGCTCAGGCGGCGCATGCGGTGCGTTTTGCGTTGGTGCTGGCGCTTGTGAACGTGATGCCGGCCCAGGCTCGCCCGCTGGCGCAGGAGCGCGGGCCTCTTTGTCGGTCAGGGCTTGCGCGGCGGCCTGGCCCTTGAGTGCTTCAAATGCCGAAGCGCGGTCAATGGTTTTTTCATAAACGCCCGCCACGATGGACTGCGTTTGCAATTGGGCGCGCTGTGCCGGGCTGATGGGGCCGATCTGGCTGGCCGGGGGCAGCACGTACGCGCGTTCGGTGGGGTTGGGCCGCCCTTTTTCATCCAACAGGCTGACGAGGGCTTCGCCCACGCCCAGTTCGGTAATGGCAGCAGCGACGTCCAGCCCGGCGTTGCCGCGCATGGTGTCGGCAGCCGCTTTGACGGCTTTTTGGTCGCGCGGGGTGAAGGCGCGCAGCGCGTGTTGCACCCGGTTGCCCAATTGCGCCAGCACGCTGTCGGGAATATCTAGCGGGTTTTGCGTCACAAAGAAAATGCCAACGCCTTTGCTGCGCACCAAGCGAACCACCAGCTCGATGCGCTCGATCAACACCTTGGGCGCATCGGCAAACAACAAATGCGCTTCGTCAAAAAAGAACACGAGTTTGGGTTTGTCCAGGTCGCCTACCTCGGGCAGGGTTTCGAATAACTCGCTCAGCATCCACAGCAAAAAGGTAGCGTAGAGCCGGGGCGCGGCCATGAGTTGGTCGGCGGCCAGGATGTTGACAAAGCCTTTGCCATCCGCATCGGTCTGCATGAAGTCGGCGATGTTGAGCATGGGTTCGCCGAAAAAGCGGCTCCCGCCCTGGGCCTCGATTTGCATCAGCCCGCGCTGGATGGCGCCAATGCTGGCGGCGCTGATATTGCCGTATTCGGTGGTGAAGTCGGATGCCTTATCGCCCACGTGCTGGCACATGGCGCGCAGGTCTTTCATGTCCAGCAGCATCAGGCCGTCGTCATCGGCAATTTTGAAAACTAGTTGCAGCACGCCGGCTTGGGTGTCATTGAGGTTGAGCATGCGCGCCAGCAACAAGGGTCCCAGATCGCTGATGGTGGCGCGTACCGGGTGGCCTTGTTCGCCAAACACATCCCACAGCGTGGTCGGGAAGGCGGCGGGCGCGCTGGGCGCAAGGCCGCGTTCAGCCAGTACCTTGGCCAGTTTCTCGCCGACTTTGCCCGCTTGGGAAATGCCGCTCAGGTCACCTTTGACATCGGCCATAAACACCGGCACACCCAAGCTGGAAAAACCCTCGGCCAGGGTTTGCAGGGTGATGGTTTTGCCCGTGCCGGTAGCGCCGGTGATCAGGCCATGGCGATTGGCTTTGTCGGGGCGCAAAAAACATTGCGCTGGGTTTTTGCCGGGCGGGCCTTGGGCGATCAGGATGCCGGCGTCGTCAGAGAGGGCCATGGATACCTCGAAAAGTACAATCAAAGGCTTAGGTTAACGAATTTTCAAAGGATTTCGCGTGGCAGGACATAGCAAATGGGCCAATATTCAGCACCGCAAGGGTCGCCAGGACGAAAAGCGGGGCAAGATTTGGACGCGCATC
>CAMBNY010000075.1 GCA_945869165.1 Comamonas sp. lk | reverse complement strand
CACCGCCGGAATGATGCCCGCTGCACCGTTGGTGGGCGCTGTGACCACGCGGCCCCCCGCAGCGTTTTCTTCGTTCACCGCCATGGCGTAGACGTTGACAAAGTCCAAAATCGTTAACTGATCGCGCAGCGCCTCTTCGGGGCGGCTGCTCAGGCTGCGGTGCAATTCGGCGGCGCGGCGCTTGACCATTAAATTGCCGGGCAGGTGGCCATCGGTGCGTATGCCGCGCGCCACACAGGCCTTCATGGCGTCCCAGATCGCATCTAAACCGGCGTCCAATTCAGCGTCGCTGCGCCAGGCGTGCTCGTTGGCGCGCATCACCTGGGCAATCGACATGCCGGTGCTGGCGGTGATCGCCAGCAATGCGTCGCCGCTTAGGAATGGATGGGCCAGCACCGTGCGGTCGGCCACGATACGCGGCGCTTGTTGGGTGGCAGCGTGTTCGGCATCGGCGTCTTCTTGGGACACCACAAAGCCACCGCCCACCGAGAAATAACGGCGCTCTTGCAACAGACCGCCTTGTGCATCCATCGCCATGAACTTCACGCCATTGGGGTGAAAAGACAGAGTTTCACGCCGCAAAAACACTACATCGGTTTTTTCAGCGAAGGCAATTGGATGGCTACCTTGCACATAGAGTGTTTTCTCCGTCCGGATTTTTTTCAACCGTACATCAATCGTGTCCGGGTCTATGCTATCGGGCAGCAGGCCTTCCAGGCCCAGCATCACGGCGGTATCGGTGCCGTGCCCCTTGCCGGTGGCGCCCAGCGAGCCGTAGAGCCGCACTTCCACCCGTGCCGTGGCCGCCAGCATGCCGTCCTGGGCCAGCGCTTTAGCGAACATGGCGGCGGCCTTCATCGGGCCTACGGTGTGCGAGGACGAGGGGCCGATTCCGATTTTGAACAGGTCAAAAACGCTTAAAGACATGGAGGTAACCCTATAAAGTCGGTAACAAGGATTGTGAAGCGGGCCAGACGGTGCGTATTGTTCGCCATACGACGCGCCAGGATGCCTGCGCGACAGGCCCTCTGGCGTTTAGATGCAAGTAGGTGTCGCAGTATGACTTGGGCTAGGCTTGGGCACTGGGGATACTCATTGTTGCCCCGAGCTTTGTATCGATTGGAGATTTGCCATGGACGATAGTGTGACCCTGACCGCCGCCGATAGCGCGCCGCGCACCCGCCGTAGCGCAGGAGGTCGCGAGGTCAAGCGCGCACTGCGTTCAGCCCGTGCTACACAGGCCGCGCCCTTCATCACGCGCAATATTCCCTATTACGAAGTGCTGGACGAAGAGGGCCTGGCCATCATCGAGCGCAATGCCAATACGATTTTGGAAGAAGTGGGCATCGATTTTCGCGACGATGCTGAAGCCCTGGACATTTGGCGCAAAGCCGGTGCCGAAGTCACGGGCGAGCGCGTGCGCTTTCCCGGTGGCATGTGCCGCGCCATTGTGCAAGCGAGCGCACCGCGCGAGTTCACGCAGTACGCGCGCAATCCGGCGCATAACGTGGTCATCGGCGGAAAAAACACCGTGTTTGCCCCGTCCTACGGTTCGCCCTTTGTACGCGACCTGGACAAAGGCCGCCGCTACGCCACCTTGCACGACTTTGAAAATTTTGTGAAGCTGGCCTATATGGCCAACTCCATCCACCACAGCGGTGGCACGATTTGCGAGCCGGTGGATCTGCCGGTGAACAAGCGCCATTTCGATATGGTGTATGCGCACATGAAGTACAGCGACAAACCCTTTATGGGCTCGGTCACCAAACCCGAGCGTGCGCAAGACACGGTAGAAATGGCCGCGCGTTTGTTTGGTGACAACTTTATCGACCCGGCTACCGGCAAAAACCGCACCGTCTGCATCAGCCTGATCAACGCCAACTCGCCCATGACCTTTGACGAGACCATGTTGGGCGCGGCCAAGGTTTATGCGCGGGCCAATCAGGCCACCATCATCACGCCCTTCATCCTGGCCGGCGCCATGTCGCCGGTCACGGTGGCCGGTACCTGTGCCCAGACCCTGGCCGAAGCATTGGCGGGCATGGCTTTTGTACAACTGGTCAACCCCGGCGCGCCAGTGGTGTTGGGCAGTTTTGCGTCCTCGGTGTCTATGCAGTCAGGTGCACCTACCTTTGGCACGCCAGAACCTGCGCTAGTGCTGTATGTGATGGCTGCGCTGGCGCGTCGTCTGGGGGTGCCCTTTCGCTCTGGGGGCGGCTTATGCGGCTCCAAGATTGCGGATGCGCAAGCGGCCTCCGAGTCCGCCAACACCATGATCCCCACCTGCCTGGCTGGCGTCAATTTTGTGTTGCACACCGCCGGCTGGTTGGAAGGCGGTTTGTCCATGGGCTATGAAAAATTCATCATGGACTGCGACCAGGCCGGCATGATGCACACCTTGATGGCCGGCGTGGACATGAGCGAGAACGGCCAGGCCATGGACGCCATCCGCGAAGTGGGCCCCGGTAAGCACTTTTTGGGCTGCGCCCACACGCAGGCCAATTTCGAAACCGCGTTTTACCGCTCGCCGATTACCGACAACAACAGCTTCGAGCAATGGGAAGCCGAAGGCGGCGTGGACTTGTCAGTGCGCGCTAATTCGCTGTGGAAGAAAAACTTGGCCGAATACGAAGCACCGGCCCTGGACCCGGCTGCCGACGAGGCGGTTATGGATTACGTCAATAGGCGCAAGGCTTCGTTCCCGGACTCCAATATCTGATAACACCGCGCAGTCGCCTTATCCACGAGGCACCATGAAAAAGGCTCGCAGTTGCGAGCCTTTTCTGTTTGCCTGCGTCTTTATTTAAGCCGCTGCCTTCTGCCGCTTCGCCAGAACCTCGTCTAGCCAATCTACGCGCATTTCTGGTACGGCGGTGATCAGCTTTTGGGTGTAAGGGTGTTCGGGGTTTTCGAAGATTTTGTCGGTGGTGTCAAAGGCCACAAACTGGCCTTGCAGCATCACGGCGGTGCGGTGGGCGATGCGGTGCACTACGTCCAGGTCGTGGGTAATGAGGATGTAGGACAAGCCTAACTCGCGCTGCAATTTGCGCAAGAGCGTCAAGATTTCTTCGGCCACCAGCGGGTCTAGCGCCGAGGTGGGCTCGTCCAAGATGATGAGGTCGGGCTTGGCCGCCAGCGCGCGGGCGATGCAGACACGCTGCTTTTGTCCGCCGGACAATTGGCCAGGGCGGCGCTCCAGGTAGTCGTGCGGTAACTCCACCAGGGTCATCAGCTCTTGCGCACGTGCATTGACTTCGGCGCGTCCGGCGTCGAAGTAAAACTCTACTGGCCGGCCGATGATTTCGCGCAGCGTCTGACGCGGATTGATCGCCACATCGGGGATTTGATACACCAGTTGAATCGTGCGTTTGAGCTCTTTGCTGCGCTCCTTGAGCGTGGCAGGCAGCGCCTTGTCTTGAAACAAAATCTGCCCGCTGCGCGGTGGCAACAGGCCGGTGATGATGCGCGCCAGGGTGGACTTGCCAGAGCCTGATTCGCCGACCACTGCCACGGTTTCGCCGCGCTGCACATCCAGCGACACGCCGCGCACCACATGGAAATCGCCGTAATAGGCGTGGCAGTCTTGCACTTTCAAAACCGTTTCGGGCTGCACCGTGGCGCCTACCGCGCGCTCGCTGGCAGCTGCGCCGCGCACCGCCACCAAGCGGGCGGTGTAGTCCTGGCGCGCCTCGTGCAGGATTTGCTGTGTCAGGCCTTCTTCTACTTCTTTGCCGTGGCGCAGCACTTTGATTCGGTCGGCCACTTGGGCCACCACGGCCAGATCATGGGTGATGTACAAAGCCGCTGTGCCGTACTGGCGGATCAGCGACTTGAGCAAAATTAGCACTTCAATTTGCGTGGTCACATCCAGCGCGGTGGTGGGCTCGTCCAGCACCAATACATCGGGGCGGCAGGACATGGCCATAGCCGCCATGGCGCGCTGCAATTGCCCGCCCGATACCTGGTGCGGGTAGCGGCTGCCGAAGTTTTGCGGATCGGGCAGGTCCAGTGCCACAAACAATTCGCGCGCCCAGGCTTCGGCTTGTGTCCGGGTCATCAGCTTGTGCAGCACCGGCGCCTCGCAGACTTGGTCCATCAGGCTGTGCGCCGGGTTGAACGCTGCGGCTGCCGATTGGGCGATATAAGCAATACGCTTGCCGCGCACCTGGCGGCGGCCTTCGGCGTCCAGCGCCCGAATGTTGACGCCACCGAGCACCACTTCGCCACCCGCAATATGCAAACCGGCGCGGGCGTAGCACATGCTGGACAGGCCGATGGTGGATTTACCGGCACCGCTTTCGCCGATCAGCCCCAACACCTCGCCGCGCTGCAATTGCAGATCGACGTTGTCCACAATGACATTGCCCGCGACGCTCAGCAGCCGCAAGCCGGTGATATTCAAAATAGTGGAGTCTTCCATACCCTGCGGTCTTTCTTAGAGTTCAGCCTGCGCGCCCGAGGGCCGTGCGTCAATCGAGAGCATCCAGTCCACCACCAGGTTGACTGACACCGTCAGCAGCGCAATCGCGGTAGCGGGGTAGATGGGCGCCATCATGCCGAAGTTGATCGCAGCAGCGTTCTCGCGCACCATGCCGCCCAGATCCGCATAAGGCGGTTGGATGCCCAGGCCCAAAAACGACAGGCCGGCAATAAACAAAAAGTTAAAGCAAAAACGCAGACCGAATTCAGACACCAGCGGCGCCCAGGCGTTGGGCAAAATTTCGCGGGTAATCACCCACCACAGGCCTTCGCCGCGCAAGCGGGCCGCTTCCACATATTCCATTACCGTGAGGTTCATGCCTAGCGCGCGTGACAGGCGAAACACACGGGTCGAGTCAAGCACCGCAATGGTCATGATCAGCGTGGGGATGCTGGAGCCGAAAACGCCCAAAATAATCAGCGCAAAAATCAGGCTGGGGATGGACAGCATCACATCGACCAGGCGGGTGAAAAACACATCCACCCAGCCGCCGACCACGGCGCTGACCAGGCCGGTGAGGATGCCGATCAAAAACGACAAAGCCGTAATGGCGATCGCTACGCCAATCGTCATACGGCTGCCGTACATCATGCGCGTGAGCATGTCGCGCCCGATCTGGTCGGCACCGAAAAGCATCTTGGCAGAAGGCTCGTCCCAGGTGCCGCCTATGTTGGCCGACTCGGAATAAGGCGCAATCCAGGGGGTAAACAAAGAGATAAAGATAAAGAACGCCACCACAGCCATGCCAAAGGTGGCAGACGCGGTGAGCTTGTGTCCGAAAAGTTTCATGGCGATAGCAATTGGAAAATGGCTTAGCGCTGGTGGCGCAAACGCGGGTTGACCACAATGACCAGGATGTCGGCCAGCGTATTGAGCAGCACAAACACGGTGGCAAACGTCAGGCCGCAGGCCTGGATCACCGGCACATCACGCTTGGATACGGCATCGACCATGTACTGGCCCAGGCCCGGATAGACAAACACCGCCTCGATCACCACCACACCGACCACCAGATAGGCCATATTGAGCGCGATCACGGTGATGATGGGCGCAGCCGCATTGGGCAGCGCGTGGGTGACGATAACGCGTCTGCGCGGCGCGCCTTTCAGGAAAGCCATTTCGATATACGGCGTGGACATGACCGACAGCACCGAACTGCGAGTCATGCGCAACATGTGCGCCGCGACCAAGAGCGTGAGGGTAATGGCGGGCAACGTGGTCTGGAATATGCGGTCCCCCAAAGTCATGCTGTTCGATACCATGGCCAGCGAGGGGAACCAGTGAAACTGCACCGAGAAACAGATGATCAGCAGGTAGGCGATAAAAAACTCGGGCAGCGAGATGGCGATCAGCGTTGTAATGTTGGACAAACGGTCGGACAATTTGCCTTCGTTAATCGCCGCCAGTACGCCCAGGCCAACGGACAAGGGGATGGCGATGACGGCGGCATACCCGGCTAAAAACAAGGTGTTGCGCAAGCGTGGCATCAAGTCGTCAATGATGACGCGCTTATTGGTCAGGGCCACGCCCAGATCCCCGTGCAGGGCGCCGACCAGCCAGTTCCAATAGCGCAGGTGCGCGGGAACGTCCAGACCCAGTTCACGGCGGAACACTATCAGTGCTTCGGGCGTGGCTCCTTGGCCGAGCACCGCGGATGCGACATCCCCGGGCAGAATTTGGGTGCAAATAAATATCAACACCGATACAGCAAACAGGGTTAAGACCCCCAAAAGCAGTCGGTTCACAATCAACTTGGCCATGACGAGCTAACGGTAGTAAAAAGAAAGACGGTAAAAACTCACCGCCACGCATAGCATAACGCCATGACAAGCTTACCAAAAAAAGTATAAAAAAAGGGGCTGGGCGTAAGCCCAGCCCCTTTTTACGATTCACACAACGACGCCGTTTGTTGCCAAACCGGCGCGCTTGCAAATTTAGGCAAACCAGCCTTTTTCAGCGATGCGGGCATCACCGAAATCGTAACGACCAGAGGGCACCAAACCTTGCAGCTTGGTGGTGTGTGCGTCCAGGTAGTCTTGCACTGCGTAGTTCACCATGCCAGCGTTTTGCGACACCAGCTCTTGGCAGCGTGAGTACAGGTCTTGGCGCTTCTTGGCGTCGATTTCAACGCGGGCCGCTTCCAAAGCCTTGCTGAACTCGGCGTTTTCAAAGTGGCTGTCGTTCCACGGGTTGCTCTTGCCGCCGTAAAAGGTGGAAGTGAACTGGTTGTCGATGGTGGGACGGTTGCCCCAGTACACCGCGCAGAAAGGCTGCTTGAGCCAGACGTTGTCCCAGTAGCCGTCGCCAGAGACGCGCTTGAGGTCCATATTGATACCGGC
>CAMBNY010000074.1 GCA_945869165.1 Comamonas sp. lk | reverse complement strand
TCAGACAGGGGGACATAGGCTTCTGATTTCAGACCGGCGTTGACAACGACAAAGTTGTGTTCGATACGAACGACTTCGGCGGTGACGACTTCACCGATACGGGTTTCAGACGATTTTTGCGACTCTTCAAAGAGGGCTGCGAAAGATTCAGACATGTAGTTTGCGGCGTAAACCGCGGGTTAGGTTGTAGAACCCCGAAACCATGCGCATGCAGCGCGAGGGGAGCCTCGGGGGCCGTGCCAGGAAAACCCTGGACTTCTCGCTTATCGCCAGCTTGGCGACGCCCATTTAAGAGGCATCAAAAAAGCTGCTTGCTTTGCCACCAGTCCAAAACCTGCGTGATCGATTCTTCAATCGTCAATTCGGAGTTGTCTAGGAGCATCGCATCCTGTGCGGGCTTGAGCGGCGCAACAGCACGGGTGGTATCGCGCAAGTCACGCGCGGCCAAGTCCGCGCAAAGAGCATCGAGTGTAGCCGAAATCCCCTTAGAAATCAATTGCTTATAGCGTCTTTCGCCTCTTCGCTCTGCGCTGGCGGTGAGATACACCTTGAGCTGCGCATCCGCAAACACGACCGTACCCATGTCCCGCCCGTCGGCCACCAGGCCGGGCAGACGCCGAAAACGCTGTTGCATGTCCATGAGCGCGGCACGCACAGAAGGCAGGCTGGATACCGCCGAGGCATCCATGCCCGCTTGCTCGGTGCGTATGGCTTCGCTCACATCCTGCCCATCCAGCCAGACGCGCTCGCCTTCAAAGCGGATGTCCAGTGTGCTTGCCAATGCGGCGATCGCCTGTTCCTGCGATGGATCCAGCACCAGGCCACTTTGCACTGCGGCGTAGGCCGCAATACGGTAGAGCGCTCCCGAATCGAGAAAGTGGTAGCCCAGCGCCGAAGCCAAAGCCGAGGCCAATGTGCCCTTGCCCGAGGCCGTAGGCCCATCGATGCAGAGAACAGGAATCTGGCCCGCCGCTGTCCCGGTGACGCTAAACAAGGCTTCGAAATAATCTGGAAACGTCTTGGCCACGCATTGCGGGTCCAGAATGCGCACCGGCAATTGCGCCGGGTTGAAAGCGGCCAGCGAAAAGCACATGGCGATGCGGTGGTCGTCGTAGGTGTGGATGCTGGCGGCGCGCCAATGGGCGGCGTTAGCTGGCGCGGTAACGGAAATGGAGTCTGGTGTTTCTTGTACCGTCGCGCCGAGTTTGCGCAGCTCAGTGGCCATGGCAGCGATGCGGTCGGTTTCTTTGACGCGCCAGCTGGCGATATTGCGCAGCACTGTGGTGCCTTGGGTGTAGAGCGCCATCACGGCCAGGGTCATGGCGGCATCCGGGATGTGGTTGCAGTCCAGCTCGATGGCTTGAAGCGGCCAGGCGCCCCGGCGCACATGCAAATGGTTGGGGCCGCTGTCGACCATGGCGCCCATGGCGCGCGCCGCTTCGATAAAGCGTATGTCGCCCTGGATCGAGTTTTCGCCCAGACCTTGAATGCGTATGCCTTCGCTGCCCGGCGCAATCGCGCCCAGCGCCACAAAATAGCTGGCAGACGATGCATCGGCTTCCACATGCAGCGTGCCGGGCGAACGCAAGCGGCTGCCTGCGGGAATGACAAAACGCTGCCAACCCTCGCGCTGCACCTCCACGCCAAACTGCGCCAGTAAATTGAGGGTGATGGCGATGTAGGGGCGGGAGATGAGTTCGCCCACGACTTCAATCACGATGTCTTTTTGCGCCACCAAGGGCAAGGCCATCAACAAAGCAGTCAGAAACTGGCTGGACACGTCGCCACGTACCTGGATGGGTGCGTCCAAGCTCAAGCTGGGCGTGCCTATATGCAGAGGCGGAAAACCCGCCTGGCCGGTGTAGTCAATGTGGCAACCCAGCTGGCGCAGGGCGTCTACCAAGTCGCCGATCGGGCGCTCGTGCATGCGGGGCACGCCGCTGAGTGCAAAGTCGCCGCCCAGCACGGCCAGCGCAGCCGTCAAGGGGCGCATGGCGGTACCGGCATTGCCCAAAAACAAGGCAATAGGATGTTGCGGCAAGCGTCCGTTCAGGCCTGTCAGACGCAGGCTATTGCCCTCGCGCTGCATCGTGCAGCCCAGGGCCTGGAGCGCTGTCAACATGACGCGGGTGTCATCTGAATCGAGCAAATCGTGGATGTGCGTGACGCCTTCGCACAAGGCGGCCAGAAGTAGTACCCGATTGGAAATACTTTTGGAGCCGGGCAGGGTGACGCTGCCAGCGGCGTGGGCTAATGGGGGAAGGTCGAGAAAACGGGTGGCAAACATGGGTAAGTATTTAGCGCTTGAGCGACCAGGCGGCGCGGGATTGGCTGGCGGCGGTGATCAGCGCTTGCAACGTTGCGCTGTCGCCTTGGGCCAGGGCCGTTTCAAAGGCCTGCAAAGCGGCGCGCAGGTGCTGCGATTGCAGCAGCAATTGGTCTCGATTGGCGTGCAATATGTCACGCCACACGGCAGGGTCGGACGCGGCAATGCGGGTGAAGTCGCGAAAGCCAGGGCCCGCCAGAGACAGGAAATGCGCAGCCTGGTCTTGGGAGTTGAGCGCGTTCATGGCGGCAAAGGCCAGCATATGGGGCAGGTGGCTGACCGCAGCGAACGCGCTGTCGTGGTCTAGCGCAGTCATGGTGCGTACGTGCGCGCCTAACGCGGCCCACAGCGCCTGCGCTTGCGCCAATTGCGCTGTACCCGTTTGCTCCATGGGAGTCAGGATGACCTGGCAGCCGGTGTATAAGTCCACGTCGGCATGGGCTACGCCGGCCACCTCTTTACCGGCGATCGGGTGCGCGGGCACAAAGGTAGCCAGTTTGTCACCCAGCGCAATCTCGGCTGCTTGCACCACATCGCGTTTGGTGGAGCCCACGTCCATGAGCAGAGCCTGCGGCGATAAGGCATCGGCCAGCGCCGCCAAAGTGCTTTGCGTGGCGGCCACCGGCACGGCCACCAGCACCAGGTCACTGCCGTGCGCGGCCTGGGATGCGTCAAGGGCCACCGCGTCAATCACGCCCATGTCCAGCGCACGCTGGCGGGTGGCCTCTGACGGGCTGTAACCGAGCACGCGGCGCACCAAACCCGCGCGCTTAAGCGCCAGCGCAAACGAGCCGCCCATCAGGCCGCAGCCCACCAATCCGAGTTGATCAAACACCGTGTTTCACGCCTTAGTCCGCCAGGGGGTAAGTGCCCAGCACTTTGTAAAAAGCGCACAGCGATTGCAGCTCAGCCAGCGCGGCCTGCAGCTGCGGCTGCGAGGGGTGGCCTTGCAGGTCGATGTAAAAGTAATACTCCCACTGCCCAGAGCGCGCCGGGCGCGATTCAAAGCGCGTCATAGAAACGCCGTGTTTTTTGAGGGGTACCAACATGTCGTGCACGGCGCCGGGTCGGTTGGGCACCGAGACCACCAGGCTTATGCAATCACGCCCGCTGGCCTGGGGTGCGGCCAAGGTGCTGGGCAGGCAGACCACCACAAAGCGGGTGCGGTTGAAGGCATCGTCCTGGATGGCGCGGGCAGCCAAGTGCAGGCCGAAGGCCGAACCCGCGCGTTCGCTGGCAATCGCCGCCCAAGCGGGCTCTTGGGCCGCCAGGCGCGCACCTTCGGCATTGCTGGAAACAGCGCGCCGCTCGGCGTGGGCTAGGTGGGTGCTGAGCCAGTTTTGGCATTGGGCCAGTGCCTGCGGGTGGGCCAGTACGACCTCGATCTCGTCCAGGCTGTTGCTGGCGCGCAGCAAATGGTGGCGCACCATCAGGCTGGTTTCGCCGATGATGTGCAGCGGCGAGGTCAGCAGCAAATCCAGCGAGCGGGTGACCACGCCCTCGCTGCTGTTTTCTACGGGAATCACGCCGAATTGCGCCGAACCTGCCGCCGTGGCGTGAAAGACTTCATCAAAGTTGGCGCAAGGTACATGCGCAATGCTGGAGCCAAAAAAGCGCAGCGCCGCCTCTTCGCTAAAGGTGCCGGCCGGGCCGAGGTAGGCCACGCGCTGAGGGGCTTCCAGGGCACGGCAGGCCGACATGATTTCGCGCCACACAAAGGCCACGCTGTCACTTTGCAAGGTATGCGCCAAGCCGCTTTGGGCATTGGCTTGCTGGAGCGTGGCGATTACTTGGGCCTCGCGCTCCGGGCGAAAAACCACCGAACCTTCGCCTTTTTTGAGTTCTCCAACTTCGTGCGCCAAACCAGCGCGGCGGTTGAGCAGGGCGAGCAGCTCCAGATCGAGCGCATCGATGCGATTACGCAGTTCAGCCAGTGTGAGTGCCATGGTTCTGTCCTTTAAGCGCGGGTGCGTTCAAATGATCGCATAAATGCCACCAGCGCTTGCACGCCTTCCAAAGGCATGGCGTTGTAAATGCTGGCGCGCAGGCCGCCTACCGACTTGTGGCCCTTGAGTTGCAGCAGTCCGGCTTGCTCGGCGCCCTGCAAAAAGGCGCTTTCCAAAGCGGGTTCTCGCAGGAAAAAGGGCACGTTCATGCGCGAGCGGCAGGTGGGATCGACGGGGTTGAAATACAGGTCCGAGTCGTCAATGGCCTCGTAGAGCAGGGCGGCTTTTGCGATGTTGCGCGCCTCGATGGCCGCTACGCCGCCTTGCTGCTCCAACCAATCAAACACCAATCCCGCCATATAAATGCCGAATGTGGGCGGCGTGTTGAACAGGGACGCATGGGCCGCGATGTTTTTGAAGTTGAAGGCGCTGGGGCAGATGTCCAAGGCGCGGTCTAACAAGTCGTCGCGCACCACGACCAATGTCAGTCCGGCAGGCCCTAGGTTTTTTTGGGCACCGGCAAAGGCCAAGCCGACGCGGCTCCAATCCACCGGGCGCGAGGCCACGTGCGAAGAAAAATCTACCACCAAAGGCGCATCCGAACCCAGAGCGCGCAGGTCAGGCAGGGTGTGAAACTCCACGCCGTGTATGGTCTCGTTGCTGCAGATATGCACGTAGCGGGCATCCGGGCTGAGCTGCCAACTGGCGGGGTCCGGGATATGGTGGAAGCCCGACTCCTGCACGCTAGCGGCAATATGTGGCGCAGCGTATTTGGCCGCTTCCTGCGAAGATTTTTGGCTCCAGCTGCCGGTGAGCACAAAGTCCACCGCTGGTTTGCCGGGCACGGGGCCGCACAGGTTCATCGGGACGATGGCGTTTTGCGCCAAGCCGCCGCCTTGCATGAACAAGATATGAAATTCAGCAGGGACTGCCAGCAAGCTGCGCAGGCAAGCCTGCGCGTGCTGCACGATGCTGCCAAAGGCTTTGCCCCGGTGGCTCATTTCCATGATGCCCATGCCGCTGGGTTTACCGTCGGCATCGTGCCAATCGCCCATATCCGTCGCCGCCTGTTGCAGCACCGCCAAAGGCATGGTGGCCGGGCCGGCGGAGAAGTTATATGGGCGCGTCACGCGGCCAGGCTCATTCTTCGCTGGCGTCACCTTCGGGTGCGCTATCGGCTGCGTCATCGGGTGCGTTGTCGGCTTGGTTGGCATCGTTTTCGACGATGCGTTGCAAGCCGCTGAGTTTGGAGCCTTCGTCCAGGCTGATCAGTGTCACGCCCTGGGTGGCCCGACCGAGTTCGCGGATTTCAGCTACGCGGGTGCGCACCAAAACGCCACGGTCGGTAATGAGCATGATTTCGTCGTCCACATGCACCAGCGTAGCGGCCACGACTTTGCCGTTGCGCTCGGTTTGCTGGATGGCGATCATGCCCTTGGTGCCGCGGCCATGGCGGGTGTATTCAGTGATGTTGGTGCGTTTGCCGTAGCCGTTTTCGGTGGCGGTGAGCACGCTTTGCTGCTCGTCCTCGGCTACCAGCATGGCAATCACCGTTTGGCCTTCTTCCAGATTCATGCCTTTGACGCCGCGCGACTGGCGGCCATGGGCGGTGACTTCGTCTTCGTTAAAGCGCACCGCTTTGCCACCGTCGGAGAACAGCATCACATCGTGCTGGCCGTCGGTAATCGCCGCTCCAATTAGGTAATCGCCTTCGTCCAAGTTGACGGCAATGATGCCGACCTTGCGCGGGTTGTTGAAGTCATCCAACGGCGTTTTCTTGACGATGCCCATGGACGTCGCCATGAACACAAACTGGTCCGCCGGGAATGTGCGTTTGTCGCCAGTGAGCGGCAGCACGACGGTGATTTTTTCGCCCTCTTGCAGCGGGAACATATTGACGATGGGCCGCCCGCGCGAGCCGCGCGAGCCCTGTGGCACTTCCCAGACCTTGAGCCAGTACAAACGGCCCCGGTTAGAGAAGCACAATATGTAGTCGTGCGTATTGGCGATGAAGAGCTGGTCCACCCAATCGTCTTCTTTGGTGGCCGTGGCTTGCTTGCCGCGCCCGCCGCGCTTTTGCGCCCGGTATTCGCCCAGGGGCTGGCTCTTGATGTAGCCGCTGTGGCTGAGCGTCACCACCATGTCGGTGGGCGTGATCAGGTCTTCGGTGCTCAGGTCATAAGAACTGTGCTCGACCAGGCTGCGGCGCGCGCCCAGCTTGGATTGGCCAAATTCCTGTTTGATCGCGGCCAGTTCTTCGCCGATGATGGTGGATACGCGCTCGGGGCGGGCCAGGATGTCCAGCAGGTCTTCGATCTCGGACATCACCTCTTTGTATTCGCTGACGATCTTGTCTTGCTCCAGGCCGGTCAGGCGTTGCAAGCGCATTTGCAAAATTTCTTGCGCTTGCGTGTCCGACAGGCGGTACAGGCCGTCGCTGCCCATGCCCAAGGATTTATCCAAGCCGTCGGGGCGGAAATCGTCGGCATTGAGCAGGCCGCCATCCATGCGACTGCGGGTCAGCATCTCGCGCACCAGCTTGCTGTCCCAGCTGCGGGTCATCAACTCGGCCTTGGCCACCGGCGGGGTGGGGGCGTTGCGGATGATGGCGATGAATTCGTCGATATTGGCCAGCGCGACCGCCAGACCCTCAAGCACATGACCGCGCTCGCGGGCCTTGCGCAAGTTGAAGACGGTGCGCCGGGTAACGACCTCTCGGCGGTGTTGTAAAAAGACCTCAATCAGGTCTTTCAGATTACATAACTTGGGCTGCCCGTTGATCAGGGCCACCATGTTCATCCCGAAGGTGTCTTGCAACTGGGTCTGTTTGTACAGGTTGTTAAGCACCACCTCGGGCACTTCGCCGCGCTTGAGTTCGATGACCAAGCGCATGCCGGATTTGTCCGACTCGTCTTGGATATGGCTGATGCCCTCGATTTTTTTCTCGTGGACCAGCTCAGCCATCCTTTCTTGCAAGGTCTTCTTATTGACCTGATAGGGCAGCTCGTCCACGATGATGGCCTGGCGCGCGCCCTTGTCAATGTCCTCAAAGTGGCATTTGGCCCGCATGACCACTTTGCCGCGCCCGGT
>CAMBNY010000073.1 GCA_945869165.1 Comamonas sp. lk | reverse complement strand
AACCACGGCGGGCGCCAGTTGGACAGCGCACCGGGGGCTATTGAACAACTAGGCCTCATCCGCGCTGCAGTAGGCACGGATTACCCCCTGGTGTTTGACAGCGGCATTCGCAGTGGCGAGGACGTGGTCAAAGCCCTGGCCTGCGGCGCCAATCTGGTGATGCTAGGCCGTGCCGTGCTGTACGCGATCGCTGCCGGGGGCGCGCAGGCGCTAGACCAGTACCTCG
Organism: Comamonas sp. lk; assembly: GCA_945869165.1. Lineage (GTDB taxonomy): Bacteria > Pseudomonadota > Gammaproteobacteria > Burkholderiales > Burkholderiaceae_C > Allorhodoferax. The sequence goes on along the minus strand of CAMBNY010000073.1, from coordinate 7,241 downwards.
ACGCGGTACAGGAAAGCGCCTTGACCGCGTTAGTGCAACTTGGCGTGCGCAGCCCGGCAGCGCTTGGTCCCCACTTTTTTGTGCATACACCCGCAAATCCACCGCAACATCAGGAAAGCTTATGAACCCCCAACCCATTGCGCGCCGCCGTGGCGGCTACCTGCTGGCTTTGGCCCTCAAAGAAAAAGGCATAGAGCATGTGTTCACCCTTGCTGGGGGCTTTTGCAATCCGGCCTTGGAAGGCTTTATGGAGCTGGGCGTGCCGGTCATCAATTGCCCGCATGAACAAGTGGCCGGCCATTTAGCCGACGGCCATGCGCGCCTCACGCGCAAGCCCGCGGTCTGCCTGATCGGGCCCGAAGGTTTTGCCAATGCAGTACCGGCCATGATGGAGGCCTGGGGCGAGCGCTCGCCCGTCATTTTTGTAACCGGCTCAAGCACGCTCAAGCGACGCGGCTCGGGCGGCTTTAAAGAGATTGACGATGTGGCTATTGCCGCACCGCTCACCAAATACAGCTACAGCATTACCGACGGCACGCGCATCAGCGAGTTTGTCGATAGGGCCTGGAAAATCGCTACCAGCGGCTACGGCGGCCCGGTGCACTTAAGCCTTCCGGTGGACATCATGTTTTCCTCGTTTGACGAAGACGCCGGGCATGAGGAGCGCCCGTTTCACCGCGCCGCGACGCCAGCGCCACGCGCCTGGCCGGACCCTGCGGCACTAGCGCCCTTGCTGGCGCGTATCGCCGCAGCCAAGCGGCCCATGCTGATAGGCGGCCACGGCGTGTGGTGGGCTGGCGCCGAACAACTGCTGGAGCAAGTAGGCAGCGCGCTGGCGATACCGGTTTTCAATATTCCCTACCACCAAAAACTGCTGGGCGAACATTGCCCGGCCTACATGGGCCTGGCTGACATCCACCAATACCCCCCTTCACGCCAAGCGCTTGAATCAAGCGATTTGGTCATCATGGTGGGCGGGCGCCTGGATAACCAAATGAACTTTGGCAACCCGCCTTTGTTTCCCCAGTCCCTAGAGCTGGTTTGCGTCAATGGCTCGCATGAAGAACTGGAAATGAACCGCGCTGCCGATCAGGTCTTGCTCAGCGACCCACGGGCTTTTTTCAGCGCCTTGCTACAGCACCATGCGGACACGCAATGGGAAACGCCCAAAGCCTGGTATGCCCAAAACCGCGCCTGGCGCCAAGCCTGGGTGGAACACAGCCTGGCCGAACTGGCAAAGGACACCGCGCAAACGGCAGCCACGGGCGGCAAGATGCATCCTTTGCAACTCTCGCTGGATGTGCAGTCGCAGATGCAGGCGCAGGACTGGTTGGTTTTTGATGGCGGCAACACCCATTTCTGGTCGGAAATTGCGGTGAACTTGGCGGGCTGGCAAGGGCAGCAATTGGCGGGCATATTGCATCCGGGATGCTTTAGCTTGCTAGGTGTGGGCGTGTCGCTTGCCGTATCGGCGCAACGCCTCAACCCACAAAGCCGCGTGGTTCTGATCAGCGGCGACGGCGCGTTTTTGTCGGGTGGGCTGTCGATTGAAGTGGCTTTTCAGGAGAAGTTGCCCATCGTGGTGGTGATAGACAACAACGGCGGCTTGGACTGTATTTCGCAGCAGCAAGAGCGCTTGTTTGCCAATGGCAAACACTTCGCCACAGATTTTCGCGATATCCCGTTTCACACCATGTTTGAGGGCATGGGCGGTTACGGCGAACTGGTGGAGCACCGGCAAGACCTGGGCCCGGCGCTGCAGCGCGCGCTGGCCAGCGGCAAGACGGCCTGCCTCAATGTCAAAGCCAAAGGCGTGATCAGCCCCATCGTGGCCGCCACTGCCAGCAAACGCGACAAAGCGTCTATCGAATAGGACCTGCACCATGGCCACGCTCAGCACCCATTTACTCAACTCCACCGAGGGCAGTCACGCGGGCCATGTAGGCATAGGCGTTTTTCAAATCAACAGCGCGGGGCAGCGCCTGTGCTTGTTGGACAAAGCTACCGATGGCGGAGGCCGGTTTGCCGAGGCTATCGAATTACCTTTGGACAGCGCGGCTTGTACCTATGAAATGGTCATCCAAAGCGGCGCCTATTTCGCCGCCCTCGGGATGGCTGGTGCTGAGCGCCAAATCGTGAAAGAAATCGTGATCCGCTTTGCCATGCCCGACCCAGCAGGCAGCTACCACATCCCTTTGATGATCGCGCCGCACAGCTACAGCGTGTGGTGGTCTGCCTAAAGCGCCACGCTATTTGCCCAGTCAAGGATTCCCTATGTCAACTTCCGGCCTCAATATGTCGCGCCGCATCCGGCGCACTCCTTATACCGACCGCGTGGAGCAACACGGCGTACGCGGCTTCTCGGTGGTCAACCATATGCTGCTACCCAAGGCCTTTGCGCCCAGCGTGGAGGAAGACTATTGGCATATGCGCGTGCATGTGCAGATATGGGATGTATCTTGCCAACGCCAGGTCGAAATCCAAGGGCCGGACGCAGCCCGGCTAGTGCAGTGGATGACGCCGCGCGACATCAGCAAAGCCCGTGTGGGCCAATGCCTGTATGTGCCCTTGATTGACGACAAAGCGGGCATGGTCAATGACCCGGTGTTGCTGAAGTTGGCGCCGGATCACTTTTGGTTATCGATTGCCGACTCAGATGTGTTGTTATGGGCTAAAGGCTTGGCACTAGGTGCAGCACTCAAAGTGTCGGTGCGCGAGCCCGATGTATCGCCTTTGTCGGTGCAAGGCCCCAAGGCCGAGGACTTGATGGCCAAACTATTCGGCGAACACATTCGAGGCATCCGGTTCTTTCATTTTGATTATGTGGACTTTCAGGGGACGCGCCAACTGGTACAGCGGGGCGGCTACTCCAAGCAAGGCGGCTTTGAGATTTACCTCAACGACAGCGCGCTGGGTTCGGCCTTGTGGGATGCGGTGTGGGAAGCGGGCCAGGAATTCAAGATCACGCCCGGCTGTCCGAATCTGATTGAGCGCATCGAGGGTGGACTCTTGTCCTACGGCAATGAATTTACGCTGGAAAACAACCCTTTGGAATGCGGTCTGGGCAAGTTTTGCAGCCCGGATAGCGGCTTGGAGTATCTGGGCCGCGAAGCGCTGCAAGCGATTGCGGCGCAAGGCCATGCGCGCGAAATGCGCGGTGTGCTGTTTGACGGCGGCTCCTGCCCGCCCTGTGGCAAACCCTGGCCAGTACATGCGGGTGATGCCCAAGGGCCGCAAATTGGACGCATCACGTCGGCAGCCTGGTCGCCCCGCCTGCAACGCAATGTCGGTCTGTCCATGATCGAAAAGGCCTACTGGAACCCAGGCCAAACCGTCACGGTATGCAGTGCCGATGGCCTACATAGGCCGGGCATGGTTTGCGCGCTACCGTTTGCCTGATACGCGGCTTCGGGCCTAGCGCGCAGCGAGCGGCGCGTAGGCCAGGCAGCCCAAGCGCACAATGCGGCTTGTTCACTTAAGGCTCGTATGTACGCTCTCTTCTTTGAAGTCCGCCCCAAACCCGGGCATTTACCGCATTACTTCGAGCATGTGGAAAGGCTGCGCCCCGCCCTGGCCCGGCACGAGGGGCTTTTGTTTTTAGACCGCTACCGTTCGCTGACTGACGATGCGATCTTGCTATCGCACCAGCACTGGCGCGACGAGGCCGCCATCCTTGGCTGGCGGCGCGACAGCTTGCACCTGCAATCGCAGCAGGCTGGGCGCTACCAACACTTTGCCGATTACCGCATCCGCGTGGCCAGCCTGGTGTGCCAATGGGTCGATGGTCAATTCAGTGAGGCCGCGCAAGACCAGATAGAAGCCCCTGACGAGGGCCGCTTTGTGATCGGCGCCTACAGCCAGGCAGCCGAAGGCCAAGTGCCTGCCCATGCAGGTTTCGAAAGCGTGAACCGCCAAGGCGCGTTTATCAGCCTGCAAGCGGTGCCCAGCCGCAGCTTAGCCCAGGCCAGCGTGCGTGCCAGTAGCGAGCTGCCGGGGATGCAAAGCGCCCGGGCTTTTCGCGTGGTGCGCGACTACGGCATGCTCGAGCGTGAAGAGGCCCCGTTCTTGATCTGAGGCCTGCGCAGGCCCGCATACACTTGCCCGCTGTCCGCTCTCAATGGCCGGGCCAAGCAATAAAGGCAATTGCATGTTTCGCTGTTTTTTTGTCAACCGCTCGTGGGCACTGTGGGCCTGGGGCGGCTTGCTGTCCATGGTGGTGCTGGTGTATGTCACCGTGCAGCAAACCGTGCGCCTGAACAGCTGGTACGGCGAGTTTTATGACTTGCTGCAAAAGCCCGAGCAGGCTGGCGGCCTAGAGCGCTTTTGGGGCTATATGCAAGACTTTGCCTGGATTGCGTTTCCCTACATGCTATTGCGTAGTCTGGAAAAGTATGTTGCTTCGCACTACGCCTTTCGTTGGCGCCAGGCCATGACCTTGCACTACCTGCCGCGCTGGCAAAACACGGCGGTAGAGGTGGAGGGCGCATCCCAACGGATTCAGGAAGACTGCATGCGCTTTGCCAGACAAACCGAAGACATTGGCCTAGGCGTGGTGCGTGCGGTGATGACCCTGATCTCGTTTATCCCGATTTTGTGGGGCTTGTCCAAGGGTATGGCTATTGTCTGGCTACAGTTTGAGGGCTCACTTTTTTGGGTCGCCTTGACAACGGCGGTGGGTGGCTATCTGCTGTCCTGGTTTATCGGCGGTCGGCTGCCCGGCTTGGAGTACAACAATCAAAAAGTGGAAGCCGCTTTGCGTAAAAACCTGGTTTATGCCGAAGACCAACGCGCGCGCATGGATTTGGGCGAAGTGCTCTCGCTTTTTAGCGCAGTGCGGTTTAACAATTTCCGCCTGTTCAACAACTACGCTTACTTCAACCTGTGGAGCAATTTGTACGGGCAAACCATGATCATTTTTCCCTACTTGCTCATGGGACCTTCTTTGTTCACCGGAATCATTACCCTGGGTGTTATCCAGCAGGTCAGCAATTCATTTGGCGAGGTGAATAATTCTTTCTCCTACCTGATAGACCGCTGGACCGACGTTACGGAGCTGCGTTCCATTTACCGGCGGCTGACCGAGTTTGAAAAAGCCCTCCACCCCGAGGCTGCAACTTAATTGTTATAAGCTAAGCCCTAGTTCCATCCCCAGACAGTGCGATGGAAAACTATACATTTCGTAGGACAGGCAGCTTATGCAATTCAAACTCAATGGCAAGTCGGTGGACTTGGACGTAGAAACCGACATGCCCTTACTTTGGGCGATCCGCGATCAAGCGGGCCTGACCGGCACCAAATTCGGCTGCGGCGTGGCACAGTGCGGCGCTTGTACCGTCTTGCTCGATGGCGAGCCAGTGCGCTCTTGCAGCATCCCCGTGGCGGTCGTCAGCGGGCGCAAAGTCACCACCATCGAAGGTCTGGGCGGCAAATCGGCGCTGCAAAAAGCCTGGATTGAAAAGCAAGTACCGCAGTGCGGCTACTGCCAGTCCGGGATGCTGATGGCGGCCACCGCCTTGCTTGCGCGCAAGCCCCGCCCCACCGATGCGGACATCGATGCGGCGATCACCAATTTGTGCCGCTGCGGCACCTACCCGCGCATCAAGTCGGCCATCAAAGCCGCCGCCAAACTGTGAAACGGGGGATGACCATGAAGCTGCAAACTACATCCACCCAAGCCAACCCGATTCAAAGCGAAGCGACCAAAGCATCGCGCCGGGGCTTTTTAAAGCAGACCAGCGCAGGCGCCGTCGCCGCCTGGGCCGGTGGCCTCAGCCTGGGCTTTTACCTGCCCCCCGCTGTAGCGGATAAGCTGGCGACCGACGGGCCGCAAGCGGGCGCAGCCGACATCAATGCCTGGATACGCATCAGCCCGGATAACCGCGTGTTTTGCCAGGTGTCACGCTCCGAAATGGGCCAGGGCACCAGCACCAGCCTGCCCATGATGCTGGCCGAAGAACTGGAATGCCGTTGGGACGATGTGCGCATGGAGTTCGCCTCGGTCAATGAGCATATCGCCCGTAACAAGGTTTACATCACCTTTGGCACCGGCGGCAGCCGGGGCACGCGCGACTCGCAGTTGGTGATGCGCAAGGCCGGTGCCACGGCGCGCGAAATGCTCAAGCTCGCTGCCGCGCAGCGTTGGGGCGTGCCGGTGGGAGAGCTAGTCGCCAAGCAAGGCAAAGTCAGCCATGTGGCCAGTAAGCGCAGCGCCAGCTATGGCGAACTAGCCGCAGCCGCCGCGCAGCAAAAAGCGCCGAGCGACATCGTGCTCAAGAGCCCGGACCAATGGACACTGATTGGCAAGCCGCTCAAACGCTTTGACATTCCGGCCAAATGCGACGGCAGCGCTATCTATGGCACTGATGTGCGCGTGCCCGGCATGCTGTATGCCGCGATTGCGCAATGTCCGGTGTTTGGTGGTGTGCCCAAGTCGGTGGACGGCGCGGCGGTATTGACGCGGCGCGGCATCAAAAAAGTAGTGACCGGGCCCGACTTTGTAGCCGTGGTGGCCGACAACTGGTGGCGTGCGCAGCAGGCGCTCAAAGCCGTCAAAGTGGTGTGGGACTACCGTGGCAATGAAAAGCTGGACGACCAGGCCATCATGCAGAAGCTGCAAACCGGTGTGCAGGCATCGCGCAGCCTGCGCAACGAAGGCGACTTTGAAGCCACCTGGGCGGCTGCAACGGGTGCCCAAGCTGCGGACTACAAGACGGTTGAGGCCGAGTACTTCACGCCCTACCTGAACCACTTTACCCTGGAGCCGCAAAACTGCACGGCCTGGGTCAAAGGCGATAAGGCCGAAGTGTGGGCGCCGACGCAAAACGCTGAAGCCACCCTCAACGAAGCTGCTAAAACCCTGGGCTTGCCAGTAGAAAACATCACCGTGCACCGGCCCTACTTGGGCGGCGGCTACGGGCGGCGTGGCGCATCGCAAGACTATGTACGCCAGGCGGTGCTGATAGCCCGCGAGCTGGGCGGCACGCCGGTACAAATGCTGTGGTCGCGCGAAGAAGATATGCAGCACGACTTCTTCCGACCCGCAGCGCTGTACCGCCAACGCGCCGTGGTGGCCAAAGACGGGCGCGTACTGGCTTGGCAGGCGCGCATGGCCTCGCAATCCATCATGGAAAAAATCCGCCCCGCTTCGCTTAAAAACGGACAGGATTTTCAGGCTGGCGAATCCTTTCACGACATGCCGTACCAGGTGGAAAACCTGGACATGCGCCACGGCATTTGCCAAA
>CAMBNY010000072.1 GCA_945869165.1 Comamonas sp. lk | reverse complement strand
TCGGCAATAGCCTCCACTATCGTTAGAGCAACCGTTTGGTTATAGGTGTGGCTGGACAGATTGCGTTTTTCAATCATGTCCATCCAGACTGCACCATCCACGACAAGGCCGCGTTTGAAGGCTTCTCGGGCGGTGCTTCGGGAGCCGATGAGCCCTTGAATGCCTTCCATTTCAAGGTAATCCTTTAGGACGTTCCAAGCCAGTTCATGGGTGAATTCGAAACCCTGAATCAGCCCCTGCTGTTCCAGGTCAGAAAGAGGCCTCTGCGCTTTCAAGTCCATGGCGAGCGAGAGTTGCTTCAATGCACGCTGAAAATTCTCGAAGCGTTGCTTCCAGCGGATGTCCTGAGTCATGTTAATTTCTTCCAAAGCAGCGTTCCCGAGCCGCCGCAGGGGATGACGGGGTGTGCGGGGCGGCCCGGGCGGCCGAGGTAGCGCGCGCTCAGTTCGGCCGTCAGGCGGCCAAATTCGGTTGTCAGCTGCTGGGCCAGTTCCACAACTACTTGCTTACCGTATTCAGCCCGCTGCCCTTTCAGCAATTCGGCATTGACTCTGCTGCCTATTTGCCAGTAGAGCTGCGTAAGCTCGGCGTTGACCGTGCTGGCAACCCGTTGACGGGCAGAATCAATGAGCTGGCGTACATCGGCCAGCAGTGGGGTTGAAGCTGAAATGAGGCTCATCAATTACTTATCCCAAAGTCTGCGGCCAGCGTGTAAGCTTCTGCAGGGCATTTGGTTTCAACGCGCTGGAGCAGCGACGCAGCGACTCCAGTTTTTGTTCGACTACTTCCCGATCCATGCCGCCCGCCTTTCTGCCAACACTCGGTTGCGATACGGCATGAAATCTGCCTGCTCAAACAAGTGCCGACTAATCAAATTCCCATACGCACCGTCACTACCCAGCAGGCGACGGCCATGCCGCAAGATTTGGCCCAGCAAGGGCTCGGCCACCACTTTTAAATCGATCAGGTCAACGGGGCGCCCCGTTCTCTCAGCCAAAGCGGCAATGATGTCCATTTTCTCGACAGCGGTCAGTACCTTATGGGCGGCCACAGCAATGTCCAAATCACTGTCAGCACGCTGCCGCCCCTGGGCCACCGAGCCAAACACAAGCGCCAGCACCAGAGCAGGAAAGCGCGCTAACACATCCCTTAGCAATGCATCAATGCTTGGCGAGATGGGGGGCAGTGTGGGCTCTAGCACCTGCAAAGCGTTCTCAGCGTGTTCCGGCAGGTAGCGCAGGCTCACAGTGCACCGCCCCTTCGGTCGTCCAGCGCCATGGAACCAAAAACGCTCACCCGTGCGCCAGCACCCAGTACCCGCTGAGCGCGCTTGATGCCGTGGACGGTATAGCCTTTTTCTAGCAGGAATTCGGCTAGGTATGAACCGTCTTGGCCGGTTACGCCGGTTATTCGGGCTACTTTGGGGGGTGGGGTCATGGGTTGCGTCGGGATATTGAAAATTTGCCTGGCTGTACTGGTAGCGTACGCTGAAAACAGTGATGGCGGCTTAGGTTTCGGTTTTCAGTGTCAGTGACTGGAATTGTTTATCAAGTGTCAGTAGCTCTATACCAGCGCAAAGAGCCGTGGCCGCGATGACGGCATCTGGTAGCTTTATCTTACGAGTCTGGCGCAAGTTGATGGTCACATCCTCTATGGCACGCGACAAGGGAAGGTAGGTAAGCCGCTCCAATTTCTGCCGTATCAACGACTCCTCTTCACGGCTTATCTCTTGAAACCCCAAGAGCTCAATTCGAGTGATTGCGCTGTAGGCGCACTCACTAATACCGATCTTGCGCAACGCAAGCTCCTCAAGCACCGCAGGCTGGGACTTCAACAGTCCAAGTATGTAGTTGGTGTCTAGTAAAAATTTAACTCCACTCATCGCGCATCCGAGCTTGCAATACTAAGGGGTCTCCTGCAAAGGTTTTGGAGGCTTCAAGCCCACCTGAAAGAGTCAGAAGTGGCTCGTCGCTAGCGATCGGCTGGAGGTCCAGACGTTTGGACCGCAAAAATTCCGCAAAATCTACGATTTCAGCTAAAACAGGATCAGGAAAACCTTTTATCGCGTCGTAAAGTCTAGTAGTGGTGTTCATTGAAATTTCTCCAGGGTAAAGCAAGCATAAGCTAGGACATGACCTACTTTAAAACGTGGATTGGGGCTGTGAGTTAAAACTGCAACGAAATCCACAATGCTGAACTGCCCAGCCTCTCGGTCCTGATCCCTTTGGAAGCGGACTTTCACGACGCATCAAAGCTTGGCGATGGACGCGCGTCTTGCCGTTCTGGCACAGCAAGCGCCTCACCACCCAGGCCATTAAAGCGCTGGTTGATACGCTGGGCAAAACTTAAACCAGGGGTCAGCCCTGACTCTGCGCTAAGCGTGGTTTGCAATATTTTCCTGACGTCCATGGGGGCTTGAGCTTGTAGAGGTATGGTTTCGCGTGGGCACCCACCCTTTGCACCGTTGGCTTTGGCTGCTTGAGCTTTGGCACCTGATTTGACGCTACCAGCTTTAGCTGCGTGTGTACGCATCCAGCTACGACTGCCAAAAAGTCCTGCCAATAAGCCTTCTATGGTCAGATCAGCGTCCAGTTTGGGCCAGTGCAGTCCACTACCTTGTGGCGTAGTGCGCAGACTGCGCACGCAAACCAGAGGTCTGCTCTATTTGGCCTCTGGCTGCTGCGGCGTCTACCTGGGTCAATTCTGACTTCACCCATTCAGGTGTGTTTGCTCTAGTCATGCAGGGCTTGGATGTTCATAGCAATGCCGCACATTATTTGGGAGTAGGCATTTCAGCCATTAAAAAACCTATCTGCAACTGGTATTGCTGCTTCACAATGATCTCCTCGACCACCGCCATGCTGACGTTTAAGTATTCGTGGACGATGCGGTTGCGCATGCCTATGGCCGCTGTCCAGTCCCGTAGCTGATCCGCGTTGATGTACCCCAAAGTATGCAACTTGGAAAATGCGTCATAGGCTGAAACCGGCACGGTTTGCCCCTGGGACTTCAAAATCACTTTGGCTTTGCCAATAGAGTTTTCTGTCAATACTTGGATCGCATGCAATGCGCCGGATTGCTCCAACTTACTTAGAGGGTGCTGGGCGTGCAAAAGCTGACGGACTTCAGCCAGAACGTCGCCAAGCTCCGAGGCCAATCGTCGGGTTTCCTCAGCGTATAGGTCAAGCCGCATGCTGTGCCCGCCAATAGTGGTCTTCCAGCTCGAACCAGGTCGCGCTTAAAAAGCGAATCCACGCTAAGTCGTCTTGAACGACAAGCTCTTTACCTTGTTCGGCAACCAAGGCCCGCATCGTTAGGCCTGCGCCTGATACATCAATCAAGTCGATTTTGTCTTCATCCAGCCCGAGCGCAAGTCGCAATTGATAGCGTAACAACTCAGTGTGCCTTAGTTGCTCTGTAAGCGAAAGTGTGCGTGCCCATTGGATGGCGATATCCCAATCGCTATCGGCATGTTCGTTTCCTTCGGCACGGCTGCCAACCAGCACGGAAAAGGCCAGGCCCTCAGTTTGAGAGAGCGTCTGTTCTACGCGTGTTCTTTCGGCGAATGTAGACTCAATCATGACTGGCTGACGAAATTTTGATACGCCAAACTCAAGCCGCGCTCCAAGTTGACCTTGGCTTGCCAACCCAAAGCGTTTAATCGGCTGCTGTCCATCCACTTGCGCGGCGCACCGTCGGGCTTAGTGCTGTCAAACTCGATAGCGCCTTGGTAACCCACGGCTCGCCCTACCGCCTGCGCTAACTCGGCAATGGTGACATCGCTTCCAAAGCCCACATTGATATGGCTGAGCATGGGCTGGGTATGCTGCGCATAGGTGGCCAGTGGCAGATTCATAACAAAAACACTGGCGGCGGCCATATCGTCCACATACAAAAACTCGCGCTTGGGCGTACCGCTGCCCCAGATGCTGACGCTGGGCGCCCCCGCCACTTTGGCCTCATGGAAGCGCCTGATCAGGGCAGGAATGACATGGCTGTTTTCCGGGTGGTAGGTGTCGCCGGGGCCATACAAATTAGTCGGCATCACGCTGCGATAGTCCACGCCGTGGCTTGCGCCGTATTGGCGGTTGTAGCTTTCGCAGAGTTTGATGCCAGCAATTTTGGCTATCGCATAAGGCTCGTTGGTGGGCTCGAGCAAGCCGGTCAGCAAAGCATCTTCACGCATGGGCTGCTTTGCTAGGCGCGGGTAAATACAACTAGAGCCTAAAAAAAGCAGCTTTTTCACGCCATGGCGAAAGGCAGCCTCGATGACGTTGGCCTGCACCATCAGGTTTTGATAGATGAAATCCGCCGGGTAGGTGTTGTTGGCATGGATGCCACCGACTTTGGCTGCGGCCAGATAAACCTGATCGGGTTTTTCATCAGCAAAAAACGCGTTGACCGCGGCTTGGTTGGTTAGATCCAACTCATCGTGGGTGCGGGTCACCAAGTTGTTATGGCCATGGCTTTGCAAAGCCCGCACGATGGCGCTGCCCACCATGCCCCGGTGCCCGGCGATATAAATCTTAGGACCGCTCGGTATCACGCCCATAGCTGTCTTCAAATCGCACGATGTCGTCCTCGCCCAGGTAGCTACCCGACTGGACTTCAATAATTTCCAAATCCGTCTTCCCCGGGTTTTCCAAGCGGTGGGTCACGCCCAAGGGAATATAGGTACTTTGGTTTTCTGTGAGCAAGACCTGCTCGTCACCACGCGTTACCAAAGCCGTGCCCTTGACCACAATCCAATGCTCGGCGCGGTGGTGGTGCATTTGCAAACTGAGCTTGGCGCCGGGTCGTACGCTGATGCGCTTGACCTGGTGGCGCTCGCCCACATCAACGCTGTCGTAGGTGCCCCAAGGGCGGGCCACTTTGCGGTGTTGCACTGATTGGGCGACCTTATCCGCATCTAAACGCGCAACGACTTGTTTGACTTGTTCGACCTGGCTGCTATGCGCCACCAGCAGGGCGTCCGGCGTGTCGACGATCAATAAATCTTGCGTGCCCAATGCCACCACCGGGCGGTGTGGCGCGTGCACGAAGGTGTTGTGGGCGCCCATTGCCAAACCCTGGCCGTGAATGCGGTTGCCTTGCGCATCTGGCGCGCTGAGCTCGGCAACCGCGTTCCAGCTACCTACATCGCTCCAAGCGCTCGTAAAAGGCAGGACAGCCACGTTGTGGTGGTGCTCCATGACTGCGTAGTCGATGCTTTCGGACCGACATGCGGCAAAGGCTTCGGCTTGGGGGCGTAGGAATTGGCCGTCCTGGGTGGCAGTGTCCATCGCGTGCCGACAGGCCTGCAATATGTCCGGCGCGTGTTGCGCTAGGGCGCCCAACAACGTGGATGCGCTGCACAAAAAGATTCCGCCATTCCACAGCGCATGACCCGTTAGCAACAAGGCCTGCGCCTTATCTAGCGCAGGTTTTTCCGTAAAACCCTCTACCGCGTAGCTGCCATCGGGCCGGGCTGCACCTTGGCGGATATAGCCATAAGCGGTACTCGGGAAACTGGGGCTGATACCAAAGGTGACGATGGCGCCAGCCTGCGCTGCCGGGCGGCCGCGCTCGACCACTTGGGCAAAAGCCTTCGCATCGGGAATGTGGTGGTCCGAGGGGCAAAAAAGCAGCAAAGCATCAGGAGCCGCCGAAATCGCCGCGATCGCCATAGCCGCCGCCGTATTGCGCGCTAAAGGCTCTAGCAAGACCGTGCCCCGAACGCCGGCAGCCTGCATGGCTTGGGCCACTAAAAACCGGTGCTCTTCTGAAGCGACACAAATAGCATCTTCACTTAACAAGGCGACCCGCTCCAAGGTCAGTTGCAACAGGCTTTTGCCCTCGATCAACGGGACAAATTGCTTGGGAAAGCTCTTGCGACTCAAGGGCCACAGCCGGGTGCCCGAGCCGCCGCAAAGAATAACAGGAATGATTACCATCTTGTAAGCTGGGTCGACTGCATTAGCCTGGGAATTTGGGAAAACTTGGCGACTTCGAAGGCTCGATTTGCTGGCGTAATTGAATTGGATTGCCCACGCTACCGCCACTCTGCACCACGACAAAAAAAGTCCGGCAGCCCAGTTTGCGTACAAACTATCTCAAATTTTACCGCTCAGCAAACGCTGAACCTGAGCCGTTTTACAAAACCAACGAGTCCGCCAGAATTAGTATGAAACTATATTTCCGACCTGTAAATGGTGGAGCTGGCGGGATTTGAACCCGCGTCCGCAAGCCTTCTTCGAGCAGATCTACATGTTTAGTGTTCTGATTTGGGTCTCGCCCTGATGCACGCGCAGACACACGCTTACACCGTCGCCAGTACCCTATTGTCTTGCTCCTGACCAAGGTACCCGGTCTGGCGCCAGCCGATGTGAATGACCTTACAGCCTGGACGATGCAGCTTTCACCGCATCACCCTTGCCCAGCCCATCGGCCTGCTGTTGTAAGGCTCACTGGTGTTTAAGCAGCGAGTGCGAAACGTTCGTCGTTTGCAGTTAGTTTGTTTGAATCTGTTTTACGAGCGCATTCAGCTCGACATGCACCACAGCGATTCCGTACCCACGTCGAAACCAGTGCAGCCCCTCAAGTGCTATTTTAGGCTGTTCTTAGCAAATGCAATAGCTCTAGCGGAGAATTTATGTGCAAATGTGCGCCCCAGGCTTGCGTATCGGACTTATTTCCCAAATAACCATAGCTTGCAGCCACGGTATGCATGCCGGCGGCTAGGCCTGCCAGAACATCGCGCTCGTCATCGCCCACATACACGCATTGCGTTGGCGCTACGCCCAGCTGTCGGGCTGCTTCTAGCAGCGGAGCCGGGTGGGGTTTTGCATGTGGCGTGGTGTCGCCGCTAATAATGGTGCCGGCGCTGGCAAACAGGGGCATGGCCTGTGTAAGCGGGTTGGTAAAGCGCTTCGATTTGTTCGTTACCACGCCCCAGGCGAGGTTGCGCTGCGTTAAGTGGCCAATCAAGTCGGCCACGCCCTCAAAGGCGAAGGTGCGTTGCGTCATGCAGCGCTCGTAGTTAACAAAAAACTCCTCGCGCATGGCCTCAAAGTCGGCGTGGTCGGCGCCCATGCCAAACGCCACCCCCAGCATGCCACGTGCACCGGCGCCAGCCATCGATCGATACAGAGCCAGGTCAAGCGAGGGCAGGCCGCGGTCGGTGCGCATTTTGTCGGCGGCGGCACCGAGGTCGGGGGCGCTGTCAATCAGGGTGCCGTCCAGGTCAAACAGTACGGCGGCAATATTCTTCAGCACAGGCATCAGCTTTGTTCCCGCGGTTTTTGGGTGGCCAGCATGTAGTTGACCGAGGTGTTGTTGCTCAAGGCGTAGCGTTTATTGATCGGGTTGTAGTCCAAGCCTCGGGTGTGGCGCAAGTCGAGGTCGGCGCTACGGCAAAAGTGTGCCAATTCGCTCGGGCGAATCATCTTGGCGTACTCGTGCGTGCCACGTGGCAAGAGGTTCAGCAGGTACTCTGCGCCCACAATCGCAAACAAAAAAGACTTGGGGTTGCGGTTGAGCGTAGAGAAAAACACCCAGCCGCCGGGCTTAACCAATTCGGCACAGGCCTTAACCACCGATGCCGGGTTGGGCACGTGTTCAAGCATCTCCATGCAGGTCACTACATCAAATTGTGCTGGAGCCTCTTGTGCCAAACCTTCCGCACTCATCTCGCGGTAATGCACACGCGGGGTTTGCGCTTCCAGCGCGTGCAACTGGGCTACGCGCAGGGCTTTAACCGAGAGGTCAATGCCCAGCACCTCCGCGCCTTTGCGTGCCATAGCGTCGGCCAAAATGCCGCCGCCGCAACCAATGTCCAGCACTTT
>CAMBNY010000071.1 GCA_945869165.1 Comamonas sp. lk | reverse complement strand
TCGGCATCTTCGATCGCTTGCGCAGCCACCAAAAATCCGTCCCAGTCATGCGGTCGCCTGGAAAGGATGACGTCACCGGTGAGCGGGTCTTTGCGGATAAAGACCTCGGTCGTATCAAATCGAAACGCGGCGGGCAGGCGCACGGCCTGACTGCGCCCGTTGGCAAATAGTTTGGCGGCTTGGGACACAGCAGACCTCCCGGGCAGACGATGGTAGATACCAAACTATATGCCCAGCTGCGCTGCAATTGCTTAGCGGTCAAATAGGCAGCGTCTTTTCCAAGGGCTTGCGCCCATGAGCTACGGGGTAATCTCTTCCGTATCCACCTCGCTGCGCGCTTGCACCGGATAGCGATTGCCTTGCACCGTCTGGCTGTTGATCAAGGCTTCGCAAGCGGCCAGGGTTTCGGGTGTCAATACCTTCTCTACCGCAGCGGCGTTCTCTAGCGCATGCTCCACGCTGGTGGTGCCAGGGATGGGCAAAATGTGTGGCGCTTTATGTAGCAGCCACGCGATAGCCAGTTGCGCCGGGGTGCAATCAGCCTCTTGCGCCAGCCTTGTAAACGGTGGCAACAACTTGCAATTGGTGGCGTAGGTGTCAGCAGCGAAACGTGGCATGTTCTTGCGAAAATCCGTGGCACCAAACAAGGCTGGTTCAGGTGGCGCACTGGTCAGAAAACCACGCGCTACCGGACTGAAGGCTACCAAGGCCACGCCCAGTTCGGCGCAGGCTTGCAGCACCGCGATCTCGGGGTTGCGCGTCCACAGCGAATACTCCGACTGCACTGCGCTGATAGGAAACTCGGCATGCGCTTTGCGCAGCGTCGCCGCGGACACTTCCGACAAGCCCACGGCGCGGATCTTTCCGGCTTGCACCAAGTCACCCAGTGCACCCACGCTTTCTTCAATAGGTACCGCCTTGTCCCAGCGGTGCAGGTAATACAGGTCTATTACATCGGTGTTCAAGCGCTTGAGCGAGTCTTCGCAGTTTTGGCGCAACGTGGATGGCCGCCCATCGATGGCGCGGACCTTTTTACCGTCCGGCCCGATGACGGCATGGATGCCGCATTTGCTAGCCAGCGTAAAGCGCTTGCGATGGCGCATCAGGTACTTGCCCAGCAACAACTCGGATTGGCCAAAGCCATACAAGGTAGCGGTATCAAAGTGGGTGATACCCGCGTCCAGCGAGGCCAGCAGCACGCGCTCGGTCTGCGCTTCGGACACCGGCGAGCCATAGGCGTGGCAAAAATTCATACAGCCCAGACCAATGGCGCTGACGGTGAAAGGTCCGAGTGTTCGTTGTTGCATGATGAAAGACGCTGGTTTAAATAGGGTTCGCCTAGGCGCTTGAAGCTTACAAACCTTCAGGCCACGCCGTAGCGCGCGCGATAGGCCTGCACGCGTTGGCGGTGTTCGCCCATGGCGTCGCCGCTTTGGGTTTGTAAGTAGGCCAGCAAATCGTCTAGGTTTGCAATCGCACACACTTGCAGGCCCAGGTTATGGCGCACATATTGCACCGCGCTGTAGGGTACGTCCTGGGTGCTGCCATCGGCCTGCTTTTCGGTAGCCATTTCCTGGCGATCTAGGGCAATCGCTACCGCATGCGGCCTGGCACCGGCGGCTTGTATCAGGGCAATCGATTCGCGCGCTGCGGTGCCTGCGCTCATCACGTCATCGACGATCAGCACCCGGCCTTGCAAGGGCGCGCCTACCAGCGTGCCGCCTTCGCCATGGTCTTTAGCCTCTTTGCGGTTGTAGGCAAAGGGCACATTGCGGCCCAGCCGCGCCAACTCGACAGCGACCGCCGCACCCAGCGGAATGCCTTTATAGGCCGGGCCGAACAACATATCAAACTGCACGCCGCTAGCTAGCAAAGCCTGGGCATAAAAATGCGCCAGCCGTCCCAGCTTGGCGCCGTCATCAAACAAACCGGCATTGAAAAAGTAAGGGCTCAGGCGCCCGGCCTTGGTTTTGAATTCGCCAAAACGCAATACGCCCGATGTAATCGCAAATTGCACAAAGTCCTGTGCCATTGTGCTGTTTTGGTTGAGCTGATGAGAATTGGCGCTGCTGTTTGAGGTGGTCATGCGATGTCTTGAGAGGAGGGCTGAGCCATTGTATTGAGCGGCACGTATTAACATGGCGTCGGCAAATTTTCGCGTTTGCAGGTCTTTTGGTACGCAGTCGGTGTACCATGAAACGTCCTGCTTGCGCATGCCCCGCCACAAGGACACCGGGCATGTATTACAACCAATTTTCAAGGAGACCTGCATGTCAAACACTTATTCGTTTACCCGCCCCATCGCCCTGGCCGCCGCTGCGCTTGCCGCGTCCTTCTCGCTGCTGGGCCAAGCCCAGGCGGCCGAGCCCGCATCCTGCAAAGCCGTGCGTTTTGCCGATGTTGGCTGGACTGACATTACCGCCACCACGGCCGTGATGTCCGAAATCCTCAAGGGCATCGGCTACAAGCCGACCGCGCAAGTGCTGTCGGTGCCGGTGACTTACAGCAGCATGAAATCAAAAAAGATCGACGTGTTTTTGGGCAATTGGATGCCGTCTATGGAAGGCGACATCAAGCCCTATGCGGCGGACGGCTCAGTGGAAACTATTGGCGCCAACCTGGAAGGCGCGAAGTACACATTGGCCGTGCCCGACTATGTGGCCGAAGCCGGGGTCAAAACCTTTGCCGACCTGGCTAAGAACGCCGATAAGTTCAGCAAAAAGATTTATGGCATTGAACCGGGCAATGACGGCAACCGCCTGATTTTGGACATGATCAAGAAAAACGCCTTCGGCCTGGGCGGCTTCAAGATCGTCGAGTCCAGCGAAGCGGGCATGGTCTCGCAAGTGGTGCGCGCCGTGCCCAAGAAAGAATGGATTGTGTTTTTGGGCTGGGCACCGCACCCCATGAACACCAAAATCAAGATGACTTACCTGGCCGGTGGTGACGAGTTCTTCGGCCCCAACTTCGGCGGCGCCACCGTCTATACCAACACGCGCAAAGGCTATTCCACCGAATGCGCCAACGTGGGCAAGCTGCTGAAAAACACCAAATTCAGCCTGGAAGCCGAAAACGAAATCATGTCCTCCATCCTGGACAAAAAAATGAAACCCGAAGCAGCGGCCCAAGCCTGGCTCAAAGCCAACGCCTCTACCTGGGGCAACTGGCTGGCCGGCGTCAAAACCTTTGACGACAAAGACGTCACACCGGCGATGATCATCAAGTAAGCCAATGGCAGCTAGTCTGGAAGCCGCGCTTGCGTGGCTCACCGACAACAAGCTCCCGCTGGGCGAGGCCATCGCAGCGGGGGTGGAGCGCATCACCCAAAGCGCACCTTGGCTGTTCGACGCCATATCTGAGAACCTCAGCGCCTTGGTGCTGGGCTTTACCGGAGCGCTGTTGTGGGTTCAACCGCTGGTCATGGTGGCGCTGCTCACTGCACTAGCCTGGTCGCTGCAACGCTCGGTGAAACTCGCGGTGTTTGTGGGCGCGGCGCTGCTGCTCATCATCAACATGGGCTACTGGACCGAGACCATGGAGACGCTGTCGCTCGTGTCCTTTGCCACGCTCACCTGCGTGCTGATCGGCGTGCCCATCGGCATTGCGGCGGCGCATCGGCCTTGGCTGGAAGCAGCCTTGCGCCCGCTGCTGGACTTGATGCAGACCATTCCCACTTTTGTGTACCTAATCCCCACGCTCATCCTTTTTGGCTTGGGTGTGGTGCCGGGGCTGATCTCTACCGTTATCTTTGCCTTGCCCGCGCCCATACGCCTGACCACGCTGGGCATTGCCTCGGTGCCGCGCCCGCTGATTGAGGCCGGCCAGGCCTTTGGGGCTACGCGCTGGCAGTTGCTGATCAAGGTGGAGATTCCTTCGGCCTTGCCCAACATCATGGCCGGGATTACGCAGTGCATCATGCTGAGCCTGTCCATGGTGGTGATCGCCGCGCTGGTGGGCGCAGACGGCTTGGGCAAGCCGGTAGTGCGCGCGCTCAACTCCGTCAATATCGCCGACGGCTTTGAGGCGGGATTGGCGATTGTGATCGTGGCCATCGTGCTCGACCGTTTGTGTAAAACCCGCAGCCATGACTGAAGGCCACAGCCCGCAAAGCAGCGCGCTACCGATGGCCGAGTTTCGGCATGTGGACGTGGTCTTTGGCAAACAGAGCGCGCAGGCCCTGGCCCTGCTGGACGCGGGCAAAACCCGGCAAGAAATTTTGGATGCCACCGGCGCGGTGCTGGGCGCGGCGGACTGCAATTTGCAAATCGCCGAAGGCGAAATTTCGGTGCTCATGGGCTTGTCCGGTTCGGGTAAATCGACCTTGCTGCGTTGCCTGAACGGGCTGAACCAAGCCAACCGGGGCGCAGTGCTGATACGCGATACGCAAGCCGGACAAAGCGGCTATGTGGACCTTGCGCGATGCGACGCCACCACCCTGCGCCGTCTGCGCACCACACGCGTGGCCATGGTGTTCCAACAGTTCGCGCTGCTGCCCTGGCGCACCGTGGCCGAAAACGTGGGCCTGGGCCTGGAGCTCAGCGGCATGCCCAAAGCACAGCGCGAAAAAATAGTCGCTGAAAAGCTGGAGCTAGTAGGCCTGCAGCAATGGGGCAAAAAATACGCGCATCAATTGTCCGGCGGTATGCAACAGCGCGTCGGCCTGGCGCGCGCCTTCGCCACGGATGCGGACATTTTGCTGATGGACGAGCCCTTTTCCGCGCTGGACCCGCTGATCCGTGAGCACTTGCAGCAAGAGCTTTTGCAATTGCAAAAAAAATTGAAAAAAACCATTGTCTTTGTCAGCCACGACCTGGACGAGGCTATCAAACTGGGCAACCACATCACCATCATGGAAGGCGGGCGCATTGTGCAATCGGGCGAGCCCGAGCAAGTGGTGCTCAACCCCGCCAACGCCTATGTGCGCGATTTTGTGGCGCATATGAACCCCATCAAAGTGCTGCGCGGCAGATCGCTAATGACGCCGCTAGACAAGCTGAAATATGAAGGCCTGCGCGTGCAACTGGACTGGACCGGCCACCACTGGCTGCAACTAGACGCTACCGGCCAGCCCGAACGCGCCGATATTGAAGGCCGACCCGGCCAATTGCTGGCCTACCACCCGCAGCTTGACATCGTGCAAGCGGGTCTGGACGGACGCAGCATCGCCATGGCAGGGCCCGACATGCTGCTCGAACACATCATCCACATCCGCCACGCCACCGGCCGCCCGGTGCTGCTGTGCGAAGCGGGCCGCTTTGTCGGCGTGGTGGGCGATGAGGAAATTTACCGGGGTATGTTGCAGACCACGCGGGGCTGAGGAGGCGCAGGCCCGGTATGGGCTAGAGCTTGACGATGCCCAGACTAGCGCGCGCATCGTCCATACGCGCTTCATCGTCGTGCAACTGGTAGCCCTTCTCCAGCATACGGGTCATGTATTGTTTGTTGTAAAGAAATGCAGCAATTAATTGCCACAACCCTATGGTGATAAATGAAAACAAAAAGTGCAATGCGGCAACGCCTAGTTCGCCGCGAAAAAGTGGGACAAATGCGCCAAAAAACAGATAGGTCCAACTAAACCCGTAATAGCCCGGCTTCATCATGCCGGTGGAAGGGTGCAACAAATTTACTTTAGTAGCCATGCGAGCTCCTTGTAGTCGTCCGTTGATCTCGGCCCCATCATGGCACAGCCCGCCCGGGCTTGCGAGCTGGCAATCGGTTATCTTCCACGCTCATCTATAGCCCACCGGAGACGCACTTGTTCACACTCACCAGCCTGAACCTTAACGGCATACGCTCGGCCACCAGCAAAGGGTTGCAAGAATGGCTTCATACCTTGCAAGCCGACTGCTTGTGCGTTCAGGAAGTCAAGGCGCAAGTAGCGGACGTGACAGGCCAATTTGAGACCCTGGCCGGCATGGCTGGACATTTCCACTTTGCCGAGAAAAAAGGCTATTCCGGCGTCGGCATTTACACCCGCCACGCGCCCAGCGATGTGCGCGTGGGCTACGGCTCTGCCGAATTTGATGCCGAGGGGCGCTACGTGGAGTTGCGCTTTGACACCCCCAAGCGCAAGCTGTCCATCATCAGTTGCTACTTCCCCAGCGGTTCTTCGGGCGAGGAACGGCAGGAGGCCAAATACCGTTTTCTGGAAGGCATGTACCCGCACCTGCAAAAGCTCAAGCGCACGCGTGAGTTTGTGCTGTGCGGTGACATCAATATTGCGCACCAGGAAATCGATTTGAAAAACTGGAAAGGCAACCGCAAGAACTCGGGCTTTCTGCCTGAAGAACGCGCCTGGATGACCCGGCTATTGAACGAAGGTGGTTTGGTCGATGTCTATCGCCAACTCGAGCCCACCGCCACCGACGCAGCCTATACCTGGTGGAGCAACCGGGGCCAGGCCTACGCCAAAAACGTGGGCTGGCGTTTGGATTACCACTTGGCAACCCCTACGCTGGCAGCCGGTGCGCGCCAGCACGCTATCTACAAAGATACGCGCTTCTCAGACCACGCGCCTATCAGCATCGACTACGACTGGGGCTTGTAGTCCTGCGCGGTGGTAGCCTCGCAAAAATTCGGCTGCCCAGCACGCGCCTCGCGTCACTTCTTCAGCGCGACACGATGCCGAAAGTGCCCGGTGCTTTTTCTAGCAAACCAAAAAATCGCACCAGGTCCACTTTGCTGCCGCTCACTTTGAGATCATCACTGAGCAAGGTATCTTGGATACCCGCGCTGCCAGCAATGATTTTGACGAACAAGGGTTTGGTCAAAGTCAGGGTGGCGTTGGCCTCTGGGTGTTGGCCACGTTTGAAGTGCAGCACTGCGTTGTCTATCCACAAGGCGTAACTTTCTTTCTGGTCGCTGAGCGTGATATTGATGCGGTAGTTTTTACCCTCCGCCGCCGGGCCGTCCAGGCTAGCGGCCATGGCTTCTAAAAAGCGCTCCATCGGCGTTTGCAGCAGCAAGTCGATGGCCCCGGCTTTGGACATGCCTTTGCTTGGCGGGCCATTGCGCAACTCTTGTGCGCCGCTTAGATAAGCATTGCGCCAGGTGGCGGACTCGGCGCTGTAGCCCATTTGCTCGTAGCTTTTTGCCAGCAGCTCTTTGGCGGCTTTGTTGGAGGCGTCGGCCATCACCACATGGTTGAGCAACTCGGCAGTCCAGCGGAAATCGCCTTTGTCAAAAGCCTGCTGCGCAGCGGCCAAGGCTTTGTCAGGGCCACCGGCAAGTTCCACATAACGCTTGCCCACATCCGCCGGGGCCAGCGGATTGAGGTGCGCCGGGTTGCCGTCAAAAAAGCCCAGGTAAAACTGGTACACCGCTTTGACGTTATGGCGCAAATCGCCATAGTGGCCGCGCACCGCCATAAAGTCGGCGAGCGATTTGGGTAGCTGCACTTTGTCGGCAATCTCTGAGGGCGTGTAGCCCGCGTTCATCAGGCGCACGGTTTGGTCGTGCGTGTATTTATAAACATCGCGGTGCATGGTGATGAACTGCTGGATATTGGCATTGCCCCAAATAGGCCAGTGGTGCGAAGCGATATACACCTCAGCCTCGCGCGTTTGCTCCAAAGCCTGTTCCATGTAAGTGGCCCAGCGCAAAGCGTCGCGCACTTTGGCGCCGCGTATGGGCAGTAGGTTGTGCATGGTTTGCGACAGGTTTTCTGCGCCGTCGTACAGCTTTTTGGAAGGTATAGAGAAGCTCAACTCCGCAGGACATTCCGCGTTAGGCACGTTGTGAAATACAAAGTCCACGCCATCAATTTGCATGGACTGCTTGGCTTGGTAGATCAACCAAGTCGGCGTCAAGATGCCGATGCTGCCGTAGATCACATCCTTACCCAACCCCGTGTCCACATTGCCTTTGGCGCTGCGCGGCAGGTCACGCCCAAACTGGTACACCGAGCGCCGCCCCATGGCCGTACCCACCAGCACGTTTTCGCTGGTGGCCTCTTCCATAAAACCGGCAGGGGCCACGATGGGCACTTTGCGCTGCGCCGCATCTTGCTGGGACAAGACGCCCAGCGCGCCGCCAAAGTGGTCGGCATGCGCATGCGTCATCACCAAGCCAGTCACCGGCTTTTTGCCCAAGTGCTGCTCGGCAAACGCCATGGCCGCTGTTGCGGACTCGCGCGAGGTGAGCGCATCGACCACGATCCAGCCGGTCTTGCCTTCGATGAGGGTGATGTTGGCAATGTCAAAACCGCGTAACTGGTACACGCCGTCCATCACCTTGTAAAGGCCAATATTCGCGTTGAGCTGGGCATGGCGCCACAAGCTGGGGTTAACGGTATCGGGCGCGGCGCCCTGCAAAAAATCATAGGCTGCAAAGTCGCGCAAGACGCTGCCGTCGGCTGCCAGTATCTTGCCCGTAGGCCGCGCAATCAGGCCGCGTTTGGCATCTTCAAAGTCTTGCCCTGAAGCAGCGGCTATGGCCTGAGCAAAGGTGGTATTTTCCTTCTGCGTGCTGGGGCTAGCATCGCTGCTGGCGCCGCCTATGCCTTGGTTTTTACCGCAGGCGGCCAGGGCCAATGCGGTGACTGCGACTGCCACGAAAGAGAGCGGGCGGAGCATGGGTTATTTCCTTCAGATGGGCTTACAACTAGGTCCTGGGGTAGACATGGAAAG
>CAMBNY010000070.1 GCA_945869165.1 Comamonas sp. lk | reverse complement strand
ATGTGCGCCAGGTCGTGGAAATGCACCGAACCATCGAGCTTTTTCACTAGCGGATGCTCGGCATTGACTTCCAGCACCGGCTTGACATCCGGCGCCTTCTGGCCTGCTTGTTTGAGCATGCGCGCCAGTTGGGTGCTCATGCCGTCGTCTTGTACTACCAAGCAAGCCGGGCTGTCCACCAAACGGGTCGTGACGCGCACGTCTTCGGCCTTGTCTTTGAGCGCTTCTTTGAGTTTGGCCAGCGTGGGCTTGAAGGTTTCGGCGGCGTCTTCAGCGGCTTTCTTTTCGGCTTCGTCCTGCAAGCTGCCCAGGTCTACAGCGCCCTTGGCTACGCTTTGCAACGGCGTGCCCTCGTATTCGTTCAAATAGTTCAAGGCCCACTCGTCCACGCGGTCGGTCATGAGCAGCACTTCAATGCCTTTTTTCTTGAAAACTTCCAGCTGCGGGCTGTTTTTCGCAGCCGCCAGGGTGTCGGCGGTGATGTAGTACATCGCCTCCTGGCCTTCCTTCATGCGGGCTTTGTAATCAGCAAAGGACACGCTGAGTGCATCGCTTTGCGTGGAGGCAAAGCGCAGTAGCTTGGCGATGCGGTCTTTGTTGGAAAAGTCTTCTCCCAGACCTTCTTTGAGCACCGCGCCAAACTCGTTGTAAAAGCGGGTGTATTTACCCGCCAGGGCTTTGTCTTCGTCGCTGACCACATCGGTCACGCCCTCGGCGCTGGCCTCGGGCAGCTTGTCGTTTTTCGCCAGGTCTTCCAGCATGCCCAGGACGCGCTTGGTGCAACCCTCGCGGATGGCCTTGACATCGCGGCTTTCCTGCAACAGCTCGCGGCTGACGTTAAGCGGCAAGTCCGCCGAGTCCACCACGCCTTTGACAAAGCGCAGGTAGGTGGGCATCAGCGCTTCGGCCTCGTCCATGATGAACACGCGCTTCACATACAGCTTGATACCAGCAGTCTTTTCGCGGTTGTACAAATCCATGGGCGCTTTGCCAGGGATGTAGAGCAGTTGCGTGTATTCGGTGCTGCCTTCGACGCGGTTGTGCGTGTGCGCTAGCGGGGCTTCAAAGTCGTGGCTGATTTGCTTGTAGAAATCGTCGTACTGTTCTTGGCTGATGTCTTTCTTGGCACGCGCCCAAATGGCGTTGGCTTTGTTGACGGTTTCCCATTCGCCGGTCTTGGCCATCCCGCCGGGCTGGCGTCCGGCTTTTTCATCGTTCGGCTCAATCAGTTCGCCGTCTTTCCATTCCTCTTTTTCCATGAGGATGGGCAGGCTGATGTGGTCCGAATATTTGTTGATGATGCCCTTGACCTTCCAGGTTTGCACATAGTCCATTGCGTCGTCGCGCAGGTGCAGGATGACGCTGGTGCCACGTGCAGCGCGGCTCATGCTTTCCACCTCAAACGCGCCACCGCTGGCGCCGCCGTCGCTGATCCAGCGCACGCCCTCGGACTCGGACGCCCCAGCGCGGCGTGTTTCAACGGTGATTTTGTCGGCCACGATAAAGCCGGAATAAAAGCCCACGCCGAACTGGCCTATCAGTTGCGAGTCCACCTTTTGGTCGCCACTCAACTTGCTCACAAAGTCTTTGGTGCCGCTCTTGGCAATCGTGCCCAGGTTGTCGATGGCCTCTTGCTGCGACATGCCGATGCCGTTGTCGGTGATGGTCAGCGTCTTGGCGTCTTTGTCCAGCGTGACCTTGACTTGCAGCTCGGTGTCGCCGGCCATGAGGCTGCTGTTGTTAATCGCCTCAAAGCGCAGCTTGTCACAGGCATCGGACGCATTAGAGATCAGCTCGCGCAGAAAAATTTCTTTGTTCGAATACAGGGAATGGGTGACCAGATGCAGCAGTTGCGCTACTTCGGCCTGGAATGACAGGGTTTGCTTGCTCATAGGGGTGAAATTGCCTCAAAAATTGCGGATGGGGCGCGCCAAGCGCCCATGCCCGAAAGCCGGGCAACCCGCAATTATGGGCGAGCTGTCCAATTACAAGGCCGCTGCGCGCAAGGCAGCGCCGCTTGCGCGCTTAAAAGCGTTCGTGCGGTGCCAGGTAGCGCCACTGGCCCACTGGCAGATTGCCCAACATGACTTTGCCAATACGCACCCGTTTGAGGCCCACCACCTTCAGGCCCACTTGCTCGCACATGCGCCGAATTTGGCGTTTCTTTCCTTCGTGCAACACAAAGCGCAGTTGCTCGGGGTTTTGCCATTCCACTTTGGCATGTTTGAGTGCCTGCCCGTCCAAACTCAGCCCGTGGCGTAGCAATTGCAGTTTGGCAGCGGGGAAGACCGATTGCACATCGTTGCTGACCGGGTCATCGTCATCGATACGGCTCAGTTGTGTGGGTTTGGCCAGCGGGGCATAAGTGGCTGAGGCTGCCGTAGCCGCAGCCGGGTTCTCCACGCCGGTGTAGACCACGCGCACCAGGTATTCTTTCTCGACCACATGGTCCTCGCCAATTAATTGGCGTGCTACGCGTCCGTCCTGCGTGAGTACCAAGAGACCTGTGGAATCAATGTCCAAGCGCCCGGCGGGCACCAGGCTGCGCAATTGGCTGGGATGAAAGAAAAAGCGCGCGTTGTCCTCGGCCCAGCGGTTTTGCGGTGCTACCAAGGTGATGGCCGGGCTGTGCCCGTCCTCGGCCTGGCCGCTGACAATGCCCAGCGGCTTGTTGATCAAGACCGTCACTTGTTTGGCCTGCTGCCCTTTGGCTTCTTTGTCTATTTCGATACGCACATCGGCAGCTACTTGCATGCCCATTTCGGCGATTTGGCCATTGACCTTGACCCAGCCTTTTTCAATCCAGGCATCGGCTTCGCGGCGTGAGGCCATTCCTAGCTCGGCCATGCGCTTGTTCAGGCGCATGCTGCCGTCTGGCCCTATCGCGGCAGTATTGCTCAGGCCTGCGGGTATCGGCGCGCGCGCCGGCGGCGGCGCAGCCCGGCGCATGCCGCCCGCAGGCTGAGGGGTTTTCGGGGGTAGGGGCATGCAGGCTTTCCAAAGGGGGACTTAAGCCGGCATTCTAGGAAGCTGGCTTGCCTAAACGGTTTCCCAGCCTTGGTGTTCGCTGGCGCGGTAAATCGCGTCTATCACTTGCTGGTTGTGCAGCGAACTTTCTAGCGTGACGTGTTCTTCCATCGCCCCGCCAGCCGCGCGGGCGAAGGCTTCTACCTGGCATTTGTACTGGCGGCTGTCCTGGAAGCGAAATATTTGGCTGTGCGCGTGGTTTTGGTTGGTTAGTTCGATTTCTTCGGGGCCCCAGCGGTCGGCATTGAAGGGAGATTTCACTTCGATAAACCCCTCGGTGCCATGAAACACCATCAGCTGGCGTGCTGCTAACTGCGTAGCAATGTAAAAGCTCAGCTCAAAGCTGCCGAAATCAGCGCGTACCGAGGAATAAATATCGGTGCCAAATTGCGGATCGCGCTCTGTGCTGGCTTGCACGCGCAGCGCTTCTTTGCTGGTGACAAAGCGGGTGGTGATGGTGGGATAGACGCCGATGTCGGGCAGGCCGCCGCCGCCGAGTTCGGGCTTGTTGCGCATATTGTCCGGGTCGCGGTTGAAGTAGCTAAAGCAGCCTTGCACATGCTTGAGCCTGCCGATAGCGCCGCTATTGAGCAGCTCGCGCACTTTGCGCCAGACCGGCGCGTAAGTGACCATAAAGGCCTCAGAGATTAAAACCCCGTTGCGCTCGCGCGCCTCGATCAATTCGCCGATCGCCCCGGCGTGCAAGGCAATCGGTTTTTCGCACAAAACGTGTTTGCCGGCATCGGCGGCTTTAATGCTCCACTCCACATGCTGCGAGGTAGGCAGGGGTATATAAACCGCATCAATCGCGTCGGAATCGAGCATCTCCTGGTAGGAGCTAAAGACATGGGGAATGGCAAAGCGGTCTGCAAAAGCCTGCGCGCGCCCCAAGTCGCGGCTAGCTACCGCACGGACCACGCAGTTTTCTGCATCCTGCAGGGCTGGAACCACCAGCTCGCGGCCGATTTTTGCAGTCGATAGGATTCCGAAACGTAGCATGCGTGCCTCCTTGGCGCGGACGTGAAATAAGGGCGCCAGTGTATGGCCTTGCTTGCGGCAGCAAGGCCTGGCTTTCGAATTTGCGCCTTTTAGTTAGCGCATGGTCGATGGCGTACGCAGCGCCGCCAGATCCAGTACCCGCAGGCCGCCATATTCCACGCGGATGGAGCCCTGTGCGTGCAAAGTATTGAGCGCTTCGTTGACGCGTTGGCGCGACAGCCCAACCAGATAGGCCAACTCTTGTTGCGTAATGCGTAAAACTTGCCCGACACCCGGGTAGAGCACCGGGTTGAACAGCGCGGCCAGACTGCGTGCTACGCGCACGTCGGGGTTGTTCATGCGGTCAATTTCGCGCGCTGCAATGAATTGAGCCAGGCGTTCATTGAGCTGGTTCATCACAAAACGATTAAACGCGATGGAGTGGTCTAACAACCAATGAAAAGTGTCCACATGCAAGCCGGCCACGCGGCTTATGCGCAGCGTTTGGATGTTGTAGCGGTAGGCCTCGCGTTTCAGGGCGGTACCTTCACCAAACCAGCCGCCCGGCGGAATACCGGTGTAGGTGATGGTCTGGCCCTGCGCGTTGTCGGTACTCATTTTGAGCAAGCCGTCGATCACGCCAAACCAATAGGTGACCGGCCTGCCGGTGCGGCATAAAAACTCACCCGGCCCGGCCTCGGCGACTTTGAGGTCGGTGGCGGCTCGCTGATGCTCATCCTCGGACAGCAAACGCATCCAAGGGATAGCCGCCAGCTCGGCTTCGGTGAGGGGTCTGCGTCGGGCGTGGAGCGCCGATTCTTGGATCATCGTGGGTTTTGATTAAAAGGCGGCGTCTTGTCCCACTCAGGCGCTTAGGACTGAGATTTTCGTCAGCTAGCTGCAAGAGAAGGGAAAACACCTAGTGGAATTTCGCCCAATTGTCGTTCAAACGACAACAAAACGTCAAATGGCCTTTTAGTATCGTCTGTAAATGACGCTCCGCGCTTGGACCGCGGCTGTTGCGCACACCGGAAGGATTTTCTCGATGCAAACAACGTTTGTGCAATTGCTCATGCAGCACGCCAAAGCGCGCCCCGATGCGCCAGCCATGCGTGAAAAGGAATACGGAATCTGGCAGACCTTGACATGGTCCCAATTGGCGGTCATGGTCGAGCAACTCGCCGCCGGGCTGCACCAGGCCGGTTTGCGCCGGGGTGAGCATATGGTGGTGGTGGGCGCCAATCGGCCGCGTTTGTACGCGACCATGCTAGCGGTGCAATCGCTGGGCGCGATCCCGGTAGCGCTTTACCAGGACGCAGTGGCTGCCGAATGCGAATTCCCTATTAACAATGCGCAAGTGCGCTTTGCCTTTGCCGAAAACCAGGAGCAGGTCGACAAGCTCTTGGAAGTGCGCGAAAGCGCGCCGCAACTGACACATATTTATTTCGACGATCCGCGCGGCCTGCGCAATTACGACCAGCCCGGCCTGCTGTCTATGGACGCTTTGCAGGAAGCGGGCAAAGCTTATGCGGCAGCGCATCCTGCGTTTTTTACCGACGCCATCGCCCAGGTCAAGCCGGACGACACGGCAGCCATGTTTTTCACCTCCGGCACCACCGGCAACCCCAAAGGCGTGGTGCACAGCCACGACACCTTGCTCAACCGCGCCCGCGCCGGTGCCACTTTTGACCGCCTTACGGAACACGAGGAAGTACTGGCCTACATGCCAGTGGCCTGGATTGGTCAAAACATATTCAGTTATGCGCAGTGGCTGTCTTGTGGCTATGTGGTGAACTGCCCAGAGTCGGCGGCCACTTCCACCATCGACTTGAAAGAGATCGGCCCGACCTATTACTTTGCGCCGCCGCGTGTGTTTGAAGGCTTGCTCACCAGCGTGATGATTCGCATGGAGGACGCCTCTGCGATCAAGCGCAGCTTGTTCCATGCGTGTATGCGATTGGCCAAGCGCGTGGGGCCGGTGCTGAGCAGCGGCGGGCAGGTGTCCTTGGTGGACCGCGCCTTGTATGCCTTGGGCAATCTGTTGGTGTACGGCCCGCTGCGCAACAACCTGGGTTTTAGCCGGGTGCGTGTGGCCTATACCGCTGGCGAGGCCATCGGGCCCGATTTGTTTAGCTTTTATCGCTCGATTGGTGTGAACCTCAAGCAGCTGTATGGTTCCACCGAAACTGCCGTGTTCGTCTGTTTGCAGCCCGATAACCAGGCGCATGCCGATACCGTGGGCGTGCCTTGCGAAGGCGTGGAAATCAAGGTGGATGACAGCGGTGAAATTTTGGTGAAGTCGCCGGGCCTGCTGCGTGGCTATTACAAAAACCCCGAGGCTACTGCCGAAGTTTTAAGCGCCGACGGTTGGTACCACACCAATGACGCCGGCTTTATCGACGCGCAAGGGCACCTGAAAATTATCGACCGCGTCAAAGACGTAGGCCGGGTGCGCGGTGGCGCATTTGACGGGGCCATGTTCGCGCCCAAGTACGTAGAGAACAAGCTCAAATTCTTCCAACATATTAAAGAAGTGGTGGCGTACGGCGACGGGCGTGAAAAAGTCTGTGTGCTGATCAATATCGACTTTGATGCCGTAGGCAATTGGGCCGAGCGGCGTAATTTGCCCTATGCCGGTTACACCGATCTGGCGCAAAAGCCCCAGGTTTATGAACTGATCAAAGAGTGTGTGGAGCAAGTCAATGCCGACCTCAGCCGCGACGCGTTGCTGGCCGGTAGCCAGGTCAGCCGTTTTTTGGTCTTGCACAAAGAACTGGACGCGGATGACGGCGAACTCACACGTACCAATAAAGTGCGTCGGGGCTTTATCGCCGAGAAATACCAGGTGCTGGTCGATGCGCTCTACCAAGGGCTTGGCGAGCAGTTTATTGAGACCCAGGTGAAGTTTGAAGACGGGCGCACCGGCAGCGTAAGCGCCACCTTAAAGATCGAGGATGCCAAGATCTTCGCCCCCGTGAAGGCCGCAGCATGAGCAAAAAAATCGGCGACGTTATTCTGAACGTCAGCAATATTTCTCTAGCCTTTGGTGGCGTGAAGGCGCTGACCGATATCTCCTTTGACGTGCGCGAGCACGAAATCCGCGCCATCATCGGCCCCAATGGTGCGGGTAAGAGCTCGATGCTCAACTGCATCAATGGCGTCTATACGCCGCAACATGGGTCCATCACCTTCCGGGGCAAAACCTTTAGCCATATGGACAGCCACGATGTGGCCACCATGGGTATTGCCCGCACTTTTCAAAACTTGGCTTTGTTCAAAGGTATGAGCGTGTTGGACAACCTGATGTCCGGGCGCAACCTGAAAATCAAAAGCAATATCTTTTTGCAGGCGCTGCGCATCGGCCCGGCCGAACGCGAAGAGATCATGCACCGCGAGGCGGTGGAGCGCATTATTGATTTTCTGGAGATTCAAGCCTTCCGCAAAACGCCGGTTGGGCAGCTGCCCTATGGTTTGCAAAAGCGGGTGGACCTGGGCCGTGCCTTGGCGATGGAGCCGCAGGTTTTGCTGCTCGACGAACCGATGGCCGGTATGAACGTCGAAGAAAAGCAGGACATGTGCCGCTTTGTGCTGGATGTGAACGACGAGTTTGGTACCACCGTAGTGCTCATTGAGCACGACATGAGCGTGGTCATGGACATTAGCGACCGCGTGGTGGTGTTGGACTACGGCAAAAAAATCGGCGACGGTACGCCCGACGAAGTGCGCAACAACCCGGATGTGATCAGCGCTTATTTGGGCACCAGCCACTAAGGGCGGGGCAGGACGATGCAAAACAAAATGCAAAAAAGTGGCGTGTGGGCAATTGGAGAAGGTGTGTAAGCATGGGATTTTTTCTTGAAACTTTGCTTGGCGGCCTGATGGCTGGCATGCTGTATTCCCTGGTGGCGCTGGGCTTTGTGCTTATTTACAAAGCCTCGGGGGTGTTCAATTTCGCCCAGGGCGCGATGGTTTTGTTCGCGGCCCTGGCGATGGCGCGTTTTGCTGAATGGGTACCGTTGTGGACCGGCATCACCGACAACCGCTTGGTCACCACGTCGATCGCCTTTATCTTGGCCGGGGTGGTGATGTTTGTGGTGGCCTGGACGGTGGAGCGCTTTGTGCTGCGCCATTTGGTGAACCAGGAAGGCACAACGCTTTTGATGGCGACCCTGGGTATTGCCTATTTGCTCGACGGCGTCGGACAGACGATTTTTGGTAGTGATATTTACAAAATCGACATTGGCATGCCCAAAGAGCCGATCATGGCCTTTGAGTCCACTTTTCCCGGTGGCATTTTGATAAACAAAGAAGACCTGATTGCTGCCGCGATTGCAGCGGGCCTGGTGATTTTGCTGACCCTGTTTTTCCAAAAAACATCGACTGGCCGCGCTCTGCGCGCGGTGGCCGATGACCACCAGGCGGCGCAATCCATCGGTATTCCGCTAGACCGTATCTGGGTGGTGGTGTGGTGTGTGGCCGGTGTCGTAGCCTTGGTGGCCGGCATGATCTGGGGTAGCAAGCTGGGCGTGCAATTTACCTTGTCCACGGTCGCCATGCGCGCGCTGCCGGTGGTGATTTTGGGCGGGCTGACCTCGGTGCCCGGTGCGATTTTGGGTGGCTTGATTATTGGTGTCGGCGAAAAGCTCTCCGAAGTTTTTCTCGGGCCTTATGTGGGCGGCGGCATCGAAATCTGGTTTGCCTATGTGTTGGCGCTGATCGTCTTGCTGTTCCGTCCGCAAGGCCTGTTCGGCGAAAAAATTATTGACCGCGTCTGAAGGAACACACCATGTTTTACAGAGAAAACGGCCAATTCAAAACCAGCTACCGGGCGGACCAGCAGATATTTGGCATCACGCAAGACCGCGTCGGTGTATTGCTGCT
>CAMBNY010000069.1 GCA_945869165.1 Comamonas sp. lk | reverse complement strand
GAGACCGTTGAGGAAGCCGGCGCGCAGTTTGAAATGCAAGCACTGTTCTCCCTGATTAATGTGGCGCGCGTAGGCCAGGTGCACTTGTTTTACCGCGCCACTTTGCTCAGCCCCGAGTTTGCGCCGGGCACCGAAACCCAAGAGGCCCTGTTGTTTGACGAAGCCGACATCCCCTGGGATGAGATCGCTTTTCGCACCGTCAAGGAAACGTTGGAACACTTCTTTGCAGACCGGCGTGCGGGGCACTTCGGCTTTCACGCCTTGGACATTTAATGCACGCCCGTGCGCAGCCGCCGGTGCTGCTTGCATTGCGCCAATTTAGATACGCGCCCTGGCCCGAGCGGCGTGAACTACTGCATGCCTGGGTCTATCGCTTTGGCATTTATGCCGCGCTCAACATCATTGACGAACCGGCCTGGCTGGCGCTGATTTTTTGCTGAAAGCCAGCCCCGGCATGTTGCCCTGTTTTGTCGTCATCGACCTGGAAACCACTGGCGGCAATGCGCAGCAAGACCGCATTACCGAAATCGCTGCCGTGCGGGTAGAACACGGCGTGGAGGTGGCGCGCTGGAGCAGCTTGGTTAACCCCGGCGTGCGCATACCGCCCTATATCCAAAGCCTGACGGGCATCAGCGACGCCATGGTGCAGGACGCACCGTATTTCGAAGACGTCGCTAGCCGCTTGCTCGAACTCTTGGACGGCGCGGTGTTCGTCGCGCATAACGTGCGCTTTGACCATGGCTTTGTGTTGCACGCGCTCGAGCGGATGGACAAGCCCTTGAAGGTCAAAACCCTGTGTACCGTGCGCCTGTCGCGCAAGCTCTACCCGGCGCATAAAGGGCATGGGCTGGATGCCATCTCCCAGCGCCACGGCTTGCACACCTTGGCGCGCCACCGTGCTATGGGCGATGTCGAATTAGTACTGGGATTTTTGCAAGTGGCGCGCACCGAGTTGGGCTCTGAAGTGTTAGAGCGCGAGGCCACCGCTTTGCTGCAAGGCAGCGCCAGCGTACCGCCGCAATTAGAAACGCCCATAGCCGATGTGCCGGATCGGCCCGGTGTCTACGTGTTTTACGGCGAGGGTGCCATACCGCTGTACATCGGCAAAAGCATCAACATGCGAACCCGTGTGTTATCGCACTTTCAGGCCTCTACCCGGCAAGCGCGCGAGATGCGGATACTGCAAGAGATAAGGCGCATTGAATGGCAGGAAACCGCAGGCGAACTAGGTGCGCTATTACTCGAATCGCGCTGGGTAAAAGAGCGCCAGCCGATACACAACCGTCAACTGCGCCGCACGCGCGGCTTGCAAGCCTGGCAGCTGGCTGAATCAGCCGATGCCAAACCCCTTCTCGCGCTGGTAGGCCTAGACGACATGGATGCCGCCGCTTTCAGCAGTTTGTACGGCACCTTCCGTTCTAAACGCCAGGCACTCGATACGCTGCGCACGCTCTGCGAAACGCATAGCTTGTGTCCGCAACGACTGGGTTTGGAATCCGGCAAAGGCGCCTGCTTTGCCAGCCAGATCGGCAAATGCAAAGGCGTATGCGCAGGCCGCGAAAGTCCCAGCGTGCATCGCCTGCGTTTGCAACTGGCCTTGACGGGCGAACAACTACAAGCCTGGCCGTTTGCCGGGCCCATAGGCATACGCGAATACGACGCCCGAAGCGGTCGCACCGATATACATTTGTTTGAACAATGGTGTCACCTGGCCACGGCGCATAACGAAGAAGAACTGCAAGCCGCCCTGCAAACCCGCCAGGCGCTGGCCTTTGATGTGGATACCTATCGGCTACTACTGAAAAGGTTGACGGGCAAGGGCGATCGCAATGTACTGGTGCTCAAGCGGCAAACCGACAACAGCCCAGCCGGCGCTATTGGCTCCGGACTTTAAAAAATCGACCGATTGTTTTTCAGCGAAATGGTGTCAAAGTAGCCCTTAAACGCCTCTTCGGAAAAGCCAAACTGTGCCAAGGCCTTGCCGAAAACTTGCTGTTCAGAGAGCTCCGCACGACCGTCCGATAACAAGGAGTCTGCCATGTTGATTAAAAGGCAAAGCTTTTGATCGGTATTGAGCAGGGCTGCAGCATCAGACAAAAATTGTTCGTATTTCACGCTGCGCAGGTATTTCAATGCAGTTTGAATCAACTCCTGGTCGCCACCAACCACCGAGCGCAGCTGTCCAATCTCTTCCTGTTCGACTTGACCGTCCGCGCCCACCATAAACAGCAGACCAACAGCCAGCGTTAAACGTGGTGTCAGTGCGGGGGGCGTAGTTTTGAAAGCGTCGAAAAGTCCCATAAGGTGCTCCTAAAAATTTTGAAATGTAGCGTATCTAAATGACAGCGCAAGCAGAGGGTCGGCGCACTTTTCAGAGCAGACACCCTGACCCGCTTTTTGCGGTACGCCATATTGACTTAAAAAATTCACCTAGGCGTAACACCTTATTGATATTCACAATTCCGATCATTTATTAACTTTTAACGGATTTTTATGAAAATTGAGTCATCTCCTGAAACCAAAGCACTCAGCCGCAGAGAATTCATCGTCAGGGTTTCGTCCGTGTCAGCCGTTGTAGCCGCTGGAGGCGTGCTTTCTGGATGTGGTGGTGGCGACCCACTCCCAATTGAATTCAATTACGGGGTTGCAAGTGGAGATCCCCAAAACGATCGCATCATCCTTTGGACGCATGCTAAATATCAAGGCCGTGAGGATCCGGTCAGCATCGCCTACGAGGTTGCCAATGACGCGGCATTCACCTCTGTCGTCACCTCAGGGGAAGTCATCGCGAGCGCAGATACTGGCTTAACGGCCAAGGTGGATGCAACCGGCTTGGCAGCCGGGAAAAACTACTTTTATCGCTTCTATCGTGGGCGCAGCATCTCGGCGGTTGGCCAAGCACGTACCCTACCTGCTGCCAGTGCCACAGAGGTTACTTTTTCGGTTTTCTCATGCGCCGACTATCCGCTGGGCTATTTCAATGCCTACGCCGAAGCCGCCAAGCGCGATTCGGACTTTGCCATTCATTTAGGCGATTACATCTACGAATACGGCACCGGTAGCGCCCCGACCGACCCAGTGATCCTCAATCTCAATCGATATGCCAATCACGCCAAAGAAATTTTGACCCTGGACGACTACCGCAAACGCCATGCGCTTTACAAATCGGATCCCGATTCAAAAGTTTTTCACGCCAAAATGCCTTTGATCGCTGGCTGGGATGACCACGAGGTCTCGAACGATAACTATAAAGATGGCGCGCAAGCCCATGATCCTGCCACCGACGGGGATTATGTTGCTCGTCGCACAGCGGCCTTGCAGGCTTACCACGAGTGGATGCCGATTCGAACCGGCGCGGACAAAATGAAGATTTACCGAAGCTTTAACTTCGGGAATTTGGTCAGCCTGCACATGCTGGAAACTCGTAATGTCGCGCGTGACAAACAGATCGCCATCACAGAGCTTGCCGGCTTAGCAGGTCCTGACAAACAAGCCAGCGCTTATGCAGAATACAGACGTGATGATCGCCAGATGCTGGGGGCAACTCAGCTGGCTTGGTTACAACAACAAATGGGTGCATCCCAGGCGACTTGGCAAGTCTTGGGCCAGCAGGTGCTGATGGGGCGGATGGAGTCTCCCGCGTCAGTGCTAACTAAACTCAATGGCGATTCGCGCGATCCGAACGCACAGGCAGATGGATTGGCCGCCATCACTGCATATTTGACTGCAAAGGGAAAAAGAGCTGCCAGTCTCTCGCTCACCCAAGTTGAAACTGATTTATTAGACCTTACGAAGAACCCTAAACTGGGCTACAACTTGGATGCTTGGGATGGGTATATTGTGGCGCGCGAAACCATTCTGGCGACAGCGCTGCAGTTAAACAAGAAACTAATTTCCTTGGCTGGTGACACGCACAACGCATGGCACAGTGACCTGACGCTGATGGGACTTGCCAATCCATTGTTGGCCAACGTGAAAGTCGGAGAAGAGTTCGCCACACCCGGCGTTTCCTCAGGTGGATTTGAGGAGTACTTGTCCACGTTTACACCCGCGCAAGTCAAGTACTTGTTTGAAAACATCGTCGATGACCTTCGCTGGATGGACTCTTACCGTCGTGGGTACTTAAAAATGACCTTTACCGCTGCCCAAGCCAAGGGGGAATGGGTTTTTGTCGATCAGGTGCTTAGTCGCACCTATTCCTCAAGCATTGGACATACTGCCCCGTACCGAACGGTTAACAAGGCCACGACTCCCGATTGAGCCGCGCCCTTTGCTCGGCGATCCGCTTATGGCGTGGCGTCGCCGTGGTCTGGGCGGCTCGGCAACAAAACCGTGCGCAGTACCATATCGACAATCAAGCTCTCGGCCGCTGCAAAGTCGGCCTCGTCGAGTTCTTGCTTGCCCAGCACCAGACTGATCTGGCTACTCCAGTCAGCATAGACCTGGGTGGACGCCCATAGCAGCACCATCAGGTGGCGGCCATCCACTTGGCGGCACAGGCCGCACTCGGCCCAACGGTTGAAGATGGCGACATCGGCCTGCACCGAAGGAATCACCCGCTCGGCAATCTCGGCCGCAAAGATAGGCGCTCCAGAGATCACTTCGTTGGCGTAGACGCGCGAGTCGTCCGGGTGCTCGCGCGAAAAGCGCAATTTTCCTGCGATGTACTCGCGTAAGGCCTGTTCCGGGTCATCGGGGCGCTGGCTCAGGGCGTCCATATACGAGAGCCATACGTCCAACACCCCGTGCAGCACACGCCGGTACAGCGCCTCTTTACTGGGGAAGTAATACAGCAGGTTTTGCTTGGATGCCCCCACCGCCTTGGCGATATGGTCCAAAGACACGCCGCCATAGCCGCGCTGAGCGAACAGGCGTTTGGCGGCGTCCAGAATGTCCTGCTCCAATTTTTCCCGCGCGACGCTGAACTTGATAGGTTTCATGCCTGCATTGTTTCACCATTGGTATGGCTCTTGCTCACTAAATCGCTAGGGTTTTTACCAATTGGTAAAACAAATTTTCCCCATTTAAATACACCCGGTCGCGCAAAGCTCTGGGTTCAACAGCCCAGAGGCGCGGCCTTGGATGGAAAACCTGTAACCGGATCAGCCACTATGCACACAGACAGCTCCACCCCCGGCATTGCCGCCGGACGCCTTAGCGGCGCGGACCTGGCGCGCAATTTTTGCGACGCCCACCCGCCCATGAACCTAGCGCAAGCCCGCGTCGAAGCCGACCGCTGCTACTACTGTTACGACGCGCCCTGCCAGACCGCCTGCCCCACTGGCATTGACGTGCCCAGCTTTATCCAGCGCATTGCCGATGGCAATCTGCGCGGTGCGGCGCACACCATTTTGGAGGCCAACCCGCTGGGCGGCATGTGCGCCCGCGTGTGCCCCACCGAAGTGCTGTGCGAGCAAGCCTGCGTGCGCAATACCCAAGAGGACAAGCCGGTAGAAATCGGCCAACTACAGCGCTACGCCACCGACCACCTGATGGCCCACCCCGGCAAGCCCTTGTTCACCCGCGCCGCACCCACGGGCAAGCGCGTCGCCGTGGTCGGCGCTGGCCCCGCCGGCCTGGCCTGCGCCCACGGCCTGGCGCGTTTGGGCCACGAGGTGGTGCTCATGGACGCGCAGCCCAAACTCGGCGGCCTCAATGAATACGGACTGGCCACTTACAAAACCGTGGACGACTTTGCGCAAAAAGAAGTGCAATGGCTGCTCTCGATTGGCGGCATAACGGTGCGCCACGGCACCGCCTTGGGGCGCGAAGTGCACCTCGATGGGCTGGCCGCCGAATTTGACGCTGTGTTTTTAGGCCTGGGCCTGGGCGGGGTTAACAGCATTGGCATATCCGAACCCCAGGCCAGCGGCCTGCGCAATGCGGTGGACTTTATTGCCGAGCTGCGCCAGGCACAGGACTGGGCCCAGGTGCCGGTGGGTCGGCGCGTGGTGGTTATCGGAGGCGGCATGACCGCGGTCGATGCCGCCGTGCAGTCGCGCAAGCTGGGCGCGCAAAGCGTCACCATGGTCTATCGCCGTGGCAGTGCCGATATGGGCGCATCCGGCCACGAGCAAGCCTGGGCGCTGGAAAACGGCGTCCACATCCAACATTGGGCCAGCCCGGTGCAAGTGCTGAGCGAAAACGGCCAGGTCAGCGGCGTCGAGTTTGAGCGCACGCAGATCGTGGGCGGCACATTGCAAACCGGTGGTGAGCGCTTTGTGGTGGCAGCGGACGTAGTGCTCAAAGCCATCGGCCAAACCATGGTGGCCCAGCCCCTGGGCAGCGCGCTCGAACTGCAGTCCGGGCGCATACGTACCGACGCCCAGGGCCAGACCTCGCATCCCAAAGTCTGGGCCGGTGGTGACTGCCGCGCCGGTGGGCGCGACCTAACCGTCGAAGCCGTGGAGCACGGCAAAGTCGCCGCGCGCGCCATCCATGCCACCCTGGTCGCCGCTTAAAGCGGCCCCCGCTACCTTATTCGGAGAACACACACCATGGCCGACCTCAGCACCGTATTTGCAGGCATCCGCAGCCCCAACCCCTTTTGGCTGGCCTCTGCGCCACCGACCGACAAAGCCTATAACGTCAACCGCGCTTTCGAAGCCGGTTGGGGCGGCGTGGTTTGGAAAACTTTGGGCGAAGAAGGCCCGCCCATCGTCAACGTCAGCGGCCCACGCTACGGCGCGCTGCATACGCCTGATAGGCGCCTGATTGGTTTTAACAATATCGAGCTCATCACCGACCGCGACCTGCACCTGAACCTGCGCGAGATCAAAGAGGTCAAGCGCAACTGGCCGGACCGCGCCATGGTGGTGTCCCTCATGGTGCCCTGCGAAGAACAGGCCTGGAAATCTATCTTGCCGCTGGTAGAAGACACGGGCGCGGACGGCGTGGAGCTGAACTTCGGCTGCCCGCACGGTATGAGCGAGCGCGGCATGGGCGCGGCGGTGGGCCAGGTGCCCGAGTACATCGAAATGGTCACCGCATGGTGCAAGCAATACAGCAAGCTGCCAGTTATCGTGAAGCTCACACCCAATATCACCGACATCCGCAACCCGGCGCGCGCCGCCAAAAAAGGCGGGGCCGATGCGGTATCGCTCATCAATACCATCAATTCCATCATGGGCGTGGACCCGGACACCTTGGCCATGAGTCCGTCCACCGGCCGCATGGGCTCGCACGGCGGCTACTGCGGCCCGGCGGTCAAACCGATTGCCTTGAACATGGTGGCCGAAATCGCCCGGGACAAGGAAACTGCGGGCCTGCCCATCAGCGGCATCGGCGGCGTAGGCACCTGGCGCGACGCGCTGGACTACCTGGCCCTGGGCGCGGGCAATGTGCAGGTGTGCACCGCCGCCATGGTCTATGGCTTCAAGATCGTGCAGGAAATGCACAGCGGCTTGTCCAATTACATGGACGACAAAGGCTTTAGCAGCGTCTCCGAAATCGTCGGCAAAGCGCTGCCCACCGTCTCGGCCTGGCAGTTCCTGAACCTGCAACACATCACCAAAGCCGTCATTAACCAAGACAGTTGCATCCAGTGCGGGCGCTGCCACATCGCCTGCGAAGACACCTCGCACCAGGCCATTACCGCCAGCAAAGACGGCAAGCGCTACTTTGAAGTGCAAGAAGACGAATGCGTGGGCTGCAACCTGTGTGTGGTCGCCTGCCCGGTGCCCGAGTGCATCACCCTGCGCGACCTGGCGCCCGGCGAAACCGACCTGCGCACCGGCACCGTGGTCACCGGCGGCCATGGCGACTGGACCACCCACCCCAATAACCCCATGCGCGCTGCGGCTTAGTCCACAATGGGCCACAGCACGCGTTACAACCCCTCACCACTACCCACGTTGAAGGACTTTTACCCATGAGCTCACTGCATATCCGAGGCGGCACCGTTGTCAATGCCGACCGCCAATTCCGCGCCGATGTCGTCACCCAAGACGGCAAGATTGTGGCCGTCGGCGAAGGCCTGGCCACCCCGGCGGGTGCCACCGTGGTGGATGCAGGCGGCCAGTACGTCATGCCCGGCGGCATCGACCCGCACACCCACATGCAACTGCCGTTTATGGGCACGGTCACCATGGACGACTTCTTCACCGGCACCGCCGCAGGCATGGCCGGGGGCACCACCACCATCATCGATTTCGTCATCCCCGACCCGCAAGAAAACATCCTCGAGGCCTACAAAAAATGGCGCGGCTGGGCCGAAAAAGCCGCCGGCGACTACAGCTTTCACGTGGCCATCACCTGGTGGAGCGAGCAAGTGCGCAAAGACATGGGCACCTTGGTCAACGAGGAAGGCATCAACAGCTTCAAGCACTTCATGGCCTACAAAAACGCCATCATGTGCGACGACGAAACGCTGGTCAACAGCTTCAAACGCAGTCTGGAACTAGGCGCCATGCCCACCGTGCATGCGGAGAACGGAGAACTGGTTTATCTGCTACAACAAACCGTGGCCGACATGGGCATCATGGGCCCCGAAGGCCACCCGCTCTCGCGCCCGCCCATGGTCGAAGGCGAAGCGGCCAACCGCGCCATTGCTATTGCCGATGTGCTCAATGTGCCCATCTATGTAGTGCACGTTTCGTGCATCGAAGCGGCAGAAGCCATCGCCCGCGCCCGTGCACGCGGACAGCGTGTGTACGGCGAAGTGCTAGCCGGCCATTTGGTGATTGATGACAGCGTTTACCGCCACCCGGACTTTGCTACCGCTGCCGGTTACGTCATGAGCCCGCCCTTCCGCCCCAAAGGCAACCAAGAATTTTTATGGCGCGGCCTGCAATCGGGCAATCTGCACACCACCGCCACCGACCACTGCACTTTTTGCGCAGCACAAAAAGCCGCCGGCAAAGACAACTTCGCCAAGATCCCCAACGGCTGCGGCGGCGTAGAAGAACGCCTGGCCGTCATCTGGGACGCCGGTGTGAATACGGGCCGCCTGACACCTTCCGAGTTTGTCGCCATCACCTCAGCCAATACCGCCAAGCTGTTCAATATCTACCCGCAAAAAGGCAACGTGTCGGTAGGCGCCGACGCCGACTTGGTAGTTTGGGACCCAGAAGGCAGCAAAACTTTGTCGGTCAAAACCCAGTTCAGCAAAGGCGACTTCAACATCTTCGAAGGCCGCACGGTACGTGGCGTTCCCACCCATACCGTGAGCCAGGGCAAGCTGGTGTTTGTGCAAGGCGATTTGCGGGCAGAGCGGGGAGTGGGGCGGTATATCAAACGCCCGGCGTTTAATGCGAACTTTGCGCCTATGGCTTTGCGGGCTGAGGCTTTGAAGCCTACGGCTGTGGCACGTTGAAGCTTTTTGCTTTGCGGCGCATCCTATGCAGTCTTTTATGAGCCCTGGCGGGACTTCTTTTTTCCCCCGCTGTCTTGTCCCCCGCTTCCCCCCCGCCCCTTCACCCCCTCGGGGGGTGAAGGGGAGCTTGAACAGCCAATTTGGTTTTTTTGGGCTGGATAGGGGTGTTGGTGCGGGAGGTTACGGTGCGAGTTTGTTCGCCAGGATGGGTAAACGATGCG
>CAMBNY010000068.1 GCA_945869165.1 Comamonas sp. lk | reverse complement strand
AACAGCACAAAGGAATTAAGGCCGGGGATTGCGACCAAGGGCAGCATCTGGCGCCTGGCGGCGGTGTAACCGCATAAAACCAAAGCAAAAAACGGAAAGGTAACTTCAAAGATTTCCAGCATGCCCCGATTGTCAAGGCAAATGCACGCGCGGCCTGCCGTTAAGATGCGCGGCCTTTTGAGTTTGCCTATTACCGGCCTTTGCCGACGCCTCGCGCATGTCTTCCCCCCACAACGCTATGAACACCGCCCAGCAAGAGGCGGTGAACTTTATGCACGGCCCCTGCCTGGTGCTCGCTGGTGCCGGTTCGGGCAAGACCCGCGTGATCACGCACAAAATCGCACGCCTGATTCAAGTAGGCATGCCGGCACAAAAAATTGCTGCGATTACCTTTACCAACAAAGCCGCCGCCGAGATGCGCGAACGTGCCAAAACCCTGATTGGCAAAGCCGCGCAGGAGGTATTGATCTGCACCTTTCATGCGCTGGGCGTGCGTATGTTGCGCACCCATGGATCGGTGTTGGGGCTCAAACCCCACTTCAGCATTTTGGACACCTCGGATGTCACCAGCATCTTGAAAGACGCCGGTGGTAGCACCGACTCTGCTACCGCGCGCAACTGGCAATGGACGATCAGCGCCTGGAAAAGCGCGGGCCTCAACGCCGCGCAAGCCTTGGCGCAGGCCGCCGATGAAGACCAGCGCCAGGCCGCCGTCATCATGGGACGCTATGAAGAGCGCTTGAGCGCTTACCAAAGCGTGGACTTTGATGATTTGATCAGCCTGCCGCTCAAACTCTTGCGCGAATACCCCGAGGTGCGCGCCCAATGGCAAGCTTTTGCCGGGCATGTACTCGTGGATGAATACCAGGACACCAATGCCACGCAATACGCCATGCTCAAGTTGTTGGTCGGTTGCGAGCCCGATGGCAGCCTGGCGCCGGGGCGCGATGCGGCGCGCTTTACCGCGGTGGGCGATGACGATCAAAGCATTTACGGCTGGCGCGGTGCCACGCTGGACAATCTGCGTTTGCTGCCGCAGGATTTTCCGGCGCTTAAGGTAATCAAGCTGGAGCAAAACTACCGCTCTACCGCCGCCATCTTGCGTGCCGCTAATAATGTCATTGCGGCCAACCCCAAGTTGTTCCCCAAAAACCTATGGAGCGACTTGGGCGAGGGCGAGCCAGTGCGCGTGGTCGATGCCGATAGCGAAGACCATGAGGCCGAACGCGTGGTAGCACGCATCCAGAGTTTGCGCGCCGAGGGGACGCTGGCGCAAGCGGGCCTGCAATTTAAAGAGCTACGCGACTTTGCGGTGCTCTACCGCGCCAACCACCAGGCCCGGCCTTTTGAAAAAGCGCTGCGCAAAGCGGGCATTACGTACAAGGTATCTGGCGGGCAAAGTTTTTTTGAGCGCGCTGAAATTCGCGATCTGTGTGCCTGGTTGCGCCTGTGGGCCAATAACGATGATGACCCGGCCTTCTTGCGCGCCGTCACCACGCCTAAGCGCGGCATAGGCCACCAAACTTTGGGTAGCCTGGGCACGTTTGCCAGCCGTTACAAGCTGAGTTTGTTTGAGGCCTTGTTTTCATCGTCGCTGGGTTCGGTTTTATCCAGCCGCGCGGTAGGCAGTTTGCACGAGTTTGGCCGCGCAGTGAACGATTTGCAATTTCGGGCCAGGCACACCGAAGGCGCGGAAAACGCCTTGCTGTTTCTCAAAGCTTGGTTGAGTGATATTGCCTACGAAAAGCATTTGTACGACACCGAAGACAGCCCGCAAATTGCCGCCGTCAAGTGGACCAATGTGATGGAGTTTTGCGACTGGATGGCGCAGCGCTGCGGCGGGCAGATGGACGACGACATCTTGATCACGCAGCGTGCCAGTAAAAACCTGCTGGACGTGGCGCAAAACATCGCGCTTTTATCTACTTTGACCGAACGTGAAAAAGACCAAAACGTGGTGACGCTATCCACACTGCACGCGGCCAAAGGCTTGGAGTGGCCGCATGTGATGCTGGTGGGCGTGACCGAGGGCATGCTGCCTTTCAAGATGGAAGAGGCAGGCAAAGCCAGCGCGGATAAAGCAGGTGATGAGGCGCCGGTCGATGCCGCCGCTGCGCTTGCGAACGCGGACCTGGTGACGCGTTTGCAAGAAGAGCGGCGTTTGATGTACGTGGGCATTACCCGAGCGCAGCGCACCTTGTCCGTGAGCTGGACGCGGCGGCGCAAAAAAGGACGCGACACGATTGCCGCGCAACCGAGCCGCTTTATCGCCGAGATGGCCTTGGACAAAGCTACCATCAAAGAAGACCCGCGTGAAAAGCTGCGTGCATTGCGCGCCGAGTTTGCAGCGCGTGCGGCCGCAGCAGCAGAAAAGAAACCGGCGTGATGCAAAAGAGCCAAGACTCAGCGCCTTGCGGATTCGCGCTAGAGGAGGTCTACGTCGGTCCAAATCCGTCATTGCGAGCGCGGCGAAGCAATCCAATTTTGCTTGCCTATCAACTACTTATAGATCGCCGCGTCGCTGTGCTCCTCGCGATGACCTTGCTTGCAGGCTCGTGCTGTTTCCAGCTTGTTTTACCTAGTTCTTTTTAATTTTTAATTCACCAGCGGCAGCCCCTTTGTCTTATCTGAGCATCCTGCAAGAAGTATTTGGCTACGACTCTTTTCGCGGCCCTCAGCAAGCCATCATTGAGCATGTAGGCGGCGGCGGCGACGCGCTGGTGTTGATGCCCACGGGTGGCGGCAAATCGCTGTGTTACCAAATTCCAGCGATTGCACGCCAGCGTGCCGGGCATGGCATCACGGTGGTAATTTCACCGCTGATCGCTTTGA
This sequence comes from Comamonas sp. lk, assembly GCA_945869165.1. Taxonomy (GTDB): domain Bacteria; phylum Pseudomonadota; class Gammaproteobacteria; order Burkholderiales; family Burkholderiaceae_C; genus Allorhodoferax. The sequence continues at coordinate 7,028 of CAMBNY010000068.1, read as the reverse complement.
TGCACGACCAGGTGGGCGCACTGCATGAAGCGGGCGTTAGCGCTGCTTTTCTCAATTCCACGCTATCAGGCGAAGAGGCCCATCAGGTGGAACAGCGCCTATTGCGCGGGGATGTGACGCTCCTGTACGCGGCCCCCGAACGTGTGACCACACCGCGTTTTTTAGCGCAACTCGATTCGCTGTTCGAACGCGGTCAACTGAGTTTGTTTGCCATCGACGAGGCGCACTGCGTGAGCCAATGGGGCCACGACTTTAGGCCCGAATACCGGGCGTTAACCGTATTGCACGAACGCTACCCCGGCGTGCCGCGCATGGCTTTGACGGCGACTGCCGATGACCTGACGCGCGCCGATGTGCTGGAGCGTTTGCAACTAGAGCAAGCGCGCGCTTTTATCAGCAGCTTTGACCGGCCCAATATCCGCTATACGATTGTGGAGAAACGCGAAGGCAGCACGCAATTGCTGCGCTTCATCGAGCGCGAACACGCGGGCGATGCAGGCATTGTGTATTGCCAGTCGCGCAGAAAAGTAGAGGACATTGCCGACATGCTGAGCCAGGCCGGTATCAAAGCCTTGCCCTACCACGCCGGTCTTGACAGCAAAGTACGCCAAACACACCAGGACCGTTTTTTGCGCGACGAGGGCATGGTGATGGTGGCGACGATTGCCTTTGGCATGGGCATTGACAAACCCGATGTGCGCTTTGTGGCCCATCTGGACATGCCCAAAAACATCGAAGGCTATTACCAAGAAACCGGGCGCGCCGGGCGCGATGGCCTGAGCGCCAACGCCTGGATGTGCTACGGCCTGCAAGACGTGGTGAACCAGCGCCGCATGATTGACGAAGGCCCGGCGGAAGAGGACTTTAAGCAGGTCATGCGCGGCAAGTTAGAGGCGCTTTTAGGTCTGGCCGAGGCCACTGATTGCAGGCGGGTTCGCTTGCTGGCCTACTTCGGCCAGGCTAGCTCAGCCTGCGGCAATTGCGACAACTGCCTGCACCCGCCCGCGGTGTGGGACGGCAGCGAGGCGGCGCAAATGCTGCTGTCCACCATCTACCGAATCCAGCAACGCAGCGGTATCAGCTTTGGTGCCGGGCACTTGATGGACGTTGTGCGCGGCAAGCGTAGCGAAAAAGTGCTGCAACACGGCCATGAAAGCTTGAGCACTTTCGGCGTAGGCCAAGCTTTGACCGAGCTGCAATTGCGCGGCGTGTTGCGTCAATTGTTGGCGCTGGGCGCCGTTATGGTCGATGTACAGGCTTTCAATACCCTGGTGCTGACGCCCCAGGCGCGCCCGATACTGAAGGGCGAGCAAGCAGTGCGGCTGCGCCAATCGCTGTCCACGCCCAAAGTCGCCAAGGTCAAAGTGCCCAGCGGCGCATCGGTCCTGAAGGCGCCGGTAGACCTGGACGCTGCCGGTCTGGCGCGCTACGCGGCCCTCAAGGCTTGGCGCGCTGAAGTGGCTCGGGAACACAATTTACCGGCCTATGTCATCTTCCACGACGCCACGCTGGCGACTATTGCCCAATTGGCACCCCAGTCGATTAACGACTTGCAGGGCATCAGCGGCATGGGGGTGAAAAAGCTCGAGGCATACGCCAGCGAGGTCTTGCGCGTGGTGGCGCAGGCGTAAAAAAACCCCGCGGTGCGGGGTTTTCTGTGCTTGGTCAGCCAACTATCCCTTGAAAACTGCTCCTTGCCTTGGATGGAACGCGGCGCATTGGATCGGAATTAGGGGCGGGAGCGTGCAGCTTCGGTACTTTAAGGATTTGGGTTGGGGGCTGCACACCGCGCCCTAAGCGGGCGGACCGGTTTAATGCCGCTGGAAGCTGCTTTCGTAAGCCACGGCAGCGCCGCTCAAGGTATTTTGGAGGCGGGCGATGGCTTTGTGGTGGCGCGGGTCCGAGGCGTGTTGGCGGTGGTGTTGCAAAAGGGTTTGCACCTTGGCGCGGCAGACATCAAGCGCACCGGCGAAATTCAGGGCAATGTAGGCCGAGTGGTCGGCCCGGGTCTGGCGGTATTCGTCCGACCAGTAGTTGAACAACTGCCACTGGTAAGTGCCTTTTTCGGGCATTTGGATTGCGGTTTTTTGCATAGCAGCCAAAAAGTGGAAGCCCCTAAGGGCACAAACGCCACAAGAAAAGTGGCGCCCACCTATCACGCGCCAGCCCTGCAGGCGGTTGACAGCGCCTGTGTAAATTTTTGCATCCTGGGCGCGTGAGACCGTTTTTGCGCCCGCCCAGAGCCGCTTGGCACTAAAATCCGGATTCGCTTCCGGTCCTGTCGGCCCTTATCTGAAAGTCTTTGTATGTCCAGCGCTCCCCCCCAAGCCCCTGAAGACCACGAACACGACGCCATCGAAGACATCGTCCCTATGATGCCTATCGTTTTGCCCCTCGCCGGGGCAGTGCTCATGTTTTTGCTGGCCTTTATCGCCGTCAGCATGGCCTAAGCAGGCCTTTCTGCTGGGCCCCTCCGCCGGGGCGCAGCGCATTAAATAAATAGCTTTTGCATTATTGATGGCCTTATCCCCCCTTTTTTCCCTCCCCTGGGGCCGTGCTCTGGCCTTGATCGCCGCCCTGAGCTGCGCCTGGAGCGGCCCGGCTAGCGCTGCTGAAACCGCCCCCGCCGCCTGTCCGCCGCTTTTGCAAAAAAGCTTTAAGCGGCTGCAAGACGACGCCCCCCAAAACCTGTGCCAATACGCCGGCAAAGTGCTGCTGGTGGTCAATACCGCCAGCTATTGCGGCTTTACGCCACAGTACGAAGGGCTGGAAAAACTCTATGCCCAGTACGGCAGCAAGGGCCTGGTGGTGCTGGGTTTCCCCTCCAACGACTTTGGAGACCAAGAGCCCGGCAAAGGCAAGGATATTGCCGATTTTTGCTATAACACTTATGGCGTAAAGTTCCCGATGTTCGAGAAAACCGTAGTCAGCGGGAAAAGTGCCAACCCGCTGTTTGCCGAGCTGTCCAAAGCCGGTGGCGGCAGCCCGAAGTGGAATTTTTATAAATACTTGGTCGGGCGCGATGGCAAGCTCATCGATAGTTACTCCAGCGTTACCAAACCCGACAGCAGCGGCCTGGTCAAAGACGTCCAAAAAGCCCTGGCCCAGCCCTGAGCGGGCCCAGCAGCTGGCGCTGCAAGTTCCAAGGTTCCGACCTGCAGCTTGCGCAGCCTGAACCCGCTCTGGCGCAGGGAACGCGCCAGGCGATGCAAGGTTTTTGCGAGCACCAGACTGTGCCCGAATGGGCGTCAAACAGGCCTTTCCCCCTTTCTCGGCCCTTGGAACTATGCGCTTTAAGCATAACTATCGGCTGTAACCGTCTTGTAACTTGGGTACCCCTTCCTAGAATCTATTCCCCGCAGGCCGTCTTGCGGCGGTTTGCCAGAGCTCCGGTCACGCGCCCGGCGGGGGTTGTGGCAAACCAGATTTTTAACTTTAGGAGCCCCTCCCATGAATGCAATCTCCACGACAGGACTGGACCTCAAAGCCCCTGCCTATGTGAAAAACCCGCGCCTGCTCACCTGGGTCAGCGACATGGTCGCTTTGTGTAAACCTGCCGCCATTCACTGGTGCGATGGCTCGCAAGAGGAATACCAGATGTTGTGCCAACGCCTGGTCGATGCCGGCACGTTTACCAAGCTCAATCCGGCCAAGCGCCCCAATAGTTTTTTAGCTTTGTCCGACCCCAGCGATGTGGCGCGCGTGGAAGACCGCACCTATATCTGCAGCGAGAAAAAAGAAGACGCCGGCCCCACCAATAACTGGATGGCACCCGCCGAGATGCGCGCCACTTTGCAGCCATTGTTCGATGGTTGCATGCGCGGACGCACCATGTATGTGGTGCCTTTTTCTATGGGCCCGCTGGGTTCCCACATCGCGCATATCGGCATTGAATTGAGCGACAGTGCCTATGTCGCAGTCAACCAGCGCATCATGACACGCATGGGCCGTGCGGTCTATGAGGTGCTGGGCACGGACGGCGACTTTGTGCCTTGCATGCACACTGTCGGCGCGCCACTGGCAGCCGGACAAGCCGATGTGAAATGGCCGTGCAACACAACCAAGTACATCGTGCACTATCCGCAAACGCGCGAGATCTGGTCTTACGGTTCGGGCTACGGCGGCAATGCTTTACTGGGCAAAAAATGTTTTGCACTGCGCATCGCGTCCACCATGGGCCGCGCCGATGCCAACGCGGGTAGCACCGGCTGGCTAGCCGAGCACATGCTGATTTTGGGCGTGACCAATCCGCAAGGGAAAAAATACCATGTTGCCGCAGCCTTCCCCAGCGCCTGCGGCAAAACCAATTTCTCCATGCTGGTGCCGCCCGCCGGTTTCGAAGGCTGGAAGGTCAGCACCATTGGGGATGACATCGCCTGGATCAAACCGCACAGCGATGGCCGCATGTACGCCATCAACCCCGAGGCGGGTTATTTCGGCGTCGCGCCCGGCACCAATTACCACACCAACCCCAATTGCATGGCTTGCCTGAATCACGACGTCATCTTCACCAATGTCGCACTCACCGACGACGGCGATGTGTGGTGGGAAGGCATGGAAAAAGACGACGGCAAAATGCCTGCGCATTTGATCGATTGGCAGGGCAAAGACTGGACACCTGTGATTGCCAAAGAAACCGGCGCCAAAGCCGCCCACCCGAACTCGCGCTTTACCGTAGCCGCCACCAACAACCCGGCGCTGGACAGCGCATGGGACGACGCCAACGGCGTGCCCATCGACGCCTTTATCTTTGGCGGTCGCCGTTCAACCACCGTGCCGCTGGTCACCGAAGCGCGCAACTGGGTAGAAGGCGTGTACATGGCGGCCACCATGGGCTCGGAAACCACGGCAGCCGCTGCGGGTCAACAAGGCGTGGTGCGACGCGATCCCTTTGCCATGCTACCGTTTACCGGCTACAACGTGAGCGACTATTTTCAGCACTGGCTCAACATCGGCCAGAAAATGGGCCAGGCCGGCGCCAAGCTACCGGCGATTTACTGCGTCAACTGGTTCCGCAAAGACGCCGCCGGCAAATTTGTGTGGCCTGGCTATGGCGAAAACATGCGCGTACTCAAGTGGATGATTGAGCGCATCGAAGGCAAAACCATGGGCGTGGACAATGGCTTTGGTATCAGCCCGGCTTTTGACGAAATCACCTGGACCGGGCTAGCGTTCACCAAGGCGCAGTTCGCTACTGTGACCAGCCTGGACAAGGCCGACTGGAAAACCGAAATCGCTTTGCATACCGAGCTGTTTAAGCAGTTGGCCTACCACTTGCCGGCGCAACTGGAAACCACCAAAGCGCAGTTGGAGCAGCGTTTGGCGGCTTAAAGCTTGATCCGCTGTGGCTGGCCCTGCGCGCCGGCCGAGGCACGGTAGGACCCAAGGCTTGCATGGCTTGTTGCCTTGCTTGGGCTCCTTGCAGCGAGATCGGCCTGGCCGTGCAGGGCCGCCGCAGGCGCTTCTGTGTGACTCGCACAGAGGCGCAAGCCCAAGCCATGCAGCCAACGGCAACTGCGCCGCCACCATGGCGATGGGCGCGCGAGTCTGGAAATTATTTTGTCAGCACCTGAAATATTTATCAACAAAACGAGGGTTTTCACTAGGTGCGGGCAAAATCGACGAACTAATAATGTCATACAGGTATTATTTACGTGCCTACTTTTACTTTTGATTGGAGCCCATCTTGATTGACAACAAAATCCCACGCCGTCGCAACCTACTGAAAGGTATGGCAATTGCTGCTGGCGCAATGTCTGCCCCTATGATCGCCAAGGCGCAAACTGGCCCGATTTCCATGCGGTGGCAGAGCACCTGGCCTGCCAAAGACATTTTTCATGAGTACGCCCAAGATTACGCCAAAAAAGTCAATGACATGACCGGCGGCGATCTGAAAATTGAAGTGTTGCCCGCAGGTTCTGTGGTTCCCGCCTTCGGTTTGCTCGAAGCAGTGTCCAAAGGCACATTGGACGGCGGTCACGGCGTGTTGGGCTACCACTACGGTAAGCAAAACGCTTTGGCTTTGTGGAACTCAGGCCCTGCCTTCGGTATGGATGCCAACATGCTGTTGTCATGGCACAAGTACGGCGGCGGCACTGAGTTGCTGGCCAAGTTGTACGCGTCGATCGGCGGCAACGTGCAGTCTTTCTTGTACGGCCCCATGTCCACACAGCCCTTGGGCTGGTTTAAAAAGCCCATCACCAATTCATCTGACTTCAAAGGTTTGAAGTTCCGTACCAACGGTTTGGCGATTGACCTATTCACCGCCATGGGCGCTGCGGTTAACGCCTTGCCAGGCGGCGAGATCGTGCCTGCGATGGATCGTGGCTTGCTCGACGGCGCTGAGTTCAACAACGCCACATCAGACCGTATCTTGGGCTTCCCCGATGTGTCTAAGGTGTGCATGCTGCAAAGCTACCACCAAAGTGCTGAGACCTTTGAGATCATGTTCAACAAGACCAAGTACGACGCGTTGCCCGCCAAAATGAAAGCCGTGATTGCAGGTGCAGTAGAGGCCGCTTCTGCTGATATGTCTTGGAAGGCCGTGGACCGTTACTCTCACGACTACATCGAGTTACAAACCAAAGACAAAGTCAAGTTCTACAAAACACCGGATTCCATTTTGCAAGATCAACTCAGACTTTGGTCTGAAATTTTGGAGAAAAAGTCTGCCGAAAACCCATTGTTCAAGGAAATTGTAGAGTCGCAAAGAGCGTTTGCAATGCGTGCCGTGAAATGGGACCAAGACACCAATATCAGCCGACGCATGGCAGTGAGCCACTTCTTTGGCGCGAAAAAAGCTTGATTTTTTAAACCCGTCTCCCTCGCTGTCCAGGACATCCTGGACAGTGACTTATACTTTTTAGCCATCCAGGAATTTCCTGGATGGCTAATTTTTTATGTGGTTCACTTATGCAAAACCTGTTGCTCTTCATTGACAAAGTCAGCACCTGGATTGGCCAATTTTTTTCTTGGTTGATCTTGGCTCTGACTCTGATGATTGCTTGGGAAGTTTTTTCCCGCTACTT
>CAMBNY010000067.1 GCA_945869165.1 Comamonas sp. lk | reverse complement strand
GTAAAGATGATGCGGTTTTGTACATCGCCGTCCGCCGAGACGATGATCACCAAAATGCGCCGCTCGGACAGACGCAAAAACTCCATGTGCCGAAAGGCATTGGTGCGCCGCGGCGCCATCACCACGCCCACAAATTGCGACAGGTTGGACAGCAGGTTGGCGGCGTTGGAAATCACTTTTTGCGGCTGGTCCGGCGCCAGGCTGTGGGCGGCGAAGTGCTGCGGCTGTACCGTCAGCATGGTGTCCACAAACAAGCGGTAGCCGCGCGCCGTGGGTACGCGCCCGGCGGAGGTATGCGGGCTGACAATCAGCCCCAGGTCCTCCAGGTCGGACATCACATTGCGTATGGTCGCGGGCGACAATTCCAGCCCGGGTGCTTTGGACAAGGTGCGGCTACCCACGGGTTGCCCATCGGCGATATAGCGTTCAACCAGCGCCTTGAGTAACAACTTGGAGCGATCATCGAGCATCAAAACATTTTAGTGATGTAATTTGCCTATGAACCCCCGCCTGAACCCGCAGTTCCGCCAGGTTGCCATCACCGGCAAATACCTGTCCAGCCATGCCCCGGCCGCCGTGGCTGCCTCGCGCGCCACGCTGGACGGCATCGCCCATTTCCTGATGGACCAGGGCTGCGAGGTGGTGCTGGAGTTAGACACCGCTAGCAAACTGGGCCTTAGCGCTTACGCGGCCATGGACATTGAAGCCATAGGCCGCCAATGCGGTCTGTGTCTGGTGGTGGGCGGCGACGGCACCATGCTGGGCGTGGGCCGCAGGCTGGCACAGTTTCAGGTGCCGCTGATCGGCATCAACCAGGGGCGCCTGGGCTTTATCACCGATATTGCGCTGGACCGCTATACCGAAACCCTAGGCCCCATGCTGGCCGGTGCATACGAAGTCGATGACCGCAGCCTGATGCAGGCGCAGGTAGTGCGCGATGGGCAATGCGTGTTTACGGCCTTGGCCATGAACGATGTGGTGGTCAACCGGGGTGCAACTTCTGGCATGGTGGAGTTGCGGGTAGAGGTCGATGGCCATTTTGTGGCCACCCAACGTGCCGATGGCCTGATCATCGCCACGCCGACCGGCTCGACCGCCTATGCCTTGTCGGCCGGCGGGCCCATGCTGCACCCTTCCACACCAGGCTGGGTGCTGGTGCCTATCGCGCCGCACACCTTGTCCAACCGGCCTATCGTGCTCTCGCACAGCAGTGAAATCGCCATTGAAATCGTCTCCGGGCGCGACGCCAGTGCCAATTTTGATATGCAGTCCCTGGCCACATTGATGCACGGCGACCGCATCGTGGTGCGCCGCTCGGAGCACAGCGTGCGCTTTTTGCATCCCAAGGGCTGGACCTACTTTGATACTTTGCGCCGCAAGCTGCACTGGAACGAGGGGGGGAGTTAAGCGGTGGCCCTCAAACGCATTGCGCTGCGCGACTTTGTCATCGTCGCCACGCTGGATTTGGAGCTGGAGGCAGGCTTTACCGTGCTGACCGGCGAGACTGGCGCGGGTAAGTCCATCTTGATTGACGCCTTGCAACTGGCCACCGGCGCGCGTGCCGATGTCGGCCTGATTCGCGAAGGCGCTGCACGCACCGATATCAGTGCCGAGTTTGATACGCCTGTCGCGCTGCTGCCCTGGCTGGCCGAAGCCGGTTTTGATGGTGCTGAAAGTCTGCTGCTGCGCCGTAGTGTGGACACTGCCGGCAAAAGCCGGGCTTGGATCAACGGGCTGGCCGCGACCGCGCAGCAACTGCGCTATGTGGGCGAACAGGTGCTAGATATTCATGGCCAACACGCATGGCAAAGCCTCACAAGGCCCGATGCGGTACGCGCCCTACTGGACGACTACGCCCGCATTTCCACCAGCGCTTTAAGCAGCTTGTGGCACAACTGGCGCACCGCGCAAGGCGCGTACGACAAAGCGCTGGAGGCGCAGGACATTTTGCAAAGCGAGCGCGAACGTCTGGCCTGGCAGATTGGCGAAGTCGACAAGCTCAATCCATTGCCCGATGAATGGGACGAACTCAATGTCGCGCACAGCCGCTTAGCGCATGGCCAAACCTTGCTGGACGCGGCGCATAGCGCCTTGACCGTGCTCAGCGATGAGGAGCCTTCTGCCTTGCGTAATTTGCACAGTGCCTTGCAGCAGATCCAAAGCCAAACGCATTTAGACGCTGACTTCCAAGGCCCTGCCGAGGTACTGGCCTCGGCTATAGCGCAGGTGGAAGACGCGGTACATAGCTTGCGCGCCTACCAGCGCCGTGTGGAACTGGACCCGGCGCAACTGGCCGAACTTGATGCGCGCATGGCACTGTGGGTGTCCCTGGCGCGGCGCTACAAACGCAGCCCCCAAGAATTGGCTGCCACACACATCGCTTGGAAACACGAACTGGCGCAGCTGGACGCCGCTGCCGACAGCGCCCATTTGCTGGCCCAAGCACAGCAGGCGCAAGCAGCTTTTACAGCCGAGGCGCGCAAAGTTTCTAAGGTGCGCCAGCAAGCCGCGCCCAAACTGGCCGCCGCCATCACCGAGGCCATGCAAGGCTTGGGTATGCAAGGGGGGCAGTTTCAGGTGCAGTTGCAGCCCACTGCGCAGCCGCACCAAAGCGGCCTGGAAGAGGTCTTGTTTTTGGTAGCCGGACACGCAGGCAGCACACCGCGCCCGGTGGGCAAGGTGGCCTCGGGCGGCGAGCTTTCCCGCATCGCGCTGGCGATTGCCGTGACGGCCAGCCAAGCAGGCGGCGCGCAAACGCTGATCTTTGACGAAGTGGATGCCGGCGTGGGCGGCGCGGTAGCGCACACCGTGGGCCGCTTGATGCGCAAACTGGGCCGCGACCGGCAGGTGCTTGCGGTCAGCCATCTGCCCCAGGTGGCTGCCTGTGCCGATCAGCATTGGGTGGTGCGCAAACAATTGCAAGGCGGTCAAACCTTGAGCGATGTCGCACCCGTGCAGCAAGCCCAGCGCGAAACCGAAATCGCACGTATGCTGGGCGGTCAAAGCAGTTCGGCAACAACCATGGCGCATGCGCGCGAAATGCTGGAGCAAGCCCGTGACTGATCGCAAACTCGAATTGGTGCTGATTACCGGCATGTCCGGCTCGGGTAAATCGGTGGCCCTGCATGCCTTGGAGGATGCAGGCTATTACTGCGTGGACAATTTGCCCCCGCCCTTGCTCTTGGATTTCATCGCTTTGCAAAGCGGCGAACAGGCAGGACGCGTAGCCATCGCCATGGACGTGCGTAGCGCCAAGGGTCTGCCTATGGTGCCGGGGCAACTGGGCAAGCTGCGGGCCCAGGGCGTAGGCGTCAAAACCTTGTTTCTGGACGCCACCACTGACACCCTGGTGCGACGCTATTCCGAAACCCGCCGCAAACACCCTTTGTCCCAAACCGACACCATGCCTGGTGACGACCGCCGCGCACTGGCCGATGCGATTGAACTGGAGCGCAGTTTGCTCGCCGATATGCGCGCACAGTCTTATGTGATCGATTCGAGCATGATCCGTGCGGCCCAATTGCAAGCCTATGTCAAAAGCCTGATCACCGCCCCAGAAGCGCAACTTACCCTCGTGTTTCAGTCTTTTTCATACAAACGCGCGGTCCCCTCCGATGCCGATTTTGTGTTTGACGTGCGCATGCTGCCTAATCCCCATTACGAAGCGCATTTGCGCGTACTGACCGGCAGAGATGCGCCGGTGGCAGAATTTTTGCGCGCGCAGCCCGAAGTGGTGTTGATGGAGCAGCAGATCAGCAGCTTTTTAGACGGTTGGATGGGCGCTTTGGTGCTGGACCACCGCAGCTATGTCACAGTGGCCATCGGTTGCACCGGCGGCCAGCATCGTTCTGTGTATTTGGTGGAGCAGTTGGCCAGGCATTTCGCGCCGCATTGGGTGACCTTAAAGCGCCACCGCGAATTACAGCGCGATGGTGAGTTGGACTTTGCGGGCCAGACCTCAAGCGGGCCTTAAAGTTTCCAGGAGCTTGCGTACCGGTGCGGGTAAGCCCAGAGTTGGCCAGTCCAGCGCCGCAACCCAGCGGCCTTCTATCGAATTCAAACGGCGGCCTACCGCGAGGCGTACATAAAACGGATGGATGTGCAAGTCTTTATGCGTCAACACGTGAATAAAGGTGGCCATGGGCTGCAAATTTTTGTGCGCAAGAGCAGGCAAGGCATCGCGTAGCTGCGTCTCGCTGTTAAAGACGGGCAGGCAATACAGCCCTGCCCAGACCCCCGGTGCCGGACGCCTTTGCAGCCAGACCGCGCCGTCCGCGTCTTGGGCCCAGACAAGCCACAGCGACTGGCTGCTGCGCTTGAGCTTGCGCGTGCGCACCGGAAATTCCTCCATCCGATCTAAGCCATGTGCGTGGCAATCCTTTTCCAGCGGGCATTGCGCGCATAGCGGCTTACGTGCCAGACAGATCGTGGCGCCCAAGTCCATCATGCCTTGTGTGTAGCGTGCCATCGCCTTGGCGTCCGTGTTGTCACCGGGCACCAAGTCCTGCGCTAAAGCCCATAGCGCGCGTTCCTGTGCGGCTTGCGCAAGATCGCCGTCAAAGGCCAGCAAGCGCGTTAGCACGCGTTTGACATTGGCATCCAAAATCGCCACCCGTTCGCCAAAGCACAAAGAGGCAATCGCCGCTGCGGTAGAGCGACCAATGCCGGGCAAGGTTTGCAGCAGCGCCGCTTGCCGGGGAAATTGCCCGCCGTGTTCCTGCATCACTATCTGGGCGCAGCGGTGCAGATTACGCGCCCGGCTGTAATAGCCCAGCCCGCTCCACAAGCCCATCACCTCGTCGGTGCTGGCCTGTGCCAGATCAGCCACCGTGGGCAGGCGGCGGGTAAAGCGTGCAAAGTAGTCGCGCACCGTGGCGACCTGGGTTTGCTGCAACATGATTTCAGACAGCCACACGCGGTAAGGATCGACCGTGTTTTGCCAAGGCAGGCTGTTGCGCCCATGGCTTTTTTGCCAGTGCACCACTTTGTCCGCCACGCCGGACATGCTTGGTGAACTTAAGGCTTTTGGCATACTGGGCAAAAAAATGTGGAGCGTTGGCCTTGGCGTATGGCTTTGATCGCGGTGCCGCAAGCGCGGCAGGGCAGGCCTTCGCGCCCATAGACTGCCGCCTCCAATTGGAAGTAGCCCGATTCGCCCTGCGCATTAGAAAAGTCTTTGAGCGTGCTGCCGCCAATCTGCACCGCCCGAGCCAGCACGGTGCGTATAGCCGCGTGCAGACCCGTGGCACGCGCCAGGCTAATGCGCTCGGCCCGCGTGGTCGGGCGGATACCAGCCATGAACAGCGCCTCACTGGCGTAAATATTGCCAACGCCCACCACCAGTTCGCCCGCTAGAAGCACTTGCTTTATCACCGTTTTGCGCTTTTTCAGGGCTTTCCAAAAGTCCTTGGCCTGGAAATCGTCGCTCAAGGGTTCCACCCCTAGCTTGCCCAAAAGCTTGCGCGCCTCGGGGCTGGACTCAGTGTCTGCAAACACTACGGCGCCAAAGCGCCGCGGGTCATGCAGGCGCAGCGTGCCTTGGCTGGTCTGCAAGTCCATGTGGTCGTGTTTACCGGGTTCGCCCGGTGCGTGCTCAAAGCGCAAACTGCCCGACATGCCCAGATGCAAGAGCAATAGGCCTTGGTTCAAATCCAACAAGAGATATTTGCCCCTGCGCCGTACACGCAGTACTTGGCTGCCCGCAAGCGTCTGAGGATCGCAGCCCAATGGCCAGCGCAGGGCTTTACCCATGCGCAGTGCCAGGATGTGTGCACCGGCGATCCGGTCGGCAAAGCTCAGGCGCGTCACTTCAACTTCGGGTAATTCGGGCATGGGCGGGGTGGGTAAAACAAAGCGTTTGCGGGGGGATCGTCGGTTGCAAGCGGCTAATCTCGTAAGCCTTGGATTATTATGGCCGCATGTCATGCATCCCCTATTTAATGGTCGCAGCACTGTTGGGTGCGGTACCCGCAGCGCACTCCCAAACCGCGGCAGCGCCGCTGAAGCAGCCCCGCGCGAACGCACAAGCCCCAGAACGCTCGGCGCTCAATGCTTCGATTTTTTACCAAGTGGTGCTGGCCGAGTTGAGCTTTAACAACGGCGATGTCGGTGCCGCATACGGTTTGATGTTGAATGCCGCGCGCGAATCCAATGAGGGGCAGCTGTTTCAGCGCGCGGTGGACATGGCTTTGTCCGGCCGCGACGGCACTGCCGCGGTGGGCGCGGCCAAGGCCTGGCAGCTGGCCCTACCCCAGTCCAAGGAGGCGGACCGTTACCTCTTGCAATTGCTAATCGGCCTGAACCGCCTGCCAGAAACATTGGCGCCACTACAGCGCAGTGTGGCTCGCACAGCGCCTGCCGAGCGCGCCGCCACCATCAACACGCTATCGCGCCTGTACCTGCGGGCCAATGACAAGGCGGTGGCCGCCGACCTGATAGAAAAAGCATTGGCCGCAGAATTGGGTAACCGTAGTACCGGGCCCGCGACCTGGGCCGCGATTGGCAATTTGCGCTTGGTGGCGGGCAATCGCCCGGCCGCTCTTGCCGCCGCGCGCAAGGGAACTGCCTTGGATCCATTGTCCGAAGACATCGCATCGCTGGCCATTAACCTGCTCAATGGTAGCGCCGACGATTTGGATGCACTATTGAGCGCTTACTTTGCCGCTAAGCCCTCTGCGAATGTGCGCATGGGCTATGTGCGTAAGCTCATCGAGTTGCAACGGTACCCCGCTGCCTTAGCCCAGTCAATGCAGCTGACAAAGGAACAACCGGATTTTGCCGATGCCTGGTTGCTGCGTGGTTCTATTGAATTTCAAAATCAAGACCTCCCGCAGGCTGAGCAGTCTTTGACTCGCTACCTTGCGGTGTTGCCGCAAAGCCGCGCGCAGGAGGACCCGGATGAGGAAAACCTCACGCCGCGCGGCATCGTACAGGCGTATCTTTTGCTTTCGCAAATTGCAGAAAAGCAGCGCGATTTCGCGAAAGCCCAAAGCTGGCTTGCGCGTATCAACAGCCCACAAGATATCGTCCGCGTTCAGATACGCCGCGCCATGATGTTTGCCAAGCAGGGCCGCTTGGACGAGGCGCTTTCCTTAGTGCGTAATCTTCCCGAAGACGATGCGGACGAAGCACGCACCAAATTGCAGACGGAATTGCAATTACTGCGCGAGGGTCGGCGCGAGCAGGAAGCTTATGCGCTGCTGGTTGCGGCTATCCAAAAGGCGCCCGATGATGCGGACTTGCTGTACGAACTGGCCTTGTCAGCTGAAAAGCTGGGGCAGCCAGACGAGATGGAATCAATCCTTCGGCGCGTGATCGCACTGCAACCCGATTACCACGCCGCCTACAACGCCCTGGGCTATTCACTGGCCGACCGAAACCTGCGTTTGCCCGAGGCAAGAGCGCTGATTGAAAAAGCCTTGAAGTCCGCGCCCAATGATCCGTTTATTTTGGACAGCCTTGCATGGGTGGAGTTTCGCAGCGGCAACTTGGCTGAGGCAGCGCGGATCTTGCGCGCCGCCTATCTAAGCCGGCCCGATGCCGAAATTGCAGCGCATTTGGGTGAGGTTTTATGGGTAATGAACCTGCGCGAGGAGGCCAATGCCGCATGGGCTAAAGGTTTGCAGCTCAACCGCGACAACGATACGCTCAACTCCACCATCGTGCGTTTGCGCGGTAGCCTATGACAGGCCTGCTGCATCCGGCCCGAAGGCTGTTTGCAGTCTCGCTGGTACTGATATGCTTGCTACTCGCAGCGTGTAGCACGCCAGCGAAACGCCAAGAAATCGTTACCCCCAATGATGTGTGGGAAGGACGTTTGTCTGTGCAGGTTGCAGGGGATCCGCCGCAGCGCATCAGCGCGGATTTTTTTCTGGAAGGTACGGCCCGCCGTGCCAGCATGACGCTGAATTCGCCATTGGGCACCCGCCTGGCGCGAATGCAGTGGAACGATGCCTCTGCCGTGCTGGAAGTGGGAGATGAAAAACGCAGCTTTGAGTCGGTCGACGCCATGATCAAAAGCAGCCTGGGCAGTGCCTTGCCCATGCAAGCCTTTTTCGCCTGGCTACACGGACGGCCTGAAAGCGCGCCGGGCTGGGAACTACAAACCCTGGACAGGCTGCAAGGCCGCATCCGGGCACGTAGCGTGGACCGCACGCCCGCCGTGCAAATCGACCTGGTGCTCGAGCCCAGATAATGCAGGTCATGCAGGCGCTTTACGACATTCCCGCCCCGGCCAAGCTCAATTTGTTTTTGCATATCACCGGGCGGCGCGCCGACGGCTACCACTTGCTGCAATCGGCTTTTATGCTGATTGATTGGTGCGATACCTTGCACTTTGAGTTGCGCCAGGATGGCCAAATCAGCCGCGAAGACCTGACTTGGGCCCTACCCGAGGACGATTTATGCCTGCGCGCCGCCAAAGCGCTGCAAAGCGCCAGCGGCTGCGCCTTGGGCGTGCACATTGGCATTGCCAAATCCGTGCCCGCCCAGGCCGGCATGGGCGGCGGCTCCTCCGACGCGGCCTCTACCTTGCTGGCGCTCAACCGACTTTGGAAGCTGGGCTGGACGCAGGCGCAGTTGGCTGCCATCGGCCTGCAATTAGGCGCCGATGTGCCATTTTTCCTACTCGGGCAGCACGCATGGGTCGAGGGTGTGGGCGAACAATTGACGCCGATTGACTTGCCTGCTGCACGCTTTGCGGTGCTCAAGCCCGATGCAGGCCTAGACACCCGCAGCGTCTTTGCCCACCCCGGGCTGGAGCGCAATACCGGCCTTGCTATAATTTCAGGCTTCGCTGCGAACCCCTATGGCTTTGGCCGGAACGACTTGCAGCCTGTTGCCGAACTGCTTTGCCCTGCTGTGGGTGAATCGATTGCCTGGCTTGCTGGCAAGGGTTTGCATGCCAGGATGACGGGTTCAGGCAGTGCGGTGTTTGCGCAGCTGCCCCCGGATTGCAAGGTCGATGGTGCCCCTGGCAACATGGCACTGCGGGTCTGCAGCAGTTTGGAGGCGCACCCCTTGCAAGGGTGGTGTTGAAAGCGTTAGTTTTCGGTTGACGGCCTTGTGCCTGCAACCCGTGTAGGGGAATCGCCAAGTTGGTTAAGGCACTGGATTTTGATTCCAGCATGCGAAGGTTCGAATCCTTCTTCCCCTGCCAAATTTTATTAACGGTACAGCCAGACGGCATGATGAAGTCCTGAAATCGCCTACCAGCGCACAGCCCAGCCAACCCACGCCACAGCCCTATGCAAGCCGTTACCGCCCCCGACTTCATGTTATTTACCGGCAATGCCAACCCTGGGTTGGCCTCGGAAGTGGCGCATGACCTGGGCATCACGTTGGGCGCGGCCCACGTAGGACGCTTCTCCGACGGCGAAGTCACCGTCGAGATTAACCAAAACGTGCGCGCCCGCGACGTCTTTGTCTTGCAAAGCACCTGCGCCCCAACGGCTGAAAACCTCATGGAACTGCTGATCATGGTCGATGCGCTCAAACGCGCCTCGGCCGAACGCATCAGTGCCGTCATCCCTTATTTCGGCTATGCCCGCCAGGACCGCCGCCCGCGCTCCACCCGCGTGCCCATTACCGCCAAAGTGGTGGCCAATATGCTCCAGGCCGCTGGCGTCTCCAGCGTGCTGACCATGGACTTGCATGCCGACCAGATTCAGGGCTTTTTTGATATCCCTGTGGACAATATTTACGCCTCGCCCGTGCTGCTGGGTGATTTGCGCCAAAAAAATTACGAAGACCTGATTGTCGTTTCGCCTGATGTGGGCGGCGTAGTGCGCGCCCGTGCGCTAGCCAAGCAGCTCAATTGCGATTTAGCCATCATCGACAAACGCCGCCCGCGTGCCAATGTCAGCGAAGTGATGCACGTGATCGGTGAAATCGAAGGCCGCAACTGCGTCATCATGGATGACATGATTGACACCGCTGGCACGCTGGTCAAAGCCGCCGAAGTGCTGAAAATGCGCGGCGCGAAAAAAGTCTATGCCTATTGCACGCACCCGATATTTTCCGGGCCAGCGATCGAGCGTATTACCAACGGCGACGCGCTAGATGAGGTGGTGGTGACCAACACCATCCCCTTGAGTGCGGCAGCCGCCCAATGCCAAAAAATCCGCCAACTCACTGTGGCACCGCTGATCGCAGAAACGATTTTGCGGATTGCCAAAGGTGAGTCGGTCATGAGTTTGTTTTCGGATCAGGAAAATCTTTTCTGAACGAAGCAAAAGTCGGCGCGCGGTGGCTTGTTGCCCTGCGTGCTTTTGTTAAACCGGAGTCACACTGGTCGCGGTGGACTCTTACAGGAGTAAGTTATGAAATTTGTCGCTTTTGAGCGCGCTAAGCAGGGTACGGGTGCGAGCCGCCGTCTCCGCATCACCGGTCGCACGCCCGGTATTGTGTATGGCGGAA
>CAMBNY010000066.1 GCA_945869165.1 Comamonas sp. lk | reverse complement strand
AGCGGCGCGATACGGGCTTTTTCACGGTCATTGGCTTTCCTCATGCTAAAAACATGGCGATCCGCGCCACGCGGTGTGTACCCCACTGCCACCATCCGGCCTGCAAGCAAACCAAAACAAATGATGCGGGTTTCACCATAGTCTTACCGCGTGTCTTGGACCTCCAAGGTCGCTCCCGAAAACACGACCGCAGCATCAGCAAAATCCAAACCACGCTGTCGCCATGTTTTTTCACGCTTGGCTGGATCAAAGGTGATGCGCATGGTTATTGTATATACATAAACATAGGTGGTCGCTACCTCGCGGGGAAAGACACGCTACCCGCGCGTGGAGTTGGAGATGTGCCGCCTGTTCCTGCGGTATTAGGGTTTGTAGCGGGGCATGCTGTGATCCAAACAATTGCGGTATAGGGCAAACGTTTCTGGCGTCACAAACGCCGACAGAATTTGCCTTTGGGTTAGGCTTTCATACAGCCTCAACGTTTGAGCTAAGCGGCGCGCACCGGCAGGCGGCGCATGGCCCAGAATGAAATTAGGGCCATGCAACGAATGCCGGTGCGTGTCCGCTTGAGCGAAGGGTTAGGCCGCATGTCGTGCCGCTGGTGCACCGGGAAGCTTTGGGGCTACGTCCAGTATGTCTTGTGCGATCTTCAACAAGATGAAGTAGGGTAGCGGAAGGCCGCCCATCTGATATTGAAGCAAGTGATGAACGGGTGCGTCAAAAGCGTTGTCAGTATCTTCGGCACTTGCGGCTGAAGCATGGGAGCCGTCGAGTGTGTTGGCTACGCGCTTCACGATCATTTCTCTTGAAATTGCGACTACCTCAAGAACACTCTTGTCATTGAAGTACGAGACACGAACTGCTTCGGATCCGAGCCACTGCGTATACCCGCAGCGCGTGACCGACTCGGCGTCGAGAGCCTTGATCAACGGTTGTTCAAAGGACGTCAAAATCACGCAATACCTCGCGAGTTCGACTAGCGGCGGTGTCATCTTTACAGCCACTCCAACCACGAAGTCACCGTCGTCTGGACCCATGCCCGGCCAAGAAGCCAGGTGTCCCTTGCTCGCATAAGTTCGGACACCCCCGGGCATGTACGAGAACACGAACCTGTGCCCGCGGGCAGCTCGGAGAACCTTTTTGGCCGGGATTGCCGTCTTGAACATCATTGAGTTCGAAAACTCAGGAGCCAGCGTCACAAGAGGCTTCTTTAGTTCGGTCCATAGACGCAGTGTGTGAGACAGATCCAGAAGGGAAACCTCGTCGTAGGTCCTGACGGCAGCTTCGTAGTGCCTTCGCAGACGTTCGAGATGGAGAAGGACTGTCTTCATGCGGCCTAACGTTCGACATGAGCGGCGTCGCAAAGGGCGCGAAGCGGCCTTTGCGACGTCCGCTCGATGGAGGGGTTAGGCATCGCCGCGCGTACTTCAGTTGAGCTTTCGGCAAATCAGCGGTTCGTCAAAGCCCTTGACTACGAGCTTGTAGGTCTCGCCATTCCGAAGGACCATGACTTCCGGCGCTAGCTCTAGGACAAGCTGCAAAGTCAGGCCTGTCACTTCGTAGACGTTCCCAGAAATGGTCTTGAAGATGCTGCCTTGCTTGACAGTTCCACTAATGCTGCCCTGCAGGTTCGTCTCTTCATAGATCTCCCATTTGCCAGTGGCAGCGGCGGAGGACCGAGATGGTTGCTGCGCCCTGCCACTAGCCATTTGCTCTACGTTGAGAGACTTCTTGCCGATGATCAACTTGCCACGTCTCGGACAAATCATGACCTCCGGTAAGTATTCGTACATGTACTCGTACTCGTACTTCACTTGCCAGACTGAGCCATCGGACAGCTTAAACACCTCGTCGTTGTTGCCCATGAAGGGGCTGGGACTAAGGATCGTTGACTGATAGCAGCCCTCAGCGGTTGCAACATTCGCTCCAACAAGAAGCGCTACGGCAAAGGGGACAAGAAGGATTCTGTTCTTCATATGGGAGTGCGGGCCATAACGGGTTTTGCCGTGCCTAACGTAATGCAGACCGCAAAACACTGTTGATACATCCGGGCCAAGTCGATACATCTTGTTGTTGAAATGCCTGCAAGTCCCTTGCACTCTGGCTTGCCGTTAAATACGTTGTATTTTTATACAGGTATAAATTTTCCATGAAACCCGGTGCCCCTTCCTTGCAGTCCAGCCGCTTGCTCGACCAAGTGCGCGAGCAGATACGGTATGCGCACTATAGTCTCAAAAAAATAAAAATTACCATTATTGGATTAGTTTTTTCATCCTCTGGAGCGCCACCCAGCTGGGTGGTATGCGACACCCGCGTGAGATGGGGGTGGCCGACGTCGAGACATTTTTTTCCATGCTGGCCAATGAGCGCAAGGTGTCCGCCTCCACACACAACCAAGCGCTCAGCGCCCTGCTGTTTTTGTACCGAGAGGTGTTGGGCATAGATTTGCCGTGGCTCAACAACATCGGTAAGCCGCAGCGGATCATGATCGTGCGCGAAGCCATGCGTCACAGCTTTGCGACCCGCCTGCTGCAAGCGGGCACCGCCATTCGCACGGTACAGGAATTACTGGGCCACAGCGACGTGTCCACGACCATTATCTACACCCATGTGCTGAAGGCAGCGGCAGGGGGTACTGCGAGCCCTTTGGATGCCCTACTTCAATCTTGAGCGATTTGTCAGCGCTTTACAACCTAACCGGTATCCCCCGCTCCAGCATCCGCGCCTTCGCCTGCACTACGGTGTATTCCCCATAGTGGAAGATGCTGGCGGCCAGCACTGCGTCGGCGCCGCCTTGTTGGATGCCGTCGGCCAGGTGGTCCAGGTTGCCGACGCCGCCCGATGCGATGACGGGCACGGGTACCGCGTCGCTGACGGCGCGGGTGAGCGCCAGGTCAAAGCCGGCTTTGGTGCCGTCGCGGTCCATGCTGGTGAGCAGGATTTCGCCGGCGCCAAATGCGGCCATTTGTGAGGCCCAAGCGACGGCGCACAGGCCTACGTTCTTGCGGCCGCCGTGGCTGAAAACGTCCCAGCCGGGGCCTACGGGTAAGCCTTCTTTACCCATCCGCTGCTCTTCTTCCGGTGATCGGCGTTTGGCGTCGATAGCCACCACAATGCATTGCGCGCCGTATTTGGCCGAGGCTTCTTGAATCACCTGCGGGTTGGCAATAGCCGCCGAGTTAAAGCTGACTTTGTCCGCGCCCGCATTGAGCAGGCGGCGCACATCGGCCACGGTGCGCACACCGCCGCCCACGGTGAGCGGAATAAACACTTGGCTGGCCACGGCTTCGATAATGGGCAGTATCACATCGCGCTGGTCGCTGGTGGCGGTGATGTCCAAAAACGTCAGTTCGTCCGCGCCTTGCTCGTTGTAGCGCGCCGCGATTTCGACCGGGTCGCCCGCGTCGCGCAGCTCCACAAAATTAATGCCCTTGACCACGCGGCCACCGGTCACGTCCAGGCAGGGGATGATGCGTTTGGCCAGCATGCTTTAGGCAGCCATGGCGCGTAAACGCTGGCTGCCGCTCCACTGCGCGCCCGGCGCAACGGTGATGGGCTCAAACACTTGCGCGGCCTCTACACACAGCATGTGGGTAAACGCATCGGGCGTCATATCAGCCATGCCCGCGCAGCCCGCTGCGCCAGGGTTCCACACCACGCAGTCCGCCCAGCCTTCGCTGTTGCTGATTTCCAAACCGCCTTGCGGGTCGTGCAAATGCATAGGCGCGTGCGGCGCGCTATAGACGCGGTCAAACGGGCCCGTGCATTGCAAACTCTCAAGCGCAGTTTGGTGCGTATCGGCCAGCGCATCCCATTCTTTTTGTCCACCCAAACCAGAGAGTCGCACCCGCGCAATATCGCTCACGGCCAGGTAAGAATGCAGCGCGCCGGTAAGGCTAAAGGCTTGCGTGCCCAGGTTGCGCACGTCCAACGTTACGCACAGTTTCCCCGGTTGTAAGTCCACGCGCAAGCGGGCTTCAAACTCGGCGGGCCAAATCGCGCGGGTGCTGTCGTTCGCGCTAAACCCAAAGCACAAAGTGTTTGGCGAATCGCCATGCACTGCGGCCAGCAAAGCCCAGGGCCGGTTGCGCACAAACCCGTGTTTGGGCAAATCGCCGCGCTGGTTAAATTGGGGAAAGCACACCGGAATGCCGCCACGTATCGCAGCGCGCCCGTCCCACACGGTGTTGGGGCTGAGGAACAAGCGCTCGCGCCCGCCGCTTACCCAAGAGACTACATGCGCGCCGTGCTGTGCCACCAGCACGCTGTCGCCATTGGCAAGCGTCAGGCGGTGGCAGGGCTGGCCGTGGAAAAGTTCTTCGCTACGCGTGGCGGGCGCTGCGCTGGCAGCGCCAGGCTCAGCTACCGAATTAGCCATTGAGCTCGTCAGCGCGGGCTTGGCCAGCGGCGAAGTCCAGGTCGCCGGTGTAAATCGCGCGCCCGCAAATCACGCCTTCTACGCCTTCGTCTTCTACCTCGCACAAGGCTTCGATGTCGGCCATGTTGGAGAGGCCGCCCGAGGCGATGACTGGAATCTTCAAGGCTTGCGCCAAGGCCACGGTGGCGGGGATGTTGATGCCGGTGAGCATGCCGTCGCGGCCAATGTCGGTGTAGATGATGGACTCGACGCCGTAGTCTTCAAACTTTTTGCCCAGGTCGATCACGTCGTGGCGCGTGAGCTTGCTCCATCCGTCGGTGGCGACTTTGCCTTCTTTGGCGTCCAGGCCGACGATGATGTGGCCGCCAAACGCGGTGCAGGCGTCTTGCAAAAAGCCGGGGTTTTTCACCGCTGCGGTGCCGATGATGACGTAGCGCAAACCGGCGTCTAAATAGCGCTCAATCGTGTCCAGGTCGCGTATGCCGCCGCCTAGTTGCACATCGACTTCGCTACCCACTTCTTTCAGGATTCGGCGAATAGCTGCTTCGTTTTTTGGGTGCCCGGCAAAGGCGCCGTTCAGGTCCACCAGATGCAAACGCCTGGCGCCTTTGTCCACCCAAAGCCGCGCCATGGCGACCGGGTCTTCCCCGAAGGTGGTGGATTGATCCATATCGCCTTGTTGCAGGCGAACGCAGTGGCCGTCTTTGAGGTCAATAGCGGGGATAAGCAGCATGATGCAGTGGCGGTGGGTAGTAAAAGTGAAGGGAAGGGATCAGAAAAATTAGGCGAACCATACACGCAAGCGGGCCGCAATAGTCATATTAGGGCGCCCAACGCAAAAAATTGCGGTACAGGGCCAAGCCCTGGGCGGCACTTTTTTCCGGGTGAAATTGCGTGGCAAAAATATTGTCGCGGGCCAGCGCAGAGCAAAAGCGCCCGCCGTAATCGGTCTGGCCAGCGCAGTGCGCCGGGTTCTGCGGATCGGCGAAATAGCTGTGCACAAAATAGAAATAACTGCCGTCGGGCACACCCGCCCACACCGGGTGCGCGCCCTTGCCGTGATCGGCCTGCCAGACTTGGTTCCAGCCCATTTGCGGTACTTTATAGCGGCTGCCGTCGTCCTGCAAGCGCCCGTCCAGAGAAAATTTGCGCACCGTGCCGGCCATCAAGCCCAGGCCGGGCGTGTCCAGTTCCTCGCTATGGTCCAGCAGCATTTGCATGCCCACGCACACGCCCATCAGCGGTTTGTTCGCTGCGGCATGGAGGACGGCGGCCAACATGCCGCTGGCGCGCAGCTCGGCCATGCAGTCGCGCATGCCACCTTGGCCGGGCAGGACTACGCGCTCGGCGTCCATCACTTCTTGCGGGCTGCGCGCCCACACCGCTTGCACGCCTTCCTGCGCAGCGGCGTGCATAACCGCCTGGGTGACCGAGCGCAAATTGCCCATGCCGTAATCGACGATAGCAACGGATTTCATGGCGGGGTGGCGCAAGCCTCCGGGCGGGGTGTCACGTCAGAGCGAGCCTTTGGTCGAGGGAATAGTGCCAGCGGCGCGCGGGTCGCGCTCCACCGCCATGCGCAAGGCGCGGGCAAAGGCTTTGAACACGGTTTCGCACTGGTGGTGCGCGTTCTCGCCTTTGAGGTTGTCAATATGCAGCGTGGCACCAGCATGGTTGACAAAGCCCTGAAAAAATTCATGCGCCAACTGGGTGTCAAAGCCGCCGATCATGCCGCTTTTAAAGGGCACGTCCATTTCCAAACCGGGGCGGCCTGAGAGGTCGATCACCACGCGCGAGAGGGCTTCGTCCAAGGGCACATAGGCGTGGCCATAACGGCGAATGCCTTTTTTATCGCCCAGCGCTTTGGCAAAGGCCTGGCCTAGGGTGATGCCCACGTCTTCCACGGTGTGGTGGCCGTCGATATGCAAATCTCCTTGGGCTTGGATGTCCAGGTCGATCAGGCCGTGGCGGGCGATTTGGTCGAGCATGTGATCAAAAAAGCCGATGCCGGTGGACAACTGGGCCTGGCCGCTGCCGTCCAGATTAAGGGCCACGCGGATGCGAGTTTCGGCGGTGTTGCGAATCACTTCGGCGCTGCGGGCGCTGCCGTCGCTCGTGGGCTGGGGCAGCACGCTTACCAGGCTGGAAGCTGTGTCGGTCATAAAGAGGCCTCAAGCGCTGCAAGAAGCAGCGTGTTTTCAGGGGCTGTGCCCACTGTCAGTCGCAGACAGTTGGCCAGCAGCGGGTGCATTGTAGAAACGTTCTTTACCAAAATCTGACGCTTCTTTAAAGCATCGTACAGGCGGGCCGCGGCGCCAGGCTCGCCCTGCACGCGCAGCAGAATCATATTCGCCTGGCTGGGAAAAGGCTGCAGGCCGGGAAGCGCGGCCAAGGCGGACAGCAGGCGCTCGCGTTCGCTACAGATCAATTGCGCTTGCTCGGCAAATACCGGCGCATGCTCCAGCGCGAACAGCGCGCACTCCACATTGAGCACGCTGACGTTATAGGGCGGGCGTACTTTATCGATCTGCGCCAGCAGGGCCGCAGGTGCCAGCGCATAGCCTAGGCGCACACCGGCCAAGCCAAATTTAGACAGCGTGCGCATGAGCACGACTTGCCGGTTAGCGGCCGGGTCGCGGCGGATTTCGTCTAGCCAGGTGCTGGCGGCAAAAGGCTGGTAGGCCTCGTCCAGCACCACCAGCGCGCCATAGGCGCTGGCCTGTGCAATCAGGCGGCGCAGCGCGGCTGCGTCCCACAAATTGGCCGTGGGGTTGTTGGGGTAAGCCAGGTAGACGATAGCCGGTTGGTGCTGCGCAAGGGCGGCGGACATGGCCGCTTCGTCTAGCGAAAAATCTGCCTGCAAAGGCACACCCACAAAGCCCAGGCCTTGCAATTGCGCGGACATGGCGTACATCACAAAACCCGGCTCGGGCGCCAGAATGCAAGCGCCGGGCCGGGCGCAGGCCAGGGCCAGCATGGAGATGAGTTCGTCCGAACCATTGCCCAGCGCCAGCGCGTAGCCAGCGGGCAAATCCACATAACTGGCTAGCGCGGTATGCAAATCTTTGACGCGAGCGCCGGGGTAGCGATTGATGGCAACGCGGCCCAGGCGCTCGCCCAATTGGGCTTGCAATTCGGCTGACAAGGCGTAGGGGTTTTCCATCGCGTCAAGCTTGAGCATGCCTGCGGCATCTTGCACTGCATAGGCGTGCATGGCTTGCACGTCGTCGCGGATAAAGTGCAAATCAGGGGTTGGCGTGCTCATGCTTTGTTCCCGCGCATACGCATTTCGGCGGCCCGCGCATGGGCTTGCAAACCTTCGCCATGCGCCAAGACCGATGCCGTCTGGCCCAGCGTTTGCGCACCGGCCTCGGACACTTCAATCAAGCTGCTGCGCTTTTGAAAATCGTACACACCCAGCGGTGAAGAAAAACGTGCCGTGCCGGAGGTGGGCAACACATGGTTGGGCCCGGCGCAATAGTCGCCCAGGCTTTCGCTGGTGTAGGCGCCCAGAAAAATCGCGCCTGCGTGAATCAGCAAAGGCTCCCATGTATGCGGCTCGCTGCTACTCACTTCCAGATGCTCGGGGGCGATGCGGTTGCTGATGGCGCAAGCCTCTTGCATGCTGCGCGTGTGTATCAAAGCGCCGCGTCCGTTGAGCGAAGCGGCGATGATGTCGCGCCGGGGCATCTCGGGCAGCAGTTTGTCGATGGACGCTTGCACCGCTTCTATATAAGCCGCATCAGGGCACAACAAAATGCTTTGCGCGAGTTCGTCATGCTCGGCCTGGCTGAATAAATCCATGGCCACCCAATCGGGTGGCGTGCTGCCGTCGGCCAGCACCAAAATTTCTGACGGGCCGGCGATCATGTCGATGCCGACCGTGCCAAATACGCGACGCTTGGCTGCTGCCACATACGCGTTGCCCGGGCCGGTGATTTTGTCGACACGCGGCACGGTGGCGGTGCCGTAGGCCATGGCGGCGACGGCTTGCGCACCGCCGATGGTGAACGCGCGGCTGACACCGGCCACATAAGCTGCGGCCAAGACCAATTCGTTGCGCTCACCGCGCGTGGCGGTCGTGCCGTTACCTGCCGTGCCACCGGTGGCCACGCTGCCGCGCACCGGCGTCGGCACCACCATGATGATTTCGCCCACGCCGGCCACATGCGCGGGGATGGCGTTCATGAGCAAGCTGGACGGATAAGCCGCTTTGCCGCCGGGCACGTAAATACCAGCGCGGTCCAAGGGCGTGACTTTTTGGCCGAGCAAACTGCCGTCGGCGTCGCGGTACTGCCAGCTTTCGCCGCAGGCTTTTTTCTGCGCTTCGTGGTAGCTGCGAATGCGGGCGGCGGCGTCTTGCAAGGCGCGTTTTTGCGCTTCGGGCAGGCCGTCAAAAGCGGCTTTGAAATCGGCTTGCTGCAACTCCAAATCTGCCATGGTTGCAGCTTGCAGTCCGTCAAAGCGCGCGGTGTAGTCCAGCACGGCGGCGTCGCCGCGCGCTTTCACATCGGCCAGGATGTCGGCCACGCGCTGCTCGATGGCGGCATCCGTGTCAGCAGACCAATGCAAACGCTGTTGAAACAATGCTTCGAAATCAGCCTGGGTGGTAGACAGGCGCAGGGGGCGGGAATTCATGCTGGAAAGCGCCATGCGATTTAAGCGCTGGTCTGGCCCGGCGCGCCCACAACGGCACCAAAGGCGTCGATGATGCGGCGGATCGGTTCGCGCTTGAGCTTGAGTGCGGCTTGGTTGACGATCAGGCGCGAGCTAATGTCCATGATGCGCTCAACTTCGATCAAATCATTGGCGCGCAAAGTATTACCCGTGGACACCAAGTCCACGATGGCATCGGCCAAGCCAACCAGCGGCGCCAACTCCATGCTGCCGTAGAGCTTGATCAAGTCCACATGCACGCCTTTGCTGGCGAAAAATTCGCGTGCAATCGCCACATACTTGGTCGCCACGCGCAAGCGCGCGCCCTGGCGCACCGCGTGGGCGTAATCAAAATCGGCCCGCACCGCCACGCTAATGCGGCACTTGGCAATTTGTAAATCCAGCGGTTGAAACAATCCGGCGCTACCACCACCCCAATCGCCGCCATGCTCTAGCAAAGTATCTTTGCCGGTGATGCCCATATCAGCGCCACCAAACTGCACATAAGTGGGCACATCGGTCGCGCGCACCACCAGCACGCGCACGTCGGGCTGGTTGGTATCGAGGATCAGCTTGCGCGAGCTTTCCGGGTCGTCCAGCACGCGTATGCCTGCCGCCAGTAACAAGGGGACGGTCTCTTCAAAAATGCGGCCTTTGGACAAGGCGATGGTGATCATGAATGCGCTTCTTTAGGTGTGCGAAATAATCTAGCGGAAACGCTCGATGTCGGCGCCCAGGCCGCGCAGCTTGCTTTCCATGCGGTCGTAGCCGCGGTCGAGATGGTAAATCCGGTCCACCACGGTCTCGCCTTCAGCCACCAAGCCGGCAATGACCAAGCTAGCGGAGGCGCGCAAATCGGTCGCCATCACGGTAGCGCCGGACAAGCGCTTGACGCCCTGCACCACCGCCACTTTGCCTTCAATCTGGATATTGGCGCCCAGGCGCAGCAACTCGTTGACATGCATAAAGCGGTTTTCAAAAATCGTCTCGGTACTGCGCGAAGCGCCTTCCGAAATACAGTTCAAAGCCATGAACTGCGCTTGCATATCGGTGGGGAAGCCGGGGTATTCAGTGGTACGAAAACTCTGCGCTTGCAAACGGCCCTGGGACTGGATGCGGATACCGCCCTCCACCGCCTGCACTTGCGCTCCGGCAGCTTGCAGTTTTTCGATCACCGCGTCTAGATGGTCGGCGCGTCCGTCTTTGAGAAACACATCGCCACCGGCTGCGGCCACTGCACATAAAAATGTGCCCGCTTCGATTCGGTCAGCGACCACTTGGTGGCTACAACCGTGCAAAGCTTCCACACCCTGAATACGGATGCGGCTGCTGCCGTGGCCCTCAATGCGCGCACCCATGGCGATCAGCATTTCGGCTAAGTCAGGAATCTCGGGCTCTTGGGCGGCATTTTCCAAAATGGTTTCGCCTTCGGCCAGCGCTGCGGCCATCAAGAAATTTTCGGTACCGGTGACGGTCACCATGTCGGTGGTGATGCGCGCGCCCTTCAAGCGTTTGCGCCCGCCTCCAACGCGCGCCAGCATATAGCCATGTTCTACGGCTATCTCAGCGCCCATGGCTGTCAGGCCTTTGAGGTGCTGGTCCACCGGGCGCGAACCAATGGCGCAGCCGCCGGGCAGCGAGACTTTGGCATGGCCAAAACGCGCCAGCAAAGGCCCCAGGGCCAGTACCGAGGCGCGCATGGTTTTGACCAACTCATAAGGCGCTTCGGGCGTGTGCAGTGGCCCCGCGTTGATGAGTAGCTCGTTGCCATCTTGCTCACTCACCTGCACGCCCATATTGAGCAAGAGCTTGCGCATGGTGGATACGTCCTGCAAGCGCGGAACATTGCGCAAGCGCACCGGCTCGGGCGTGAGTATGGCGGCGCACAGTTCGGGCAAGGTGGCGTTCTTGGCGCCAGAAATTTGCACCTCGCCTTGCAGGCTGCGGCCACCGCGAATCAATAGTTTGTCCATCGCTTAGCCCTTACGCGTTTTGCGCTGCCCATTCGGCAGGCG
>CAMBNY010000065.1 GCA_945869165.1 Comamonas sp. lk | reverse complement strand
ATGGCAACCTGGCGGAACTGCGGGTTCAGGCGGGGGTTCATAGGCAAATTACATCACTAAAATGTTTTGATGCTCGATGATCGCTCCAAGTTGTTACTCAAAGCGCTGGTTGAACGCTATATCGCCGATGGGCAACCGGTGGGTAGCCGCACCTTGTCCAAAGCACCCGGACTGGAATTGTCGCCCGCGACCATACGCAATGTGATGTCCGACCTGGAGGACTTGGGGCTGATTGTCAGCCCGCATACCTCCGCTGGGCGCGTGCCCACGGCGCGCGGCTACCGCTTGTTTGTGGACACCATGCTCACGGTACAGCCGCAGCAATTTGCATCCCACAGCCTGGCTCCGGACCAGCCCCAACGCGTGATCTCCAACGCGGCCAACCTTTTGTCCAATCTGTCGCAATTTGTGGGCGTGGTGATGGCGCCGCGGCGCACCAATGCCTTTCGCCACATGGAGTTTTTGCGTCTGTCCGAGCGGCGCATTTTGGTGATCATCGTCTCGGCGGACGGCGATGTACAAAACCGCATCATCTTTACCGAGGCGGATTATTCGCAGTCGCAATTGATCGAAGCGGCCAATTTTTTGAACAGCCACTATGTCGGGCTGGATATCGAGGAAGTGCGCAGCCGCTTGCAAAACGAGGTGGAAAGCCTGCGCTCGGAGATCGCCACCTTGATGGCCGCTGCGGTGAATGCCAATTCCGAAGCCGTGACGCAAGAGCAGGATGAGGTGGTGATTTCGGGCGAGCGCAATTTGCTCAAACTGAGTGACTTCTCTAACGACATGGGCAATTTGCGCCGCGCCTTTGAGTTGTTTGAGCAAAAAGCCCAGATCATGCGTCTGCTGGACTTTGCCGACCGGGCTGCCGGGGTGCGTATTTACATTGGTGGCGAAAGCCAGATCGTGCCTTTTGAAGAGCTGTCGGTGGTGAGTGCGCCCTATGAAGTGGACGGCAAAGTCGTGGGCACCCTGGGCGTGATCGGCCCCACGCGCATGGCCTATGACCGCATGATCCAAATCGTGGACATCACGGCCAAGCTGGTGAGCAATGCGCTGAGCCATCAAAAATAAGCGGTGCGCTACTGCACGCGCTGCATTAAGACTGCGCTTAGGCACTTTGGAGTGCACGACGGTACTGCATGGCCTCCGCCACATGGCCCAGCGCCGTGATGTCGGAACCCGCAAGGTCGGCAATGGTGCGCGCGATCTTGAGGGTGCGATGCGTTCCACGCGCTGACCACCCCAGCTGGCGCGCAGCGCTTTGCAAAAACTTAGACGCCGCCGATTCCAAACAGGCATGCTGGTCGATTTCTTGGCCAACCAGGCCTTGGTTGTTTTTACCCTGCCGTCGCTCTGCCCGCGCATAGGCCTGGCTGCAGCGCGCCTGAATGCTGTGCGTGGCCTCGCCGGGAGCGGCCTGCAGCAGATCCTCAGCGGCCAGCGCCGGGACTTCCACATGCAAATCGATCCGGTCCATCAGTGGGCCGCTGAGCTTGCCCTGGTAGCGGCTGATCTGGTCTGGCGTGCAGCGGCAATTGCGACCGGGCGCGCCCAGATAGCCACAGGGGCAGGGATTCATGGCAGCGATCAATTGAAAGCGCGCCGGAAATTCGGCCCGCCGGGTGGCACGGGCGATGGTGATGCTGCCGGTTTCCAAAGGCTCGCGCAGGGCTTCAAGCGCTTGGCGTGGAAACTCAGGTAGTTCATCGAGAAACAACACGCCGTGGTGCGCCAGCGAAATTTCGCCTGGGCGCGGGGGCGAACCACCGCCGACGAGTGCCACCGCGCTGGCCGAATGGTGCGGGCTGCACGTGGGTCGCTGGCCCCAGCGGCGAATATCAAAGCGCCCGCTCAGACTGGCGATCGCGGCGCTTTGCAAAGCCTGGTCGGTATCCATGGGCGGTAACAAGCCCGCAAAGCGCTGCGCCAGCATGGATTTACCGGCGCCCGGCGGCCCCATGAGCAGCAGGCTGTGTCCGCCAGCGGCGGCAATCTCCAGCGCCCGCTTGGCGGCCAACTGGCCTTTGACGTCGGCCATGTCGGGCAGCTGCGCAGGCGCGCCGGGGCTGGCCGCCTGCAGGCGCACCCAGCCTTCTTCAGCCGGGGGACCGTCCGCATCTAAGCCAGCAGGCTGTGTGCCTTCAGGCATGAACTGACGCACCACATCGAGCAGCGTGCGCGCCAGATAAACCTGCGCGCCGGGCACCAGCGCCGCCTCTTGGGCGCTGCCCGGCGGCAGCACCAAGCTGGTTTGCACCTTGGCCTGGTGCAAGGCCAGCGCCATGGCCAGCGCGCCGCGCACGGGGCGCAGCCCGCCCGAGAGCGACAACTCACCGGCAAACTCGTATTGCGCCAGTCGGTGGCCTTCGATCTGGCCACTGGCTGCCAAAATACCTAAGGCAATGGGCAAATCCAAGCGGCCCGAGTCTTTGGGCAGGTCCGCCGGGGCCAGGTTGACAGTGATGCGCTTGTTGTGCGGAAACTCCAGGCCGCTGTTTTGGATGGCGCAGCGCACGCGTTCACGCGCTTCTTTCACCTCCACATCGGCCAGGCCGACCAGCGTAAAGCTGGGCAGGCCATTAGCCATATGCACTTCGACGGTGACTTGCACCGCCTCCAGGCCGAGCAAGGCACGGCTTTGAACTAAAGATAAACCCATTTCAACTCCCTGAAACAGTGCGCCGCTAGTGCGCCAAATGTGAGCTTTTGCACCATGCGGGTGCGTACTGTGTTTTTACACAGGTATATTAGCTTACCGAAGCGATACAAAAAAGGGCTTGTCGCACCAAGACCACATTTTTTTGCAACTGAACTTGGCACGCCTTCTGCTAAATGCCTATGTCTCCCGATTCCGCGGAGCAGCAGCGCAGCCCTTGCGTTCGCTATCAACTTTTGAAAAGCTGAGGTGCACACATGAAGTTAGTTACCGCCATCATCAAACCCTTCAAGCTCGACGAGGTCCGCGAGGCTTTATCGGCTATCGGGGTACAGGGCATCACCGTCACCGAAGTCAAAGGCTTCGGTCGCCAAAAAGGCCACACCGAGTTGTACCGTGGCGCGGAATACGTCGTGGATTTTTTGCCCAAGGTCAAGATTGAAGCAGCGATTGATTCGTCCTTGCTCGACCGCGCAATCGAGGCTATTGAAGGCGCAGCACGCACCGGAAAAATCGGTGACGGCAAAGTATTTGTGTATGACTTGGAACAAGTCGTTCGTATTCGTACCGGCGAAACCGGCAAAGACGCGCTGTAAATCTAGGCACTCATAAGGAATATGACCATGAAAAAGTTTTTAATCTCTCTGGCGCTGGGTTTAGGCCTGCTTAGCGTCGGCTCTTTTGCAT
This sequence comes from Comamonas sp. lk, assembly GCA_945869165.1. Taxonomy (GTDB): domain Bacteria; phylum Pseudomonadota; class Gammaproteobacteria; order Burkholderiales; family Burkholderiaceae_C; genus Allorhodoferax. The sequence continues at coordinate 8,342 of CAMBNY010000065.1, read as the reverse complement.
TGGCCGAAGACGCACCTGCGGCACCTGCCGCAAGCGCTTCCGCCGCAGCACCCGCGGCAGCACCCGCGGCAGCAGCGGCTACCGAGGCTGCTCCAGCAGAGGCGGGTGACCCACCGGTTATCAACAAAGGTGATACCACTTGGATGATGGTCTCCACCCTACTAGTGATCATGATGGCCGTGCCCGGACTGGCTTTGTTCTACGGCGGCTTGGTACGCAGCAAAAACATGCTGTCCGTGCTGATGCAAGTGATGGTGACTTTTTCGCTCATCGTCGTGCTGTGGTTTATTTATGGCTACAGCATTGCCTTTACCGAAGGAGGCGCTTTCTTCGGCGGCTTTGATCGGGTGATGATGAAAGGCATTTGGGACAACACCGCAGGCACTTTCGCGCCTGTTGCCACCTTCAGCAAAGGCGTGTACATCCCCGAGATCGTGTTCGCGGCGTTTCAAGCCAGTTTTGCAGGCATTACGTGTGCGCTGATTGTGGGCTCGTTTGCCGAGCGCATCAAATTCTCCGCGGTGCTGTTGTTCAGCGCTTTGTGGTTCACTTTTAGCTACGCACCGATCGCGCATATGGTCTGGTTCTGGATGGGCCCTGACGCCTACGCCAGCAAAGAAGTAGCCGAAGCAATGACCGCCAAAGCCGGTTTCCTGTGGCAAATGGGCGCGCTGGACTTTGCCGGCGGTACCGTGGTGCATATCAATGCAGCGGTGGCAGGTTTGGTCGGTGCTTACATGATCGGCAAGCGTATCGGCTACGGCAAAGAAGCCATGGCCCCGCACAGCCTGACTTTGACCATGGTCGGCGCGGCCCTGCTGTGGGTGGGCTGGTTTGGTTTCAATGCCGGCTCTGCGCTGGAAGCCAATGGCTTTGCGGCCCTGGCCTTTATTAACACCTTTGGTGCTGCCGCTGCCGCAGTGCTGGCCTGGTGTATCGGCGAAGCGATGATGCGCGGCAAAGCCTCCATGCTCGGCGCAGCTTCGGGCGCGGTGGCCGGCTTGGTGGCCATCACACCGGCTTGCGGCAACGTGGGCATCGGTGGTGCATTGATCATCGGTTTCCTGTCGGGCTTTGCCGGTCTGTGGGGCGTCAATGGCCTGAAGAAAATGCTAGGTGCGGACGACACGCTGGACGTGTTTGGCGTGCACGGCGTCTGCGGAATTTTGGGTGCGCTCTTGACCGGTGTGTTCAATTCGCCCGCCCTGGGAGGTCCTGGTTTTGTGGCCGATTGGGTGACCGCAACAGGTGTCACCGCTGCTGACTACTCTATCGCCGCCCAGGTGCTGGTGCAAGCCAAGGCTGTGGGCGTCACCGTGGTCTGGTCTGCCGTCGTGTCCTTCATCGCTTTCAAAATTGTGGATCTGACAATTGGTCTGCGTGTCAGCGAAGAAGATGAGCGCGAAGGTCTGGATATCACCTCGCACGGCGAGACGGCTTACAACCGTTAAGCACGGGGCAGCTTACGCCGCCTTAAAAGCACAGCGCGGCGCAAGCTGCTTCAAAAGCCCCGCAATTGTTTTGCGGGGCTTTTTTAATTTGCAAGGAAAGCTCTGCACGAGTCCAAACCCGTCATTGCGAACGAAGTGAAGCAATCCACTTTGGCTCGCCTATCTTGCACTTATGGATCGCCACGTCGCTGCGCTCCTCGCGATGACGAAGCTATGCAGACCTTCCGGAGCAAAGGCTTCGAACCGCAAGCCAATCCAGTGACAATCGCAGCTACCCGCAAACAAGCGTTGGAAGCCTTCACCATGACAAACACACCGCGCCAAGCCGATTGGACCCGCCTGCACCCCCAGCCCTATGAACTGGGCGAATCGCCGTTCTGGCACCCGCAGGAATCGCGTTGGTATTGGGTGGATATTCCCGGCAAAAAAATTCTGCGTGCCCAAGCCGATGGCGGCAACCTGGAAGTCTGGGACATGCCCAGCGAGCCCGGCTGTATCGCGCCCGCCGCCCAAGGCGGACTGGTCATCGCCCTGCGCCACGGCGTGTTCCGCGCGCAGACCTGGGGCGGCGCTTTGGACCACCTCGTCACCTTGCCTTATGACACGCAAACCGTGCGCGCCAACGACGGCAAGTGCGACGCCTTGGGGCGCTTTTGGGTAGGCACGATTGACGAGACCAAAGCCCACGACGCGGCAGCGCTGTATTGCATTGATGCGCGTAGCGGCGCGCCCCTGGTGCGGACCATGGCCGAGGGCGCATTAACCGGTAACGGCATGGGCTGGAGCCTGGACGGGCGCAGCGCCTATTGGGCCGATACGCCGCGCCACCTGGTCCACGGCTGGGACTATGAGCCTGCCACCAATACCTTAAGCGCACACCGCACGCATCTGCAATTCAGTGCCAAACCTGCTGATTGGGTAAGCGGCGATGCCCGCTACCAGGGCCGGCCGGATGGCGCTGCGGTGGACAGCCAGGGCAACTACTGGCTGGCGATGTTTGAGGGCGCCCGTATTTGCTGCTTCTCGCCAGCGGGCCAACTGATGGCCAGCTATGCCACCCCGGCGCAGTGCCCGACCATGCCGTGTTTTGGCGGCGAGGATTTGAAAACCCTGTTTATCACCAGCGCCCGCCATGGCCGCAAGGACGACGAACTGGCGCGCTACCCAGATTCAGGCTGCGTGTTTTCTATGCGGGTGGATGTGCCCGGCCTGCCGGTGCATTTTTTGGTGGACTAAACGCCGGGCAAATCGGCAAAACCGTCCTTGGTTCTTCGAAGCGAAGCGTGGCAATCCACAGGCAGACGCGGTTTTGCAGGCCTTAGCTGGCTTGAACGCGCCGCGCTAGCAAACGCCGCGCCGCCTCCAGCGCCTCTGGCGTATCCACATCATGAATGCAACCGGCATCATCGACGGGCAGCGCATGCGGCGGATAAGTTTGCAACACAGCGCGCGCACCTTGGTCGCCACTCAAGGCCATTAAAGCCGGGCCGCAGGTGGCGGCAAAGCCCACGGGGTGGCCGCGCTGGCCCTGGTACACCGCGTGCACTACGGTGTGGCTGGCCAAGGCCTGGGCCACGGCGCGCAAAGTGGCGGGCTGCACCAAGGGCAAATCGGCTGGCAATATTAGCCAGCCCGCGGCCTGGGCACAAGCGCGCACACCGGTGGCGATGCTGTCGCCCATGCCGGGCAGCGCGATGTGGGCGGTGTGCGCGGCTTCGACCACATGAACAGGCAGGCCGCTGGCTTGCACCGCTGCGATGGTGTGTTCGCGCACGCTAAGCGTGCCTAAATGTGCTTGCAGTTTGTCCAGACCACCGCTGGCAGCCCGAAAACGCGTGCTGCGTCCGGCGGCCAGAATGATGACGGTGGGCAATGCTTGGGGCATGAAGACGGATCAATTCGTTTAATTGTGCTAAAAAACTTGCATCTACCCGCATTTTGACGCGCGGTACGCTAATGCGCGTTCATCGCCAATAATTCAACCAAGGCGCATTCAAAAAATTCACGAGAGGCCCCGCGCGGCCCCGCTACCATTGCACGCATGTCCGAATATTTGCAGGTGCTGGACGACATCGTCCAGCGCATAGCCCACGCCCGCTCTGTGCCCGCGCACAGCCGCACGCCTTTGCGCGTGCGCGGTGGTGGCAGCAAAGATTTTTTCGGTGCGCAATTGCATGGGGATGTGCTGGAGACCCGGGGCCTGCAAGGCATCGTCAGCTACGAGCCGACCGAACTGGTGGTCACTGTGCGCAGCGGTACTTTGCTCAGCACCCTGGAAGCCTTGTTGCAGGAACAAAACCAATGCCTTCCATTCGAGCCGCCGCATTTCGGCCATGCGGGCGCCACCGTGGGCGGCCTGGTGGCCAGCGGTCTGAGCGGCCCTAGTCGGGCCAGTGTGGGTGCGACGCGCGACTTTGTACTCGGGGCGCGTTTTATCAGCGGCCTGGGTGAGCACCTGACTTTTGGCGGTCAGGTCATGAAAAACGTGGCTGGCTATGACGTCAGCAGGGTGCTGGCCGGTAGCTGGGGCACCTTGGGCCTGATTACCGAGGTTTCACTCAAGGTGCTGGCATTTGCGCCATGCGAAGCCAGCTTAGTCTGCACCCTGGGGCAGAGCGAGAGTCTGCAATTGCTGCACCGCTGGGGCGGCCAGCCCCTGCCCCTCAATGCCAGTTGCTGGCAGTGTGAGCCCGGCGCCACCAGCGGGCGACTGACGGTGCGCTTGCGTGGCGCCCAAGCCGCAGTGCAGGCGGCCTTGCAAAAAATGCAGGCGGACGTAGAGGCCCAGGGCGGCAAAGCGCAGCCAGCAGACGCCGAGGCCGCCATGTTTTTCTGGGATGCCATGCGCAACCAGCAACATACATTTTTTAGTCAAGCGCCCGCGCAGAATGATTGCCTGTGGCGCCTGTCAGTGGCGCAAACCAGTCCGGTGCTCGATATTCCCTATGCCCAATGCGTGGAATGGCAGGGTGCGCAGCGCTGGGTCTGGGCACCCGCCACTGCCGCAAGCCAATTGCATGCGCTGGCACGCCAAGCCGGAGGCCACGCTACATTGTTTCGCCGCCCCGCCGGGGCGCTGGCCGACACCGATACAGGCGCTGCCGTATTTGCGCCACTGGACGCAACCCAGCAGCGTATCCAAACCGCTTTGCAAGCCGAATTTGACCCCGATGGCGTGTTTAATACCGGCCGCATGCACTCCCCGGCCTAAACCCCACCCGCCATGCAAACCACGCTCTCCCCCGAATACGCACACACCAGCGACGGCAAAGCCGCCGAGGCGATTGTGCGCAACTGCGTGCACTGCGGTTTTTGCACTGCCACCTGCCCCACGTACCAGCTGCTGGGCGACGAACTGGACGGGCCGCGTGGCCGTATTTACCTGATCAAGCAAGTGCTCGAAGGCGCTGAGCCCACGCGCAAAACCCAGCAACACCTAGACCGGTGCCTGACCTGCCGCAACTGCGAATCCACCTGCCCCAGCGGCGTGGAGTACGGCCACTTGATTGATATTGGCCGCAAGCTGGTCGATGCCAAAGTGCCGCGGCCAGCGGGTGAAGAAGCCATGCGCTGGGCTTTGAAAGAAGGCCTGAACTCGCCGCTGTTTGCACCGGCTATGAAACTGGGGCAGGCGGTGCGCAGCTTCTTGCCCGATGCGCTCAAGGCCAAAGTGCCGCAAGCGCGCAGCGCGGGGGCTTGGCCTACAGCCAGCCACGTACGCAAAGTGCTCCTGCTGGCTGGTTGCGTGCAGCCGTCCATGAGCCCCAATATCAACAGCGCCACCGCGCGCGTGCTCGATGCCTGCGGCATCCAAACCATCGTGGAGCCGCTGGCCGGTTGCTGCGGTGGCGTCAAATTCCATTTGAACGACCAAGACGCGGCCATCGTGCAAATGAAAAACAATATCGACGCCTGGTGGCCGCATGTGGCAAGTGGCGTGGAGGCCATCGTGATGAATGCGTCTGGCTGCGGCGTCACAGTCATAGACTACGGCCATATCCTGCGCGACGATGCGGCCTACGCCGAACGCGCGCAACGCATTAGCGAACTGACCAAAGACCTGAGCGAGCTATTGCCCGATTTGCTACCCGCTTTGAGAGAACGCATCGCCCCGCAAAAAGCCCAGGCCCAGGGCATGATGGCTTTTCATCCGCCCTGCACTTTGCAACACGGCCAGCAGCTCAAGGGCGGCGTGGAAACGCATTTGAATGCACTGGGTTTTCAACTACAGGTGGCCAACAACGAGGCGCATTTGTGCTGCGGCTCGGCAGGCACCTACAGCGTGTTGCAGCCAGTGCTTGCCACCCAGCTGCGCGACCGCAAATTGAGCAACTTGCAGGACTTGCAGCCACAGGCCATTCTGAGCGCCAACATTGGCTGCATCACGCATTTGCAAAGCGGCACGCAAGTGCCGGTTAGGCATTGGGTGGAGATGGTGGATTCGGTCTTGGGCTGATCAAGCCACTGCTAACCCGAAGGCCGTCGGCGACTGTCGCAAACTTAGCCAAGCGCTCTCAAGGCGCTTGCACCCTAGGCGCCCATCCTTGCGCCGCCGCTCGCTTGGCAAAACCCTTGGTGTCAAAGGTGACCAGCACATCGCAATGACGGCTGCTGGCATGGTGCAAGGCGTCGGCAAAGTCAAAACCCTGGGTCAAGGCATCGCATGCGCTTTGCAGGGCTTGGCGGTCTTGCACTTGCAGATGGGGCATGGCTAACAGGTGGGTAAACACCTCAGCCACCGTTTTGGGTTTGAGTTTGTAAAAACCGCGTAACACCCATTCCAGCTCCAGCGCCACGGTGGTTGCGACAAACAGGGGCTTGCCGCTCTCCAGCAAGGCACGGGCTTGCGCACATTGGGCGATAGTGGCGGCATCGGCTGCTTCAGCCTGCACGTAGTAACGCGCCAGTACATTGGTGTCCAGCGCAGTGCGTCTGGCAGTGGCCTGCTTCATGGCTTGAGCAATTGGGCCACATCCCAATCGGCAGCCACATGCGGACCGCTGACCTTCACCATGCCAAAGCCTTGTTTAGAGGATTGACGCGCCGAGGGAGCCGGACGCAACATGATGCAGGTGGCATCAGAACTAAGCGCAAACTCCACGGCTTGCCCAGTAGCCAAACCCAACTGTTGGCGCAAGGCTTGCGGAATAGTGACTTGGCCTTTGCTAGTGAGGGTGGAAAGCATGGTGCAACTCCTTGTGTGGGTGAATGCGCAAAGTTATGGATGCATTGTATTACCAGGTAAGAATGCATCCACGGATATGCACCGGCCCGTGTCTTACTCCACCACCCCGCGCAACGCCACGCTGCGCCTGCGCAGCATCTCCAAGGTCAGCAGCATGGCGATGGCAAAGAGGATGAGCATGAAGGCAGCGGACAAGATGGTGGGCGAGAGTTGTTCGCGCAGACCGGTCCACATTTGACGCGGCAGCGTGGTTTGCTCGGGGCCGCCGAGAAAGAGCACAACCACCACTTCGTCAAACGAAGTAGCAAACGCAAACAAAGCGCCCGAGAGCACGCCGGGCCACACCAGAGGCAGCATGACGCGCCGAAAGGCCTCGATTTGCGAAGCGCCTAGGCCGCGCGCGGCGCGCATCAGGTTCATATCAAAACCGCCCAGCGTGGCCGTCACGGTAATCACCACAAAGGGCATGCCCAGCACCGCATGCACCAGCACAATGCCTAGCAAATTATTGGCAATGCCCAGCTTGGAGAAAAACAAGTACGAGCCAACGGCCAGCACCACCACCGGCACGATCATGGGCGATACCAGCACGGCCATCAGCAAGCGTTTGCCCGGCAGGTTGTGGTGGTTCAAGCCGACTGCGGCCAGCGTTCCCAGCGTAGTGGCCAGTAAAGTGGCCAAGGTGGCCGTAAGCACGCTGTTAAAAATAGCGCGCAGCCAGACTTCATTGGTAAACAGGTCGCGAAACCAGCGCAGGCTGTATTCCTGCACAGGGAAATGAAAATAGGGCTCGTTGTTAAACGCCAGCGGCACCACGACCAGTACGGGCGCAATCAAAAACACCAGCACCAAGATGCAAAAAATCAGCAATACCCAATGGCCCGCGCGTTGCAGGGGCGTGGTGTAGAGGGGTAGCTTAGAAGCACTCATCCGAGTTTGAGGTTGTTAGCGCCCACCAGGCGGTCATACACGGCGTACAAAAGCAATACCGCGCCCAGCAAGATCGCAGCTAGTGCCGAGGCCAGCCCCCAGTTGAGCGAACGGCTCATGTTGTCTGCGACAAAGTAGCTAATCATCTGGTCGGTAGAGCCACCCAGCAAAGCCGGTGTGATGTAGTAACCCAGCGCCAAAATAAACACCAGCAGAGCACCGGCGCCCAAGCCGGGAATGCATTGCGGCAGGTACACGCGGATGAATGCGGTGAACGGGCCGGCGCCCAAAGAGCGGGCCGCGCGCACATAAGAGACCGGTATCTGGCGCATCACCGAGTACATGGGCAGCACCATAAAAGGCAGCAGGATGTGCGTCATGGCCACCACCACACCAAAGCGGTTGTGCACCAGATTTAGGGGTTCGGAAATGACATGCAAGAACTGCAAGAAGGAATTGAGCACGCCTTCTTTTTGCAGCACTACCATCCACGCGGTAGTGCGCACCAAAAGCGAAGTCCAAAAGGGCAGCAAGACCAAAATCAATAAAAGGTTTGCAGTTTTATCACGCAAATGGGCGAGCAAATAGGCCAGCGGAAAGCCCAGCAAAATACACATCAAGGTAACAGTGAACGCCACACCCAGGGTGCGCAAATAAATGGTGACGTGGATGCGCTGGTCTTCGGGCTGCGGCCCCACGCTGCCATCCTGGTTGCGCTTGGAATCGAGTGCCGACAAATAAAACAGGCTGTGCGTGGGCGATGCCAAGTTGCGAAT
>CAMBNY010000064.1 GCA_945869165.1 Comamonas sp. lk | reverse complement strand
AGTAGGCCAACGTTGACGGGGCCCCCTGAGTTGGCGGGTAGGTAGCACCGAGCTTTTGAGTGATCAAAGGCCCAGAGTAATGGTGGTCACACACCGGGGCAACCCGGCGTGCACAGAATCCGGCTTATCGGTGGGCTTCACACTTTTTTCACGCCTCAAGCCGCCAGCGCCTCCCGCGCCGCTTGCACCTGCGGCCGCAGATGCGCCAACATATCAGCCACCATGGCGTCCAGGTCATAGCGCGGGGCCCAGCCCCAATCGGCGCGGGCCACGGTGTCGTCGATGGACTGGGGCCAACTGTCGGCAATCGCCTGGCGGTAGTCGGGCGCGTAGTCCACGGTGAAGCCTGGTATTTGGCGCGCTATTGCCTGCGCGAGTTGTGCCGGGGTAAAGCTCAGCGCGGCCAGGTTGTAGCTGTGGCGCTCGGCGATGCAGTGCGCGGGTGCGTCCATCAGTTCGAGCGTGGCGCGGATAGCGTCGGGCATGTACATCATGGGCAGCGCGGTATGCGGCGCCAAAAAGCTGGTGTAGTGGCCCTGGCGCAATGCGGCGTGAAATATCTCGATGGCGTAATCGGTGGTGCCGCCACCGGGCGCGGTTTTCCAGCTAACAAGGCCGGGGTAGCGCAGGCTGCGCACGTCCACGCCATGCACCCGGTGGTACCAGGCGCACCAGCCTTCACCAGCGAGCTTGGAAACTCCATAAACCGTGCCCGGGTCCATGACGCAATGCTGCGGCGTATGCAGCTTGGGGCTGCCCGGCCCGAATGCTGCAATCGAGCTGGGCCAGAAAACCCGCAAGTGGTATTGGCGCGCCAGCTCTAAGACGTTAAGCAAGCTGCGCATGTTCAAGTCCCAAGCCCATGCCGGGTGCTGCTCTCCGCGCGCGGACAAAGCGGCGGCCAAGAGGTAAATCTGCGTGATGCCTTGCTGGACGACCAAGCGCTGCAAAGCATCCGCGTCCGTGGCATCCAAGATGTGGTGCGTCATGCCCGCTGGCAGCGCGGCAGGTGGCGCAACGATGTCGCTCAGCACGACGGCGTTTGCGCCATAGCGCGCTGCTAATGCGTGGCCTAAGTCGGTGCCGATTTGGCCATTGGCGCCGATGATCAAAATGCGCGGCTTCATGCTGCGGCTCCTTCGCGCAAGATACCTAGCTCGCGGCCTGCTTGTGCAAACGCGGCGGCGGCAAACTCCAAATCAGCGCGGCTATGGACTGCACTAATCTGCACGCGGATTCGCGCTTTGCCACGCGGCACCACGGGGAAGAAAAAGCCCACGACATACACGCCCAACTCCAGCAAGCGCGCCGCCATGCGCTGCGCCAACACCGCATCGCCCACCATCACCGGGATGATGGGATGCTCGCCCGGCGGCAGTTCAAAGCCGGCATCAAGCAATGCGCTACGGAAAAATCGCGTGTTGTCGGCCAGCGTGTCCCGCAATGCGGTACTGGCCTCTAGCAAATCGAGCACGGCAATCGATGCACCGGCGATCACCGGCGCCAGGGTGTTAGAAAACAAATACGGCCGCGAGCGTTGGCGCAACAGCGCAATCACTTCTTTGCGTCCACTGGTAAAACCGCCGCTGGCGCCGCCCAAGGCTTTGCCCAAAGTGCCGGTGATGATGTCCACTTTGCCGAACACGCCCCGATGCTGCGCCGTACCGCGTCCGCTGGCGCCTACAAAGCCGGTGGCGTGGCATTCGTCCACACCTAAGAGCGCGCCGTACTGGTCGCACAAGCGGCGCATCACATCGAGCTGCGCCATCGTGCCGTCCATAGAAAACACGCCGTCGGTAAACACCAGGGTGTGGCGCACACCGGCACTTGCGGCCTCTTGCAAACAACGTTCTAAATCGGTCATGTCGTTATGCCGGTAGCGCCAGCGCTGCGCTTTGCACAGGCGTATACCGTCGATGATCGAGGCGTGGTTCAGCGCGTCGCTGATGATGGCGTCTTGCTCACCCAGCAGCGGCTCGAATAAACCGCCATTGGCATCAAACGCGGCGGCGTACAGAATCGTGTCCTCGGTGCCTAAAAACGCCGATAAACGCGCCTCTAAATTTTTGTGCAAGTCTTGCGTGCCGCAAATAAAACGTACAGAACTCAAGCCATAGCCATGGCTGTCCAGCGCCGCGTGCGCTGCGGCCAGCACCTGTGGGTGCGACGACAGGCCGAGGTAATTGTTGGCGCACAAATTAATCACCTCGCGCCGCTGGCCGTCTGCACCCACGGTATGGATGTGCGCGCCTTGCGGGCTGCCCAGCACGCGCTCTTGTTTGAACAAACCGGCCTCTTCGATGCCCGCTAATTCGTGCTGTAGGTGTTGATAAAAATCGCTGCTGTGTGCCATGTAGTTTTTCCTTTCCCTGAGGTGTGCTGGCCGCTTAGTGGACAATCGAATCCACCGTGTTCGATGGTTGCATTGTTAGTGCAGTATATCGAACATATTTCGGTATAAAGGAATTTCATGGCCTCTCGTAGTGCAAAAGCCCTCAGCGCGCCTGCGCGCCATCCGCTCCCCGCCGAGCCGCCCCGCGTGGGAGATATGCTGGCCGCACTGCGCCAGGCGCGCGCGTTGTCGCTGGACGAGCTGTCCCGCCTGGCAGGTGTGTCCAAATCCATGCTCTCGCAAATCGAGCGCGCCCAGGCCAACCCGACGGTGGCCGTGGTCTGGCGCCTGGCCAATGCGCTGGGCGTACCGCTGGCCGATTTGCTGCACCAGGCCCCCGCGCCCCAAGCCCCGGCTATTTCCCTGGTGCCTGCCCACGCCACGCCGGCACTGCGCAGCCCGGACGGCCTGTGCGAGCTACGCATCCTGGGCCCGATCGAGCTGGCCGGGCAATTTGAGTGGTACGCGCTGACGGTGCAGCCCGGTGGCGCGCTGGAGTCACAAGCCCACGAAGCGGGCACGCGCGAACACCTGACAGTGCACGGCGGCGCGCTGCAAGTACAGGCAGGTGATGTGCAACAAAAACTGCAATCCGGCGAAACAGCGCGCTACGCCGTGGACTGCCAGCACAGCATCCGCAATCTGGGCAAAAGCGTGGTCACCGCTTGGCTGGTGGTGGTGCATCCGGCCTAAAGACCGCGCATGCAAAGGCTTGCGTATTGGGCCAAATACCGTAGGGCACCATCGCCAAGGCGGTTGCAAAGCGCGGTTTAAACAAGGAATCTAGGTGGTAGGCGCAGCCTGTTGCTTGCATCGCAAAAGCGCTACACTTTGCGCATGAAAACTGCCACCTTGCCATCGATTCGCGTAGAGCCCGCTTTGCGTTCTACGGTGGAGTCGGTTCTGGGTGCAGGGGAGTCGCTGTCCCAATTCGTGGAAAACGCAGTGCGCATTACGGTACAGCACCGGCAGCAGCAAAGCACTTTTGTGGAGCGCGGTCTTGCATCCTTGGCAGCGGCGCAGCAAAGCCAAGACTATGTGGACGCGAACCAAGTCTTGGCCGATTTGCGCAGCCGCTTGGCAAAGGCCCGCGCCAAAATCCAAAAGCCTGGTGCATGACGTTTCAGGTCCGGCTGACGCGCGAGGCGCAGGAGGATGTGCGCGAGCTTTTTGACGTTTTGCTACACCGCGAACTGAGCCGCTCCCGCGGCGGTGATTTAAGCCTTGCCGATAAAGCGATTGCTGCCTTGGAAAGTGGTTTTGCCACTTTGCAAAGCTCGCCTTTTACTTGCCGCAAAGCTTCCAGCAACCCGCTGTTGCGCGAGCTAATCGTTCCCTTTGGTGCGACCGGCTATGTGGCCTTGTTTGAAATTACCGATGCGCAGACAGTGACGGTTGCGGCTGTGCGGCACCAGCGGGAAAGTGACTATCACTGAAGAGGATTTGCTGGCGTTCATGTCACTTTTCTTGCTGAGCTCGAGGCCACGCAGGCCAAGGCCGGGCTTCTCATACGCAAGCGAAAAATCGTCGCCCGGCCTTGGCCTGCACGGCCTCTGCGACGGAGCTTAGTGATTACATCGAGCTGGGCTAGACGTTTGGGCTTGCCGCTGCACGCCTGTAGTTTTTTGGTTTCACCAGCGGTAAAAGGGCTTTCGCTACGCAAAAAACCTACTCGGACCGAGTGGCTCAAAAACGCTCGTATTGCGCCAAATAGCGCCATTGCCCTGGCGCAACATCGCCCAGGCTGACGCGGCCCAGGCGGATGCGGCGCAGGGCTTGGATTTCTAAGCCAGCTAGCTCGCACAGAAACGCCGCCAAGCCTGGATGCGCGCCTTTGACCGCCAGGCGCAGGATGCTGCGGGCCTCGCTGGCGCTACTCATACTGATTTTGGCGACGGGCAAACGTTGGCGCGGGTCGCGCAGCGCGCGCTCTATGGGAATCAGCGCGTCGGCTTGTACTTCGCCGCGCACCTCGACCATGAGTTCATGTTCCATCTGCGCCATGTCTTCCATCAGTTTGCGCTGTACCCGCCAATCCTGGGTAAACACCACTAGGCCGCTGGCGGCCGTTTCCAGCGGCACGCTGGCTTGTAGTTGCTTGAAGTGGCGCAGCAAAGGGCGCTGGCCGCTGGCATCGTGTGGACTGTGCTTGGCGGCTGTCAGCAATTCGCGGGCCGAGCCTAGGGCCGGTGCACGCGCCTGGCGTCCGCGCCCGGCGTGCGGGGCGGTCTGGCGCGGCTGGCCGCTTGAATCCGCCGGCTTGCTCTGGCGGCGCCCAAGAGAGCCGCTGACATGGGAGTTTGAGTTCGCAAGGCTCCCTGCAGGGCCCGCCTCGTCTTGCACGCCATCTGGCACGTTGGGCGGTTTGTGCAGGATCAGCGTTACTTCGCCCAGCGCCATCAAGCTGGCATCTGGGTCCACGCTCACCGTCTGCGTCAGCACGCGCTGCTGCGGGATTTCGACCACTTGGCCGTCCACGCGCACCCAGCCGCCTTCGATGGTTTGCTCGGCTTCGCGGCGCGAGCATCCCAGCATCTGCGCCACGCGTTTGGACAGGCGCTCGCCCTCGCCAAAATCATCGCCGCCGCAAGTGCTTGCCTGAGTGCGGTTGAACAACTTATCAGGACGCTCGCTATGGCCAGAGGCCTTGCCGCCCGCGCTGGGGACGGCGCGTTTTGCCGGGGGCGCGCTCATGGCAGGCCGGCTTGGCTTTGCGCTAGCAGTTGGATGCGTTCCACATGCGCCAGCAGCGAGCGTTTGGCCACCGGCCATAGCCGCGCATCGACATCGTCATAGGCCAGCGGCAGCCATTGGTCCGGGTCGCCCGCGGGGTTGGCCTGCATAACGGCGGCGATCTTGGCCTCGCGCTTGAGGCGGTGGGCTTTGAGATGCGCAATCGCGCCCAGTGCGTCGGGCATCGGGTGGCCGTGGGCGGGCAGGATAAATTCCACGCTGTGCTGCACACAGGCGGCATGCAACAAGTCCAGCGAGTCGAGGTAATGCGCCATATTGCCGTCCGGCGGGTCGATGACGGTGGTGCTGCCGTTCAGGATATGGTCGCCCGAAAACAGCATGCCGTCTTGCGTCAGCAACAGGCAGACATGGTTGGCCGCGTGGCCGGGCGTGTGCAGCGCCATCAAGGTGTGCTGCGGCGCGCCCTCGGCCTGTAACTGCAATAGCGCACCATGGGCCAGCACCTGATCGGGCACAAAGTGGCTGTTGGCGCGTGCCGTCGGCGCTGAAGGCAGACCCCAAATGGGCGGCGAGTGGCCGCTGCGCTGCGTGCACAAGGCTTGCAGCGGCGCGGCGCCTGGAGAATGGTCGGCATGCGAGTGGGTGCAGACAATGGCCTGGATATGGCCGCCGCTTCCATCGGCATGGCGCGCTGCGTCCCACAAGCGCGCGATGTGCTCGCCGTCCGCAGGGCCGGGGTCGATGACGAAATAACCGGTGGCTGCATCGCCCACCAAATAGCTATTGGTGCCCGGCCCGGTCATGAAGCCGGGGTTGGGCGCGGTCAGGCGTTGCAGGTTGGCGAGCAAAGGCACGGGGCGCGCGCTTTGCCATTCGCCGGGTGCGGGCAGCGCGCCAGCGGCATGGGCAAGGATCTGGGAACTTCGGGGCATGGCGGCATTGTGCAGGCAAATACGCAGGCCGCTTGCGCCTTGCCGCATCAGCAGCCCGGGTTCGCTCAAAGTTTTGCCAGGGCAAGCTATGCATAAATCCAAACCCGTTATTGCGAGCGCAGCGAAGCAATCCATTTTTGCTTACCAATCAAGCACTGATGGATCGCCGCGTCGCTGCGCTCCTCGCGATGACGGACTCATGCACACGCCCCCTAGGCGCAAGCCACCCGCGCACGGCTGATAATCGGGGCTATGCGAATTCCGTTTACCAAGATGCACGGCGCCGGCAATGACTTTGTGGTGCTCGATGCAACACGCGGACCCTTGGGGCTGAGCCCGGCGCATTACCGCTTTTTGGGCGACCGCCATAGAGGCGTGGGCGCGGACCAGATTCTGACGGTGGGCCCTTCGCCAGCGGCGGGCATTGATTTTGAATACAGCATCCACAACGCCGACGGCAACCAGGTAGAACAATGCGGCAACGGAGCGCGCTGTTTTGCACGTTTTGTGCGCGAGCAAGGCCTGAGCGATAAGACACGGCTGCGCGTCAAAACCATGAAGGGCGTGATTGAGCCCGAACTGCACGTCGATGGCCGCGTGACGGTGGACATGGGGCCACCTTCTTTTGATCTGCACGCCATCGGTTTTGACGCGCAGGGTTTAGAGGCACAGGCGCTGGGCGATGGGCAGTATTGGCCCTTAAGCCTAAACGCCACCGATAGCGTGCGCATAGGCGCGGTGTCCATGGGCAACCCGCATGCGGTGCAAGTGGTGGACGATGTGGACAGCGCTCCGGTAGAGATGCAGGGGCCTTTGATTCAGCAACATGCGCGATTTGTTCACCAAGTCAATGCCGGTTTTATGCAGGTCGTGAGCCGCCAACAGGTGCGCTTGCGCGTCTATGAGCGCGGTGTGGGCGAGACCCTGTCGTGCGGCAGCGGTGCCTGCGCTGCGGTGGTGGCGGGCATACGCTGGGGCCTGCTCGATGCGCAAGTCGATGTGCACACGCGCGGCGGCGTACTCACGATCGCCTGGGCCGGTGGCGATGCGCCGGTGCTGATGACCGGCCCGGCCACTACGGTGTACCGCGGCGAGATTGAACTGCCCGAACATTTTTAACTTTTGTCTTTCTTCTAAAAAAACTATGAGCACACACAGCGACCCCGATTTGAACAACCCGATTACCGAAGACGACATCGCCAATTACCTGGCCAATACGCCGGACTTTTTTCTGCGCCATGCCGACTTGCTGGCCGCCGTGCAAATCACCAGCCCGCATAGCCACCGCGCGGTCAGCTTGCAAGAGCGCCAAGCCGAAATGCTGCGCGAGAAAATTAAATTGCTCGAATCGCGCATCATGGAAATGATCCGCCACGGCAATGACAATGTGCTGCTGTCCGACAAGATACTGCGCTGGGCGCGCGGGCTCTTGCTAGTGCCGCAGGCGCAAACCCTGCCGGGCATGATTAGCCAAGAAATCCGCGAGCAATTTTCGGTGCCCCAAGTGGCGCTGCGCTTGTGGGGCCTGGACAGCGAATACGCCGAAAGCGCGTTTGTGCAAGGCGTGAGCGACGAGGCCAAGTTATTTGCCTCGTCCTTGAACGAGCCTTTTTGCGGCCTCAACACCGGCTTTGAAGTGACCGCCTGGCTGGACAAGCCCGACACTGCTGCCTCCATTGCCATCATCCCCTTGCGCAGCGGCGACGCTGGCAGCAGCGCTCCGGCCTTTGGCATGTTGGTGCTGGCCTCGATGGACGCGCAGCGATTCCATGGCGGCATGGGCACCGACTTTTTATGCCGCATCGGCGAGGTGGCCAGCGCCGCCTTGAGCCGCTTGCGTTAAAGCGCCCCGGCGGCACAGCGCGTGGCCACGGACAGCGAGCTGGTCGAGCGCTACTTGGAATACGTGCGCACGGAAAAGCGCTTGGCGCAGCGCACCGTGGAGTTGTACGCGCTGGACCTGGGCAAGCTACAAGCCTTTGCGGCCGGCTCTGCGCCACTTGGTGCCAGCCCCGCGTCAGCGGCAGGACGACGCAATAGCAGCAGTACCGCGACGGGCGCCGCAGCGCTAGGCCTGTGTGATGTCAGCCACCACCATATCCGCCGCTGGATCGCCATGATGCACAGCGGCGGGCGCAGCGGGCGCGGCATTGCCTTGATATTGAGCGGCTGGCGCGGCTTTTATGTGTGGCTGGGCCGCCAGGGCCTGGTCACCAGCAACCCGGTGCAAGACGTGCGCGCCCCCAAAGCGCCCAAGCCCCTGCCCAAAGCCATGGGCGTCGATGACGCGGTGCAGTTTGCAGACTTTCAGAGCGAAGACGGCGCTTGGTTTGAAGCGCGCGACGCGGCCATGGTGGAGCTGCTCTACGGCAGCGGCCTGCGCGTGGGCGAGCTGGTGGGGCTGGATGTGCAGCCCGGCCCGCAGGCCAAAGGCTGGATAGACCTGCAAGAGGCGCAAGCCCATGTGCTGGGCAAAGGCGCCAAGCGGCGCGCTGTGCCGGTAGGCAGCGCGGCCTTGCGCGCGCTGGAGCGCTGGCTGGCACTGCGCGCCACGCCGCCCGGCTTGGCCTCAGGCAGCAGCGCGCCAGGCCAGGCGCAGGCCGCTTTGGCCGCCGCGCCGCAAGCGGCCCTGTTTACCGGGCGCAATGGCACGCGCCTGAGCGCCGCCTCGGTGTGGCAACGCCTGCAAAGGCGCAGCCAGCTGGCACACACCAGCGCGCCGGTACATCCGCACATGCTGCGCCATTCCTTTGCCAGCCATGTGCTGCAGTCCAGCAGCGACCTGCGCGGCGTACAAGAGTTGCTCGGTCACGCCAATATCAACACGACCCAGGTCTATACGCGGCTGGATTTCCAGCATTTGGCCAAGGCCTACGACGCAGCCCATCCGCGCGCCAAATCCAAGTAAACCGCTAGCCAATGACCGGCACAATTCGCTTAGCACGAAACGCCGCGTTTTTGTCTATTTTTTTGGACTTGTTCACAATAATTATTGCCTTACATGACTGTAGGGCTGAACCCATCGACAACCGTGCCAAGCTGCGCGGTGCGTGCTAAGTCATTGATTTTCATAGCAATGCAAATTTGCTTTTTTTCAAGGCATCGCGTCGAAAGCCTTGATTTTCCGAGGATTTTTGCCCGCGAGGTACAGATATCAACAAAGTTATCCACAGATTAGGCGAACAGTCATCTAAACTGTTTCAAATCAATGACTTAAGCCCTTTTCCGACAGTCTGCTTCAGATGCGTAGGCTAAGCGGGATTTTCACTTCACAGCGTGAAAAATGCTACTTTTATGCGCCAAAACGGCAGGCACAATGCGCAAGCGGCGTAAAAGTGGGGCGAAGGGCACAAAGGCACACCTAGGGGTCGCCATAGAGGGCTTGCCATGGGGCAAACTCTTTGGAGTTATGCACATCGGGGTGCGCCCTCCGAGCCGGTCGGCTATGCCCTGCTGCCAGCTAAGCACGCACGGGATAATCCAGCTAAGTGATTGATTTGTAATGGATTTAGTTTTTGCTCAATTTTTAAGCAGGGTAAAGATATGCTGATTTTTAGAGGGTGGACGGAGTTTAGATGGGGCATATCCCCAAAGTTATCCACAAAATCTGGGCATAAACCAACGGTGCCAATCAGATCAAGGACTTAGCCTGTTTTCCTGCCGTTTTTTATGTACAAGAGGTCCCATGTGTGATTGGCATGCGGTGGTGTGCGCCGCACCGGGTTGGCCATGAGCGCCTGGCTGCCCGTACTGGTCCACACCCCGGCCTATGCGTCCCTGGGCTCGGTGCTGACCTACCGGCACCGGGAGGTGCTACCGGCCGGTACGCTGGTGCGGGTGCCCTTGGGCGCGCGCGAAACCTTGGGCGTGGTGTGGGACGCTGCCGCCGACGAAGAAGCCAGCGGCGAAATCGATCCCAGCAAAGTGCGCGACATCTGCGAAGTGCTGG
Source organism: Comamonas sp. lk (assembly GCA_945869165.1). Lineage (GTDB taxonomy): Bacteria > Pseudomonadota > Gammaproteobacteria > Burkholderiales > Burkholderiaceae_C > Allorhodoferax. The sequence continues at coordinate 2,546 of CAMBNY010000064.1, read as the reverse complement.
ACACGGTCCTGCCCCTGGCCCAGGCATGGCAGCAATTGGTGCGCTTTGCGGCGCGCTACTACCAGCGTTCAGCGGGCGAGGTGGCGCTGGCCGCGCTGCCGCCGCAGCTGCGCGAGCTATCTAGCTTGCAACTACAGCGCAAAGCCGCCCGGCTGCAAAAAGCGCTGGGCTTGCAAACGCCTACGGCCAAAGGGTCGCGCACGAGAAAAGTGGTCGCTGAGGAAGCGAGCACTGACACGGCTCAGTCTCCAACCCACGCCCAAGCTCGGGCGCAAGCCTCAAGCAAAGCCCTCAGCGCCGAGCAAACCGAAGTCCTGGCGCAGATAGAAACCCACAGCGGGCCGTTTTTGCTTTTTGGCGCCACCGGCAGCGGCAAGACTGAGGTGTATTTGCAAGCGGTGGAACAGCTGCTGGCACGCGAGCCACAGGCGCAAGCGCTGGTCATGGTGCCCGAGATCAATCTGACGCCACAACTGGAGGCCCGTTTTGTGGAGCGCTTTGCGCCGCAATGGGGGCCGCAGTCGGTGGTCAGCCTGCACAGCGGTATGACACCGGCGCAGCGCCTGTCGGCCTGGCTGGCGGCGCACCAGGGCGGCGCGCGCATTGTGCTGGGCACGCGCATGGCGGTGTTTGCCTCTATGCCGGGTTTGCGCCTGATTGTGGTGGACGAAGAACATGACCCAAGCTACAAAAGCGGCGAAGGCGCGCGCTATTCGGCGCGCGATTTGGCGGTGTACCGGGGTCGGCTAGAGGGCGCCAAAGTGGTTTTAGGCTCGGCCACGCCCTCGCTGGAATCCTGGTTTCACAGCCGCCCGGCCAGCGAAGGCGGGCGCTACCTGCGCCTGCACATGCCCAGCCGCATAGGCGCCGCCGGACGCAGTCTGCCGCTGGTGCGCCGGGTGGACATGACGCACCAGCCGCGCAACGCGGTCGTGTCGCCACCCTTGCTGGAGGCGATTAAAGAACGCATCGCAGGCGGCGAGCAGTGCCTGGTGTTCCTGAACCGGCGCGGCTATGCGCCGGTGCTCCATTGCAGCGACTGCGGCTGGAAAAGTGCCTGCGGGCATTGCAGCGCGTTTCGGGTGTTTCACAAAAACGACCGCACGCTGCGCTGCCACCACTGCGGCCACAGCGACCGTGTGCCGCGCACCTGCCCCGGCTGCGGCAACCCGGATATCCTGACCCTGGGGCGTGGCACCGAGCAAATTGAAGAACTGCTCGCCACGCTCTTAGCCGATGTGCGCCGCCCCGGCACGCCAACTGCGGAGCAACCCGATGGCGAGCCGGTGCGCATGGGCCGCATTGATGCGGACACTACGCGCCTCAAAGGCTCGCTGCAAAGCCAGTTAGCGGCGGTACACGCGGGCGACGTCGATGTGCTGGTCGGCACCCAAATGATTGCCAAAGGCCATGATTTCCGGCGCATCACGCTGGTGGCGGCCGTCAACCCGGACAGTGCTTTGTTTTCCAGCGACTTTAGGGCGCCCGAGCGCCTGTTTTCGCTGTTGCTGCAAGCAGCAGGGCGGGCCGGGCGCGATGCCGCGCTGGGTGCGCACAGCGAGGTGTGGGTGCAAACTTTTCAACCCGCCCACCCGGTGTATGCCGCCCTGAAGAATTACGACTATCCCAGCTTTGCACACAGCCAACTGCAAGAGCGCGAACAAGCAGGCATGCCGCCCTTTAGCTACCAGGCCCTGGTGCGCGCCGACGCCCGCAGCCAAGAAGCAGCCCAGGCCTTTTTGAACACGGCGCGTAAGCGCGCAACATCAGAGATGGTGCAATGGCCTGGCTGGGCAGAAGTGTTGGAGCAAGTGATGCTGTATCCGGCCGTACCCATGGCCATGCAACGCGTAGCCAATGTGGAGCGCGCGCAAATGCTGGTGGAAAGCGCTTCGCGCAATGCCTTGCAAAGTTTTTTGGTGGCGTGGCAAGAAGTGCTGCACGCCAGCCGCAGCGACCCCGCCTGCAAAGGCCTGATCCGCTGGGCTATTGATGTGGATCCCTTGGCTATTTGATCGAGCATGAAGTCATAGATTGCCGCGGCCTGCGGCCTCGCCATGGCGGCTTTGGGCTTGATCGCTTTGCTACGCTTGAAATGACAGGTTTGGGCTTATGCAGCCCCGCTTAGCCCGTCATCATCGCCACAGCGGCGGCAAACGTAAAAAATGCCATTGCAGTGGACACCAAAATAATGCGGGCGATACGCCCGTTATTGGCGCCAAAGCGTTCGGCCAACATGGACACATTGCTAGCACTGGGCAGCGCCGCCACCAGCACCATCACGGTGAGCGCCGAGTCCGCCAGGGGCGCGTCCATGGCTTGCGCGAACAAACCCGCCGCCAGCACCAGCAAAGGATGGATCAGCAGTTTGATCGCCACCACCGGCAGCACATCGGCCCAAGGCACCACGGGGGCCTGGCCTTCTTGCGCCATGATTTGCGAGCGCGCCAGCACTGCGCCGATGGTGAACAAAGCCACGGGCGAGGCGCAATCGGCCAGCAGGCCCAAGGTGGCGTCCACCGGGGCGGGCAAGACCAGGCCAAATG
>CAMBNY010000063.1 GCA_945869165.1 Comamonas sp. lk | reverse complement strand
GACGACGGCATGAGCACCCAACTGGCGCGCATGCTCAAACAAGCAGGCCAGAAGGCGCCGGATGTCAAGCCGGTGCTGGAAGTCAATGCCGAGCATCCGCTAGTGAAAAAGCTCGATGGTTCGGTGCATTTCCACGACCTGGCGCACATCTTGTTTGACCAGGCGCTGCTGGCCGAAGGCGGCCTGCCGGAAGACCCGGCTGCCTACGTCAAACGCGTGAATGCACTGCTGGTCTAAAGCCAGGGCGCGCTAGCGGCAGCGGCGCTGCGAGAATGGCGGTTTTCAACCTACTGCAAACACGCACCATGAAAACACGTCTTCTCGCCTTCGCCGCATTGCTCACCGCCACCCTGACCTGCGCTGCCGACCCCGTGTTGGAGGCAGCTGCCAAAGAGGCCGGCGCTCAAGTCACCCCCAGCGGCCTGGTCTTTCGCTCACTCAAAGAGGGCACCGGCGCCAGCCCGAATGCTGGTGACACGGTCAAGGTCCACTACCGCGGCACCTTCCCCGATGGCCGCGAATTTGACAGCTCCTACAAACGCAATGAGCCGACCGAATTCCCGCTGCGGGCTGTCATTCCCTGCTGGACCGAAGGCGTACAAAAAATCAAAGTCGGCGGCAAGGCCAAACTCACTTGCCCTTCCGCAATTGCCTACGGCGCGCGCGGTGCGGGCAACGTCATCCCGCCCAATGCCACGCTTTTATTCGAAGTGGAATTACTGGCCATTGCCGGCAAATAAACGCCGGCGATCAGGGAAGGTCTGCATAAGTCTGTCATCACAAACTCTGCATAAGTCGGTCATCGCGAGGAGCGCAGCGACGCGGCGATCCATAAGTGTTTGATTGACAAGCAAAAATAGATTGCTTCGCTGCGCTCGCAATGACGGCCCAAGTGCCTGCGGCTTCGCAAGCCCAAGCATAGGATGACGGGTTTGGTCTGATGCATAGCTTCCCTCGTAGCGCAGTCACCCCCGATAATCGGGCATGACTGCTGCGCCCCTGGATTTCTCCGCCCTGCCTCTGAACGAGGCCACGCTTGCCAACCTGGCGCAACTGGGCTACCACCAGATGACGCCCATCCAGGCCGCCAGCCTGCCCCCGGCGCTGGCGGGCAAAGACCTGATTGCCCAGGCGCAAACCGGCAGTGGAAAGACGGCGGCTTTCGCGTTGGCCTTACTAGCGGGCCTGAATCCACGCTGGTTTGCGGTGCAAGCCCTGGTGCTCTGCCCCACCCGCGAACTGGCCGACCAGGTGAGCGCCGAAATCCGCCGCCTGGCGCGCGCGCAGGACAACATCAAAGTAGTCACGCTGTGCGGTGGTGTGCCTTTACGCGGCCAGCGTGCCAGCTTGGATAACGGCGCGCACATTGTGGTCGGCACGCCCGGGCGCATCATGGACCACTTGGAGCGCGAGAGCCTGGACTTAGCAGGTCTGAAAACCCTGGTGCTTGATGAAGCCGACCGCATGCTGGACATGGGTTTTTTGGACGATATCCGCACCGTAGTGCGCCAGACGCCGCCCACGCGCCAAACCCTGCTTTTTTCGGCCACCTACCCCGAAGGCATCGCCAGCCTGGCCAAAGATTTTTTGCGCGAGCCGGTACACATAGAAATCAAAGCGCAAGCGGCGCAAGTGACCATTGAGCAGCGTTTTTACGAGATCACGCGCCCCCAAAAATTTGAAGTCGTAGCCAAACTGCTACTGCATTTTCGCCCGGTCAACACCCTGGCGTTTTGCAATAACAAGCAGCAATGCAAAGACCTGGTGGACTATTTGCAGCAGCAAGGCATTGACGCCCAAGCCTTGTACGGCGAACTAGAACAGCGCGAGCGCGACCAGGTGCTGGCGCAGTTTGCCAACCGCAGTTGCGCGGTGCTGGTGGCCACCGATGTGGCTTCGCGCGGGCTGGACATTGACCAGTTGGCCGCCGTTATCAATGTAGACATCACCCCCGACCCGCAAGTGCATGTGCACCGCGTAGGCCGCACCGGGCGCGCAGGGGCTGCGGGCCTGGCGCTCAGCCTCGCCACGCTCAACGACATGGGCCGCGTGGGTGCGATTGAGGTCTATCAAAAAATGTCCAGCACCTGGTATGGCTTGGAAACCTTGACACCAGCGAACAACCAGCCCTTGCTCGCGCCCATGGTGACGCTACAAATTTTGGGTGGTCGCAAAGAAAAAATCCGTGCTGGCGATGTACTGGGCGCACTCACCAATGCGGAAGGCGGACCAGCCTACACGCGCGAGCAAATCGGCAAAATCCAGGTCACCGAGTTTTGTACTTTTGTGGCGGTGGCCCGCGATATCGCCCAGGCCGCTTGCGCCAAGCTCAACGCCGGGCGCGTTAAAGGCAAGAGCGTCAAGGTGCGGCTTGTGTAATTGTCGCCGTGCTTGTTAAGCTTGCCATTACGCAACATCGAGATACAAGCACCATGAGCCAATCCACACCTGCCGTCCCATCGCTGTACCGTGAATTCACCCAACAAGCGCAGATCGATGCGCAGTACAACACCTCGCTGACCCTGCCCGACCCGGCCGCGCCTGGGCGGCACTATGTGGAACGGGCGCAGCACGCGCGCGCCGCCTTGCGCTGCACCTTGGACATTCCCTTTGGGCTGACGCTGCATGAAACGCTGGATATTTTTCCGGCGGCGCAGGCGAACGCGCCGGTGTTTGTGTTCATCCATGGTGGCTACTGGCGGGCCTTGACGAGCAAAGAATTTAGCGGCGTGGCGCTGGGCTTGCAGGCGCGCGGCATCACCACGGTGGTCGTCAATTACGCGCTATGCCCACATGTGACGATTGACGAAATCACGCGCCAAGTGCGCGCTGCCGTGGCCTGGACAGTGCGCCATATCGCCGGGTACGGCGGCGACCCAGAGCGCATTGCAGTCGGTGGACATTCCGCTGGTGGCCACCTGACGGCCATGTGCTTGCAGACGGAGTGGGCGCGCGACTACGGGCTGGCGCAGGACCCGATCAAAGCGGCTATCTGCATCAGCGGCATTTACGACATCACGCCGCTGCGCTTTAGCTATTTACAGCCCATGATTCAACTGGACGACGGCATCATCCGGCGCAACAGCCCGGCCTTTATGGCGCGGCCTTCTAAAACGCCGATATGGATTACTTGGGGCGGGGCAGAGACGGCTGAGTTTGACCGGCAAGCGCGCCTTATGCACAGTGCTTGGACGGCGCAGGGGAATAAGGCTGAACTAAGCCCTATCGAGGGCGCTAACCATTTCACGGTGATACATGGTTTTGAAAGTGTGGACAGTACTTTGTGCAACTGGTTGGTGCAGCAACTTGGGGCGTGAGAGCAGAAGAACCTAGATGCTTAGCGATAGGTAGCTTAGCCAAACGGGGGCTTTATTCCAGTGAAGTTGGTCAGGTTTGAAGTTGCTTTTTACAAATATTTTTCACTGTGAGACTTCTCTTTTCCCCCGCTTCCCCCCCCGCCCCTTCACCCCCTCGGGGGGTGAAGGGGAGCTTGAACAGCCAATTTGGTTTCTTTGGGCCGGATAGGGGTTTTGATTCGGGGCGTTGCGGTGCGGGTTTGTTTGCGCAGATTGGTAAACGATGCGGTCGTAGCCAAGGGCTAAATGCTTGGCGTGGATGCGAGAGCGGGGCAACGAGCACCAGCGGGCGCGGCTGCGGTGGCGCCCGCGCGCGCAACGCGCCAACAAGCGTGTGCAAGGTGAGCGCAGCGAACGAGCACACGCGGTATTCGGGCGTTCGGGGCCATTAGGCCGTGCTGAGCAACGCAGCGGTGTGCGGATCAGGGCGGGCGCTGTTTGAGCGTAGCGAGTTTGCGCCCGACCCCGCGCGCCGCGAGTAGCGCAAGGCACACCGCAGGGGCACGGCCTTTGGCTCGCCTTTCTTTTGCTTACTTTTCTTTGGCGAAACAAAGAAAAGTAAGGCCCGCGGCAGGCGCACGCCCTGGGGCAAGCAAAGAAAAGGCCGAAACCTGACTTCCAAACCCCCACCCCTAAGTGGTAATCTCCCCACCATGGAAACTACCCTGCCCGCCACACCTTACCGCGACCGCAAGCGCTACGCCTGGCTCTTATCGCTCTTAATCCCTACCACCGTGCTAGTCGGCCCGGCCTTGATGGTGCAAACGGGTGACGCGCGCTTGCTCTGGGCGCCGGTGTTGTTTTTCTACTGCATCATTCCCTTAATCGATTACTTCATGGGCGAGGATCTGAGCAATCCGCCCGAATCGGCGGTTCCGGCCCTGGAGGCGGATATTTTTTACCGCTGGATTACCTACCTTCTAGCGCCGGTGCTGTGGGCTGCGTTTATTTTCAGCGCCTGGTTTGTTGCCAGTCGAGAGTTGCCGCTGTACGGCTGGCTGGCCATGGTGATGATTTGCGGTGCGGTAGGTGGGTTTTGTATCAACCTGGGCCACGAGCTGGGCCACAAAAATACTGCGCTGGAAAAAGTACTGGCCAAAATCGTGCTGGCGCCTTCTGCCTATGGGCATTTTTTTATTGAGCACAACCGCGGCCACCACCGGGATGCAGCCACTCCGCTAGACCCGGCTTCGTCCCGCATGGGCGAATCGATTTACCGCTTTGTGTTGCGCGAGATGCCGGGTGCCTGGGTGCGCGCTTGGGAACTGGAAAGCACACGTCTGCGCCAGGCTGGTTTGCCCATTTTTTCGTGGCACAACCATATCTTGCAACCGGCTCTGCTTACCCTGCTGCTCTGGGCAACTTTGATGGCCTGGTTGGGGCCGCAAATTTTGCTGTTCTTGATAGCCGCATCTTTTTGGTCCAACTTTCAGCTGACCTCGGCCAACTATGTCGAACATTACGGGCTGCTGCGCCAGCAAACGCAAGGCGGGCGTTACGAAACTTGTAAGCCACACCATTCCTGGAACAGCAACCATATTTTTTCCAACTGGATTTTGTTTCAATTGCAGCGCCACTCGGACCACCACGCGCATCCGCTGCGGCGCTACCAATCGCTACGCCATTTCGAGGACTTGCCCACGCTGCCTAGCGGCTACTTTGGCATGTTTGTGGTGGCCTATATCCCGCCATTGTGGTTTTGGATGATGGACCAGCGCCTGCTCGATCGCGTGGGGCGCGATACGACCAACATCAACCTGGACCCGGCGCGGCGCGCAGCGCTTGTGCAGCGCTATGGGCTTATTGAAACGCAGGGCACGAGCGCCTGAAATACCAATTGCGCCGGTACCACCCAACCACCGCAAACAAGGCGCTGGTGATCTGAGCAAGGCATCAGCCCCCGCCCTCTACATATTGCGCCGGTACTGACCACCCACTTCAAACAAGGCGTTGGTAATCTGACCGAGCGAGCAGACGCGCACTGCGTCCATCAGCACCTCAAACACATTGCCGTTGTCAATCACCGCTTGCTGCAAACGCTTGAGCATGGCAGGCGCTTCGTGGGCGTGCGCGGCGTGAAATACCTGTAGACGCGCCAACTGGCTTTCTTTTTCTTGTGGCGTGCTGCGCGCCAACTCCAGGGTCTCTAGCACCTGCTCGCCATGCGGATTACGGAAGGTATTGACGCCGATGATGGGCAACTCGCCGGTGTGCTTGAGCATTTCGTAATGCATGGATTCGTCCTGGATCTTGCCGCGTTGGTAGCCGGTTTCCATGGCGCCCAAGACGCCGCCGCGTTCGGAGATTTTTTCAAATTCGGCCAGCACCGCCTCTTCCAGCAGTTCGGTCAATTCCTCGATGATGAAAGCGCCTTGCGAAGGGTTTTCGTTTTTCGCCAGACCCCATTCGCGGTTGATGATGAGCTGAATCGCCATCGCCCGGCGCACGCTGTCTTCTGTGGGGGTAGTGATAGCCTCGTCAAAGGCATTGGTGTGCAAACTATTGCAGTTATCGTAAATCGCGATCAGCGCTTGCAGCGTGGTGCGGATGTCATTGAACTGGATTTCTTGCGCATGCAGGCTACGACCGCTAGTTTGGATGTGGTATTTCAGCTTTTGGCTACGCTCATTGGCGCCGTATTTTTCTTTCATCGCCACCGCCCAAATGCGGCGCGCGACGCGGCCCATGACGGTGTATTCCGGGTCCATGCCGTTGCTAAAGAAGAAGGACAGGTTGGGCGCAAAGTCGTCGATATGCATGCCGCGCGCCAGATAGGCTTCTACAAACGTAAAGCCATTGGACAGCGTGAAAGCCAGTTGCGAAATCGGGTTGGCACCGGCCTCGGCGATGTGGTAACCGCTGATGGAGACACTGTAGAAATTGCGCACTTTGTGATCGACAAAATACTGCGCCACATCGCCCATCACCTTAAGTGAAAACTCGGTAGAGAAGATGCAGGTGTTCTGGCCCTGGTCTTCTTTCAGGATGTCAGCTTGCACCGTGCCGCGCACATTCTGCTTGACCCAGGCGCGGATGTCGGCGGCTTCTTGCGCGTCCGGCTCGCGGCCTTTTTCGGCACGGAACTTGTCCAGATTTTGGTCAATGGCTGTGTTCATGAACATAGCCAATATGCTGGGCGCGGGGCCGTTGATGGTCATAGATACGCTGGTGCTGGGGCTGCACAAATCAAAGCCGCTGTACAGCACTTTCATGTCTTCCAAGGTAGCGATGCTGACGCCCGAATTGCCCACTTTGCCGTAGATGTCGGGCCGCAAGTCCGGGTCGCTGCCGTAGAGCGTTACCGAGTCAAACGCGGTGGACAGACGCTTGGCCGGCATGCCCTGGCTGAGCAGCTTGAAACGCGTGTTGGTGCGAAAGGCATCACCCTCGCCAGCAAACATGCGGGTGGGGTCTTCGCCCTCACGCTTGAAGGTGAAGGTGCCAGCGGTATAGGGGTAGTGGCCAGGTACGTTGTCCAGCATCAGCCACTGCAAGACTTCGCCATGGTCCTGGTATTTGGGCAGCGCCACCTTGGGAATCACCGTGCCGCTGAGCGAGGTAGTGGTCAGGGCGGTACGTATTTCTTTGTCGCGCACTTTAACGACCAATTCGCTGCCCGCATAGTCTTGCTGCATTTGCGGCCATTGCGCCAGCAAGGCGCGGGCATCGGCGTGTTGCTGCGCTTCACGTTCACCGGCCAGCGCCAGAGCGGCTTCGGCAGCGCGCGCTTTGACCGGACGGTCTACTTGCAGCATGGCCGCAGCGGCGTGCAGTTGCTGGATTTCACGGGCCAGCGCGGCTTGCGCGCGGGCGCGCTTTTTATAGCCGCGCACGGTATCGCTGATCTCGGACAAATAGCGGGTGCGCGCTGGCGGCACCACCGGGGTTTGATTGGAGCTAAAGCGCACATTCACGCGGGGCAGCACGCCTTGCACCGGCGTTTGTAAGCCCAGCTCCTTCAAACGCAACAACATGGCCTGGTACAGCGCAGTCACGCCGTCGTCGTTAAAGCGCGCGGCCATAGTGCCAAAGACTGGCATGGCTTCGAAAGGCTGGCCCCAGGCTTCGCGGTTACGCTGTACTTGCTTGGACACATCGCGCAGCGCGTCGCCTGCGCCTTTGCGGTCGAATTTGTTGATAGCCACAAACTCGGCAAAGTCCAGCATATCGATTTTTTCCAGCTGGCTGGCCGCGCCAAACTCCGGCGTCATGACGTACAAGGGCACATCGACCAAAGGCACGATGGCGGCGTCGCCCTGGCCAATGCCCGAGGTCTCCACCACCACCAGGTCAAAGCCTGCGGCCTTGCAAGCGGCAATCGCGTCAGGCAGGGCCTGGCTGATTTCCGAGCCGAATTCGCGCGTGGCCAGCGAGCGCATAAACACGCGCGGCGCGTTCTGACCGGCAGCCCAGGGCGCTATCGCGTTCATGCGGATGCGATCGCCCAACAATGCGCCACCACTCTTGCGGCGCGAGGGGTCGATGGAGATCACAGCAATGCGCAAGCTGTCGCCCAAGTCCAGGCGGAAGCGGCGAATCAATTCGTCGGTGAGGGAGGATTTACCAGCGCCACCGGTGCCGGTGATGCCGATGGTAGGCACTTTGGCAGCCGCCGCCTGCATGCGCAGGGCTTGCAGCAGGTCCGGTGCGACTTTGCCCGCTTCGACGGCCGTCATCAACTGCGCCAGCGCACGCCAGGCGGCATCGCTATGGCCTTGGATAGCGGCCAATTCTTTGGGCGCAAGGCTGGAGAGCTCGCGGTCGCAGCGCATCACCATTTCGCCAATCATGCCGGCCAGGCCCATTTTTTGTCCGTCTTCGGGGCTGTAAATGCGGCTCACACCATAGCTTTGCAGTTCACGAATTTCGGCTGGGACGATCACCCCGCCGCCACCGCCAAACACCTGGATATGCGCGCCGCCCCGGGTTTTGAGCAAATCCACCATGTACTTGAAATACTCCACATGCCCGCCCTGGTACGAGCTAATCGCAATGCCCTGCACGTCTTCCTGCAAGGCGGCGGTGACCACTTCTTCGACGCTGCGGTTGTGGCCCAAATGGATAACCTCGGTGCCCATGCCTTGCAGAATGCGGCGCATGATGTTGATGGCGGCGTCATGCCCGTCAAACAAGCTGGCGGCGGTGACAAAACGCACTTTGTGCGTGGGCCGGTAATTGGCAAGCGCCTTGAATTCTGCGGATAAATCGGTCATGGTGAAACAGCCTTGGTGCGGATGCGAAAGGGTTGGCCAGTGGCGGCGTTGACGTTTACGTAAACGTCAACTGTAAACCATTCCCGTCGCTTGGCGATAATGCGCCCAAACTTTCCTCTGTTTATGACTTTTCTGGCCCTCGACATCGGCAACACCCGCCTCAAATGGGCCCAATACCGCGCAGCGCAGCCCGGCGCAGCCCTGCTGGCCCAAGGCGCGGAGTTTTTAGAAAACATTGACAAGCTGGCCGACGGCGCCTGGAGCCGCCTGCCAGCGCCCACCCAGGTGCTGGGCAGCGTGGTGGCGGGCGACGCCGTCAAGCGCCGCGTGGAACTGCAAATGGAACTGTGGGACGTCACCCCCCAATGGGTGGTGGCCAGCGACAGCGAAGCGGGCGTTAGCAATGGCTACGACCACCCCACCCGCCTGGGCGCAGACCGCTGGGTAGCCATCATCGGCGCCTACCACCGCATGCTGGCCCAAGGCGCACCACGGCCCATGGTGGTAGTCATGGTGGGCACGGCAGTCACCGTCGAAGCGGTATCAGCCGAGGGGCGCTTTTTGGGCGGCATGATTATTCCGGGGCACGGCATCATGCTGCGCGCACTGGAGTCTGGCACCGCCGGTTTGCATGTACCCACCGGCGAAGTGCGCCCCTTCCCCACCAATACCAGCGATGCACTCACCAGCGGCGGCACCTACGCGATTGCCGGCGCGGTGGAATGCATGGTGCAGCATGTGCGCAGCCACTGCGGGGCTGAGCCTCTGTGCATCATGACCGGCGGCGCGGGCTGGAAAATGGCCCCGTCCATGACCCGCCCCTTCGAGCTGGTCGACAACCTAATATTTGACGGCCTGCTGCACATGGCCGCGCGGCGTTTCTCACAAGCCTAGGGAAGGTCTGCATAAGTGCGTCATCGCGAGGAGCGCAGCGACGCGGCGATCCATAAGTGCTTGATTGGCAAGTAAAAATGGATTGCTTCGCTGCGCTCGCAATGACGGCCCTATGCAGACCCCCCTAGCCTTTAGCCGCCAGCCAAGCCTGCGCCAGGCGCACCCAGTAAGTAGCGCCCAGCGGCAGCAAAGCGTCGTTGAAGTCGTAGCTGGGGTTGTGCAGCATGCAGGGGCCGGCGCCGTGGCCGAAATCGCGGTGGGCGCCGTCGCCATTGGCGATAAAGGCGTAGCAGCCGGGCTTGGCCATCAACATATACGAAAAATCTTCTGCGCCCATAGTCGGCTCCTGCGCTTGCACCCGGTCTTCGCCGACGATAGAGGCCATGACTTTGCGCGCGAACAGGGCTTCGGCTTCGGAGTTGATGGTGGGCGGGTAATTGCGCGAAAACTCGAAGCTGCATTCGGTGCCGAAAGCGGCTGCGGTGTGCTTGGCGATCTCGCGCATGCGTGACTCAATTTTGTCCAGCACTTCGACGGTAAAGGTGCGCACCGTACCCTCTAAGGTGCAGCTATCGGGGATGACGTTGGTGGCTTCGCCGGCATTGATCATGGTGACGGAAATCACGCCGGCCTCTATCGGTTTGATATTGCGGCTAATGATGGTCTGGAAAGCCTGCACCATCTGACAGGCCACGGGCACCGGGTCGATGGCGTTGTGCGGAATCGCCGCATGCCCGCCTTTGCCGCGCACCACGATTTTGAATTCATTGCTGGACGCCATCACCGGGCCGGGGCTGGCGGCAAACTGACCCACATCCCCGCCCGGCCAGTTGTGCAGACCAAACACCGCCTCGACGGGGAATTTTTCAAACAGGCCGTCGGCGATCATCTCGCGCGCACCGCCGCCGCCTTCTTCAGCGGGTTGGAAGATGATAACCACGGTGCCGTCAAAGTCGCGGTGCTTAGCCAGGTGCTGGGCCGCTGCCAGCAGCATGGCGGTGTGGCCGTCGTGGCCGCAGGCGTGCATGCGACCCGGATGGCGGCTGGCGTGGGCAAAGGTATTGAATTCCTGCATGGGCAGCGCGTCCATGTCCGCACGCAAGCCGATGGCGCGCTTGGAGGTGCCGGCCTGGATGATGCCGACCACGCCGGTGGTGCCCATACCCCGGTGAATCGGAATACCCCAAGCGCTAAGCTGGGCGGCCACCACATCGGCGGTGCGCTCTTCCTTGAAACAGAGTTCCGGGTGGGCGTGCAAATCGCGCCGCACAGCGGCCATAGCGGGGGCGTTTTCCACAATTGCGTCGATTAATTCCATAGCGGGCTTTCGTTTCACAGTTCTACAAAGGTCGGGCAGGTTCAGAAAATGGAGGCACGCGGGGGCAGATAGCGGCACAATGGCTTTTTCTTCCAGCCCTTGTGCGGCACCGCCCGCGCCTTCCTACTATGCCAGAAGCCAGCACCTTGGCGCACCGCGCCAGCCCCCATTCGCCGCCCGGCAGCAGCCACCAGGTTCTGGGTGCCTGCCCACATGACTGCCCGGACACTTGTTCGCTGATTACCACGGTGGAAAACGGCATTGCGATCAAAGTGCAGGGCAACCCCAAGCACCCGCAAACCGACGGTGTGCTCTGCAACAAAGTGGCGCGCTATACCGAGCGCACCTACCACCCGGAACGCCTCTTGCAGCCGCTCAAGCGCAGCGGCCCCAAGGGCTCGGGCCAGTACACACCGGTGAGCTGGGACGCGGCGCTAGACGACATCGCCGCGCGCCTGCAAGCCATTGTGCAAGACCCCCAGCGCGGCCCGCAAGCGGTGCTGCCCTATAGCTATGCCGGCACCATGGGCTGGGTGCAGGGCGACGCCATGTCCTCGCGCTTTTTTAATCGCATGGGCGCCTCAAAACTGGACTACACGATTTGCTCTTCCGCTGGCGCTGCTGGCCTGGACTACACCTTGGGCGTGCGCAAAGGCATGTTGATTGAAAACTTTGCCCATGCGCAGCTGATTTTGATTTGGGGCAGCAACCCCATCACCAGCAATATCCATTTTTGGCGCTATGCCCAAGAGGCCAAGCGCGCCGGGGCCAAACTGATTTGCATCGACCCGCGCAGTACTGAGACGGCAGAAAAATGCCACGAACATATCGCGCTAAAACCCGGCACCGACGCGGCACTGGCCCTGGCCATGATGCACCAGCTCATTACCCATAATTGGCTGGACCACGATTACATCGATCGCTACACCCTAGGCTGGGAGCCACTGCGCGAACGCGCGCTGCAATGGCCACCTGAACGCGCGGCGCAGGTCTGCGGCGTACCGCAGGCGCAAATTGAATCGCTTGCGCGCGACTACGGCCAGGCCATGCTGCGCGGTGAGAGTGCGGCCATCCGCCTGAACTACGGCATGCAGCGGGCGCGTGGTGGCGCCAACGCGGTGCGCGCGGTGACCTGCCTCCCGGCGCTGATCGGTGCCTGGCGCAAACCGGCGGGCGGCATGTTGCTCTCCAACTCGGGCGTACATGGCTTTGATGACAGCGCCCACACCCGCCCGGATTTGCGCCCCGCCGGGCCATGCCGCACTATCAATATGAGCACCATCGGCGACGATTTGCTGCGCCCAGCCAGCGCCGCGTTTGGCCCGGCCATTGATGCCTTGTTTGTGTTCAATAGCAACCCAGTGGCCATTGCACCGGATTCGGGCAAGGTGGTGCAAGGCTTTGCCCGCGAAGACTTGTTTACTGTGGTCTTAGAGCATTTCCAAACCGACACCGCCGACTATGCAGACTACATCTTGCCGGCCACCACGCAGCTGGAACACTGGGACGTGCACACCACCTACGGCCACACCGACGTGCTGCTCAACCGCCCCGCTATCGCGCCCATGGGGCAAGCCCGCTCTAATGCCGAAATTTTCCGCAATCTCGCGCAGCGCATGGGCTATGCCGAGCCCTGCTTTTCCGACGAAGACGAAGCCCTGTGCCGCACCGCTTTCGATGCGCGCATTAGCTTTGATACTTTGTTGCAAGACGGTTTTGTCAGCCTGCCACTGCCACAAGCGCCATTTGCCCAAGGCGGCTTTCCCACGCCATCAGGGCGCTGCGAATTTTTCAGCGCCCGCATAGCTGCCATGGGTATGGATGGCCTGCCGGACTACCTGCCCAATTACGAAGAGGCCGGTGCCAACGCCGCCTATCCGCTGGCCATGATTTCACCCCCGGCGCGCAATTTCATGAACTCTACGTTTGTGAATGTGAAAAGCCTGCGCGGCATCGAAGGCGAACCCAAAATCGAAATCCACGCCCAAGACGCGCTGGCGCGTGCCATCGCCGATGGCGACCTGGTGCGCGTGTTCAATGACCGCGGCCAGTACCACTGCAAAGCCGAGGTCAGCAGCCGCGCCCGCCCCGGCGTGGTCAACGGCCTAGGCGTGTGGTGGCGCAAGCTTGGGCCCAGGGGCACCAATGTGAATGAACTAAGCAACCAACGTCTGACCGACCTGGGCCGTGGGCCCACGTTTTATGACTGCGCGGTGCAAGTGGAGAAGTGCGCGGCTTAGCGCAACGCCATCAAATCCTGCTCCACCATCCACAGCCGGTCCTGGCCCCAGTAGCCGGGCAGGTCGTTGACGCGGAAACTGGGCACGCCCCACAAGTCCATGTCCAGCAGCTCCAGCCGGTTGCTGGCCGCCACGGCGCGCCAACTGTCATCCGTCAAGGCCTTGTCCACAAACGCTTTGTCCAAACCAGCGCGCGCGGCAATCGCATACAAGCCGCTGTCGGTGCCTGCGTCTATGCCATCGGCCCACACGCCTTGTAAAAACGACTGAGCCAATGGCAATCCGGCACCGGCCTTCATGGCCTGGTGCAAGACCGCATAGCCGCGCTCCACCGGCTTGCCCACCGGGTCCACCAAAAAGCCATAGGGCATGCCCACGCGCTGCGCTTCGCGCGCCACATCAGCCACGATGTACATGCCTTTTTCA
>CAMBNY010000062.1 GCA_945869165.1 Comamonas sp. lk | reverse complement strand
GGCTCGCCTACGCCCACGCAGTGCGAGCGGATGAGGTTGCATTGCAAGGTGGCCAGTTGCTCTTTGCTGATGCGCTTGTTGGCCAGTTTGCCAAAGCCGGTGTTGACGCCATAGACCGGCGCGTCGCCATCCGCAGCGCTTTGCACTACCTGCTGGCTGGCGCGTATGCCGGGGCGGCAGGCATCGTCCAGCTTGAGTTGCACGCCGCCCGCGTGGATCGTCAATAGCGACTCTAGCGTGAGCGCGCCGGGGACCAGGTGCAAGCTTGTCACCATGTCAGCGCGCCTGCATGGGTAAATTCAGACCGTGTTCCTGGGCGGATTCCTGCGCGATGGCGTAGCCGGCATCGGCATGGCGCATGACGCCCGTGGCTGGGTCGTTCCAGAGCACACGCTCTAGGCGGCGCGCGGCGCTGTCAGAGCCGTCGCACACGATCACCACGCCCGAGTGCTGCGAATAACCCATGCCCACACCGCCGCCGTGGTGGATGCTGACCCAGGTGGCGCCGCTGGCGGTATTGAGCAAGGCATTGAGCAGCGGCCAGTCGCTGACGGCATCACTGCCGTCTTGCATGGCTTCTGTTTCGCGGTTAGGTGAGGCCACCGAGCCGCTGTCCAAGTGGTCGCGGCCAATCACGATAGGGCCTTTGAGTTCGCCGCTTTTGACCATGGCGTTAAAGGCTAGCCCTGCGCGGTGGCGATCCCCCAAACCAATCCAGCAAATACGCGCAGGCAGGCCCTGGAAAGCGATGCGCTCACCGGCCATGTCCAGCCAGCGGTGCAAATGCGCGTTGTCGGGGAAGAGTTCTTTCATCTTGGCGTCGGTTTTGCGGATGTCTTCGGGGTCGCCGCTCAAGGCCACCCAGCGGAAAGGCCCAATGCCTTTGCAAAACAAGGGCCGCACATAGGCCGGTACAAAGCCGGGGTAGTCAAACGCATTGGCCACGCCAAAGTCTTTGGCCACCTGACGCAGGTTGTTGCCGTAGTCCACGGTGGGGATGCCCATGGCGTGAAACTCCAGCAGCGCACGTACATGGATAGCGCAGGATTCGCCAGCCGCCTGCTTGAGCGTCGTGTGTTGTGCCGGGTCTTGTTGCGCGGCCCGCCATTGGGCCAGGCTCCAGCCCAGGGGCAAGTAGCCGTTGATGATGTCGTGCGCCGAGGTCTGGTCGGTCACGATGTCGGGGCGCGGCCCGCCTGATTTGGCGCGGCGTACCAGTTCGGGAATCAGCTCTGCCGCGTTGCCGCACAGGCCAATGGACACCGCCTCTTTGCGCGCGGTGTGGTGGGCAATGAGTTGCAGCGCCTCGTCCAGCGTGGCGGCCTGCTTGTCCAGGTAGCGGGTGCGCAGGCGAAAGTCGATACTGCTTTGCTGGCACTCGATGTTGAGCGAGCAGGCCCCCGCAAAAGTTGCGGCCAGCGGTTGCGCGCCGCCCATGCCGCCCAGGCCGGCGGTAAGTACCCAGCGCCCGGCCAGCGAGCCGCCAAAGTGCTGGCGCCCGGCCTCGACAAAGGTCTCATAAGTGCCTTGCACAATGCCTTGCGAGCCGATGTAAATCCAGCTACCGGCGGTCATCTGGCCGTACATCATCAGGCCGGCGCGATCCAGTTGGTTGAAGTGTTCCCAGTTGGCCCATTGCGGCACCAGGTTGGAATTGGCCAGCAGCACGCGTGGCGCGTCTTGGTGGGTGCGGAATACGCCCACCGGTTTGCCGCTTTGCACCAGCAAGGTTTCGTCTTCTTTGAGCTTGCGCAGGCTGTCCAGGATGCCTTCAAAACACGCCCAGTTGCGCGCCGCTTTGCCGATGCCGCCGTAGACCACCAGCTGGTCCGGGTTTTCGGCCACTTCCGGGTCCAGGTTGTTTTGGATCATGCGGTAGGCCGCTTCGATTTGCCAGTTGGCGCAGCTAAGGGTCGGGCCACGCGGGGCGCGCACCGGGCGGGCTTGGGCGTTGGCAAAGGGGGCCAGAGCGGCCTGGGGGATCGATGCGTTCATGGTGCTTGGGTTTCCTGCAAAGCGCACTTAAGGGTTTGTCAGGATAGTGTAGTTGTCTATACAACTTGCACAATAGGGGGAAAACCCTGAGCTTGTTAGCGGGCGCACCAGCCCACGTACCGCCTTCCATAATCCGACCATGCCCCATCCCCCACTGCCAGCCTACGAGCAGGTCAAAGCCTTTATCAAAGCGCAAATCAACGGCGGGCATTTGCGCCCCGGCGACGCCGTACCCAGCGAAGCCGTGCTGCAACAGCAGTTTGGCCTGAGCCGCATGACGGTCAACCGCGCTATGACCGAGCTAGCCGCCGAAGGCTTGCTCACGCGCATTCGCGGTTCGGGCACGGTGGTGGCGCAGTGGCACCGCATTAGCAGCACGCTGGCGGTACGCGATATTCAAGAAGAGGTGTTAGAGCGCGGCCACCGCCATAGCTGCGTGGTGCTGAAGCTGGAAATTGTCAGTGCCGATGCGGCCCTGGCCCAGGCGCTGCGCGTGCGCGGTGGCGCCAAGGTGTTTCATTCGGTGATGGTGCATTACGAAGACGGCGTGCCGATCCAGCTCGAAGACCGCCATGTCAACCCTGCCGCCGCGCCGGATTATTTGCAAGTGGATTTTCAAAACACCACGCCCACGCAATACCTGTTTCAATGCGCGCCCCTGAGCGAGGCGCGCTACTCCATCGAGGCCGCATTGCCCACCAAACCAGAGGCCAAGGCCTTGGGCATCAAAGCCAGCGAGCCTTGCCTGGTCATTACCCGCTGCACGATTAGCGGCGCGCATGTAGCCAGCCAGGGGCGACTGGTCTATCCGGGCATGCGCTACAACTTGCAAGGCAATTTTCAGCTATGAACTGGCAGCACATCGCCTTAGCTGAAGCCACGCCACTGCCCTGGAAAAACGGCGGCGGCACCACGCGCGAATTGTTGGCCTGGCCGCCGGGCGTGGCCGATTGGCATTGGCGGATTTCGGTGGCGCAAGTGGATGCCGATGGGCCTTTTTCGGTGTTTGAGGGCGTGCAACGTTGGTTTGCGGTGCTGGACGGGGCGGGCGTGGCATTGGCCTTGGGGCAGGGAGGTGCTCTGCATACGCAGCGCCTGACCCAGCAAAGCGACGCTTTTTGTTTTGATGGCGCGCTGCCGGTGGATTGCAGCTTGATCAAGGGGCCAACGCAAGACTTGAATTTGATGGTGCGCAGCGCGCATGCGCGCGCCCAGATGCAGCGGCTGCGAGGCACCTTAGCGGTGATCGCGCAGGAGGGGGCAGTGTGTGCGCTGTGGACGGGTGCATCGGGTGCGGTGTTGCGCGATGCAGATAGCGTTTGGCCCGTGCCGGCGCAGACCCTAGCCTGGACATCTGCAGCACCTGTGCAAGGTTTGCACATCCACAGCGCCGATGCGCTTTATATGGAGATAGCACCATGTCCTTAAGCCTTTGGACGCACTGCGACGCCGCCACCCTGCAATCGGGCGCGGCGCAGGCTTATGGGCTGGTGCCGGATGCGGCTTTAGTGACCGAGGGTGAGGCGATCCGTTGGATCGGGCCGCGCAAAGAATTGCCGCAAGAGCTAAAAGTGCAATGCAGTACAGAGCATGACTGCGCAGGCGCTTTGATCACGCCTGGCCTGGTCGATTGCCACACGCACCTGGTCTATGGCGGGGACCGTGCTGCCGAGTTTGAGCAGCGCTTGCAGGGCGTCAGCTACGAAGCCATTGCGCGCCAAGGCGGCGGTATCGCGTCCACCGTGCGCGCCACGCGCGAGGCCAGCGCCGCAGAGCTGGAGCGTAGCAGCGCCAAACGCCTTAGCGCCCTGATAGCCGAGGGTGTGACGACCCTAGAAATCAAATCCGGCTACGGCCTGGCTTTAGAGCACGAGCGCAAATGCCTGCAAGTGGCGCGCAGCCTGGGCCGCAACTATGCGGTCGATGTGCGCACTACCTTTTTAGGCGCGCATGCGGTGCCGCCAGAGTTTGCGGGCCAGAGCGATGCCTATGTCGACAGCTTGCTGCCTATGCTGCATAGCCTGCATGCAGAAGGCTTGGTCGATGCGGTGGACGCATTTTGCGAGCGCATTGGTTTTAGCGCAGCGCAAACTGCGCGCGTGTTTGATGCGGCGCGCGCGCTAGGCCTGCCCGTCAAGCTGCATGCCGAGCAACTCAGCGATAGCGGCGGCGCGCAATTGGCCGCGCGTTATGGCGCACTTAGTTGTGACCATTTGGAATGGTTGTCCGCAGAGGGCGCAGCCGCGATGGCACAAGCGGGCACGGTGGCGGTGTTGTTACCCGGCGCGTTTTATTTTTTGCGCGAAACCAAATTGCCGCCCATAGACTTATTGCGCCAGCACCAAGTGCCCATGGCGCTGTCCACCGACTGCAACCCTGGCAGTTCGCCTTGTACTTCGCTGCTGCTCATGCTGAACATGGCCTGCACGCTGTTTCGCTTCACGCCCGAAGAAGCCTTGGCGGGCGTAACGCGCCATGCGGCGCAGGCCTTGGGGTTGCTTGACCGGGGCGTGCTGGCGCCCGGCATGCGGGCTGACTTTGTGTTGTGGGATGTTGCGCATCCTGCCGTGCTGGCTTACGCCATCGGTGCCAACCCGCTACGCGCCAGTGTTTTCAAAGGAGTATTGCGATGAGCCAGACCCACGCGAGCGGCGCGGTATATACGCTGAAACAAGGCTCCTTACCGCTGCTGGTGAGCATGCCGCACATCGGCACGCAAATACCTGCGCATTTGCAAGCAGGCTATAGCGCACGCGCCTTGCAAGTAGAGGACACCGATTGGCATCTGGCGCAGCTATACGACTTCTTGCCCGCTATGGGTGCCAGCGTTTTGCAGCCGCGCTACAGCCGCTATGTGATCGACCTGAACCGCCCGCCTGATGATGCGCCCATGTACCCCGGCGCATCCAACACCGAGCTTTGCCCCACGCGCTTCTTTACCGGCGACGCTTTGTACCAACCAGGCTGCGCGCCCGATGCTGCTGCACGAGCGCAAAGGCGTAGCGACTATTGGCAGCCCTACCACGATGCGCTGGCCGCCGAATTGCAGCGCCTGGTGCAAGTACACGGCTTTGCACTTTTGTGGGACGCGCACAGCATCCGCTCGGCTATTCCTTGGTTGTTTGATGGCACGTTGCCTGCGCTCAATATCGGCACGGCCAGTGGCGACAGTGCGCACCCTGCGATTGCGCAAGCGGTGATGGCGCTTTGCTCCGATTCAGCGAAGTTCAGCCATGTACTCAATGGCCGCTTCAAAGGCGGCTACATCACCCGCCACTATGGCCGGCCCGATCAGCATGTGCATGCCGTGCAATTAGAAATGTGCCAAAACCTGTACATGCGAGAGGCAGCGCCTTTTGCGTATGAGGCAGATTTGGCTGCGCTAGTGCAACCCACACTGCGCGCCATGCTGCAAGCGGCGCTGGATGCGGGCGCTGCTCTATACGCGGGAGGTGGCCATGACCACTAAGACGAACCGGTTTTTCGCAAGCCAGGCCTGGGTGCAGGGCGCATGGGCCAAAGAGGTGCTGATGGAAGTGGATGCCAGCGGCCACTGGTCGCGCATCGTCATAGACGCCGCGCCGGACATCGTGCGCGACGCGGAACGTTTGGGCGGGCCGGTTTTGCCCGGCGTGGTCAATGCCCACAGCCACGCCTTTCAGCGCGCGATCGCGGGCCTGACCGAGCAGGGCGCATCCAATGGACAAGACAACTTTTGGAGCTGGCGCGAGCGCATGTATGCAGTGGCCCAGCGCATTACGCCAGAGCAACTCGAGTCCATTGCCACCATGCTGTATACCGAGCTGCTGGCCGGTGGCTACACGCAGGTCTGCGAGTTTCACTACCTGCACAACGCCAGCGCCCATGCGCCACAGGCCAGCGCGCTGGACATGTCCATGGCCCTGGTGCGTGCGGCGCAGCGCAGCGGCATGGGCCTGACGCTCTTGCCCACTTTGTATATGCGCTCGGGCTTTAGCGCGGACGGCTTGCGCTCAGACCAACAACGCTTTGCCTCCACGCCTGACAGCATCGCCCGCTTGGTGCAAGACGTACAGACGGCCACGCAGGGCATGGCGCATGTCAACCTGGGCGTGGCCCTGCATTCTTTGCGTGCGGTGACGCCCCAAGCATTGGCGCAACTGAGCGCGTTTGCAGATGCGCAAGGACTGCCGATACACATCCACATCGCCGAGCAGCCGCAAGAAGTGCAGGACTGTGTTGCGCATACCGGCCAGCGGCCTATCGAATGGCTTTTGCATCATGCGCAGCTACACGGTCGCTGGAACCTGGTGCATGCCACCCATGCCACGCAGGCCGAGCTCGATGGCGTGCGCGCCAGAGGCGCCAGCATCGTGATTTGCCCGACGACCGAAGCCAACCTAGGCGATGGCGTGTTTGACTACACCGGCTATTGCGCGCAGGGTGGCGCATGGTCGGTGGGCTCGGACAGCCACGTCAGCCGCGCGTGGAACGAAGAATTACGCCTCTTGGAATACGGCCAACGCCTGACCCGTGGGCAGCGCAACGTGGCGGCCCAAAGCGGTGCCTCGCAGAGCAGCGCGGCCACTATGTTGCAAGCCCTATTGCACGGCGCTCAGGCTGCGACTGCGCTTGCCGTAGGCGGCATAGCCGTGGGCCAGCGCGCAGATTTTGTGGTGCTGGACGCAGCATCCCCGGCCTTGTGCGGTCTGCCCAAGGCCCACGTGCTCGATGCGCATGTGTTTTCCAGCCCGGGTAGCGTGCCCTTGGCGGTAGCCGTTGGTGGTCGCGTGGTACCGACTTTGCTAGGCGGGCGGGTGGCGCAGGATTTTGCGCGCACCTTGCAAAATTGCTTGGTGCATAAAGCGTGGCCCTTGCATTGAGGGCCCGATTGGCTTGGCAAAGGCAAATGGCATCAAACAATGCGCGTCTTGTGGCCTACCCAATAGGCATCGCGCAGCACCCGCTTATAGAGTTTGCCCGTCGGAAGGCGGGGAAGTTGCTCGGTGAAGTCTATAGAGCGCGGACATTTCATGGGGGCCAGGTGCTGGGCGCAAAAGGCAATTAACTCTTGCGCCAATTCGGGGCTCGCTTTGATCCCCGGCAGCGGCTCGATGACGGCTTTGACTTCTTCCCCGAAGTCTTCGTTGGGGATGCCGAAAACGGCGGCGTCGGCCACCTTGGGATGGGTGACCAGCAGGTTTTCGCATTCTTGGGGGTAGATGTTGACGCCGCCCGAAATAATCATGAACGATGATCGATCGGTCAGGTACAAAAAGCCATCCTCGTCCACATAGCCCACATCGCCTACGGTGCTCATGGTTCCATCGGCGGAGCGAGATTCGGCGGTGCGTGCGGGGTCATTGAAATACTCAAATGCAGAGCCGGTCTTAAACCAAACTTCCCCAGCCTGCCCTTTGGGAACCTCTTGCATTGCATCATCCAGGATATGCAATTGCCCAAACAAAATGCGCCCTACCGTGCCGCGGTGCGCCTGCCATTCGGCCGTATCACAGGCGGCAAATCCGAGCCCCTCGGTGGCGCCGTAATACTCGTCAATGATGGGCCCCCACCAGGCGATCATCTGCTCTTTGACTTGGGCTGGACAAGGCGCCGCAGCATGAATCGCCACTTGGAGCGTCGACAAGTCGTACTGCAGCCTGTCGGCATCGGGCAACTTGAGCATGCGGCTAAACATGGTGGGGACGAGTTGGGAGTGGGTGATGCCAAAACGCTCGACCAGCATGAGGTACTGCTTGGGATCAAAATGTTCCATGATGACCGCCGTACCGCCGCTGCGAATCACCATGCTGACGTTGGCCAGCGGGGCGGAGTGGTACAGCGGCGCGGGCGACAAATAAACCATGCTTTCTTCACAGCGCCACAGTTTGCCCAGAAATGCGAAAAGCGGCAGTATTTCACTCGGTGCTTGTTCCGCAAGCGGTCGTAATACGCCTTTGGGGCGCCCGGTAGTCCCGGACGAATAGAGCATGGCCGTGCCCAAGGACTCATCGCTCACGGGCGTGCTGGGGAAACCAGCCACCGCTTGCGCAAAATCCTGCCATACCACCGCACCTGCAGTGCCCGGTGTTGGCAATGTGTCGCCAGCATGGACGACCAGGCACAGCTTGACCCTGGGGCAATGTTCCAGTGCTTCCCGAATGACCGCCAGCTTTGGTGCCGAGGTGATCATGATCTGGGACTCACTGTTGTTGACGATGTAGGCCACCTCTTGCGCGGTGAGGTAGGAGTTGATACAGGTGTAATACAAGCCGGTACGCTCGCCGGCAACGCAAGTTTCGATATAGCGACTGTTGTTCTCCATATAAACCGAAAAATGGTCCAAGCGTTTGAGCCCCTGGGCGCGCAGCAAATGCGCAAGGCGGTTGCTGCGCAACTCCAGTTCCCCATAGGAGACCGACTCTCCGCTGGAGGCCATGATGAAGGCCGCTTTACTTTGGTTTTTTACCGCGTGATGTCCCGGATACATGGCTCGGCCTTTTGTGAAGTTAGGGATCTAGCGCACTCCAAACAGAATTGCAGGGCGGCTGGTATCGGTCAATGTAGTGCTATGGTGGCTTACCCGAACCTAGGGTTTACACGGCATCTGTCCGATGTGTGACAAGTCCTTGCGTCCCTCCCTGTAGGCGCGCGCTGTGCCATTGGGGGCCTAAGCAGTCTCTGGCAGCATGGAGGCTGAGCCAAACCCAACGGTTCTTCGACGGCGCTTCGATCAGTAAATCGCTGTTGAACTCGGACCGCCGCGCAGTGGACGTATCCCTAAGTTTTTGTCAACCCACGGTGTGGGTGCGCGCCATGGGTGGTTTTTTACCAAAGTAGGCGCTGATGCCGCGCATGAGGGCATCGGCCACCTGGTTTTGGTAGTCCGCGGTAATCAGCTTTTTTTCCTCTTCCGGGTTGCTGATAAAGGCGGCCTCCACCAACACGCTGGGAATCTCAGGCGCTTTCAGTACGGCGAAAGAGGCTTGTTCCACACTGCCTTTGTGCAGCTTGCCCACGCGCTTCATTTCGCCCAGTAGGGTACCGCCCAGCGCCAGGCTGTCGGTGATTTGTCGGGTGGTGGTCATGTCCAAGATGGCGCTTTGCGCTTGCGCGTCTTTGACATTGATGTTGAGGCCACCAATCAAGTCCGCTTTGTTTTCCTTGGCCGCCATCCATCGGGCCGCGCTGCTCGAGGCCCCGCCTTGGCTGAGCGCGTAGACGCTGGCGCCTTGCGGCGCAGGGGTATAAAAAGCATCGGCATGCAAGCTGACCAGGAGATCGGCTTTTACGCGGCGGGCTTTCTGTACCCGCACATGCAGGGGCACAAAGAAGTCGGCATCGCGCGTGAGGTAGGCGCGCATGGGATTGCCGTTGACGCTGGAGGCGTTGATGCGGTCGCGTAGCAAAAATGCCAGTTTCAGCACCACGTCTTTTTCCTGTGTGCCGCCGGGCCCGATAGCGCCGGGGTCTTCGCCGCCGTGGCCAGGGTCCAGTGCGATGATGATCAGCCGGTCGGTGCCGGTCAGGGGTGGGCTAGGGTCTATCCATGCGCCCGGACCAGCTTGGGTCGGGGGAGCGGCGGCGCTAGGCTTTTTGTTGTTTGACATTGCGCTGGGCGCCGGCGTGTTGGCGCCATTGGCGCCCACCGCTTTGCCTACAGCGCCCGGAGTGCCGGCCACAGCGGGGGGAAGTTCAGACGTGCCGTTTCCTTGTGCCATCAGATCGGTAAGCGGGTCGGTAAATTGGGCGCTTGGGGGGAGCGGGACGTGCTGGGCGATGAGCGCATCGAGCGGGTCTATGGCCTGCAAGGGATACAGGTCGAGTACCAGTCGGTGCTGGTAGGCGGCAACCGGTGCCAAACTGAAAACCTGAGAGCGCACGCCTTGCTTGAGGTCAATAACCAAGCGCACCACATTGGCGTTAAATTGTGCGACCCGTATGCCGGCGATGTTGGGATCGTCTTGCCGCACTTTGGCCACCAGTTCCCGCAGCGCCGGGTTGATGCTGATACCAGCGATGTCCAGCACCAGGCGCGGCGGCTTGCTCACCATACTGTTGCTGGCTTGCAGGGGGCTGTCGGACTCGATGGTGACGCGTGAATAGTCCGGCGCCGGCCAAACGCGCACATTGACGATGCTCGCGCCATGCACCATGGCCGGGCCCAGGCATAGCACCACTGCTCCGCTGTGGATGAAGTCGCGACGCTTCATGGCGCCGGGCCCGGTTCTTTAACGCGCTGGTCGCGCAAGCCATGCAGCAAAGCCTCGCCGATAGCCGTGTATGCGCGCAGGCTGACACTTCGCTGCTGCGATGGATCGACTTCCAGCAGGATGTCCAGATCTGCCGGCGGCAGCATGGCGGCCGCTTTGTCGGGCCATTCGGCCAGCTTGATGCCGGGGCTGGCAAAGATATCCCGAAAGCCTGCGTCTTCCCATTCGCGCGGGTCGCTGAAGCGGTAAAAGTCGAAATGCCAAATATCCAGGCCGGGCAGGCTATAGGGCTCAACCACCGCATAGGTAGGGCTTTTGACGCGCCCTTGCACCCCCAGCGCGCGCAGTAAATGGCGCACCAGCGTGGTTTTGCCCGCACCCAGATTGCCGCGCAAACTGACGAAGGCATTGCGCAATGCTGCATGCTCGGCCAAGCGCTGCGCAAAGGCCTGCGTGGCATTTTCGTCAGGCCAATGCAGCAGCAAAGGCGGGGTTTTTACAATCACAGCGTGAACAATCCAAAGGTCCAGACTAGCACTCCCCATGCGGCGGCGCTGGACATGGCGCAGTTGCAAGCCTGGGGGCAGGAGCTGGGATTCTCCCAAATCGGTGTGGCAGGGGTGGATTTACGCGACGCCGAGCCCGGTTTGCTGGCGTGGCTCAAGGCCGGTTTTCACGGCAGCATGGACTATATGCAGCGCCATGGCACCAAGCGCGCACGGCCCGCCGAGCTGATTCCCGGCACCCTTAGCGTGATCACCGCGCGCATGGACTACCTGCCGCGCAGCACATTGCCCGGCTGGCAAAACATAGAGATGGGCCGTCTGCAAAGCACCGGCACCGGCACGCTGGCCTTGTATGCGCGAGGGCGTGACTACCACAAGGTCTTGCGCAGCCGCTTGCAAACTTTGGCGGACCGTTTGGCTGCGCATCTGGGGCCGCTGGGGCATCGGGTATTCACGGATTCAGCGCCTGTGTTGGAGGCCGAGCTGGCAACGCGCAGCGGTTTGGGTTGGCGTGGCAAGCACACCCTGGTTTTGCACCGCGAAGCGGGCTCGATGTTTTTTCTGGGTGAAATATTGGTCGATGTGGCGCTCGCGCCTACGCCGCCGGTAGAGCCGCATTGCGGAACTTGCAGCGCCTGTATCGATATCTGCCCCACGCAGGCCATCGTCGCCCCCTATCAATTGGATGCGCGACGTTGCATCTCGTATTTGACGATCGAGCATGCGGGCAGCATCGACGAGCAACTGCGCCCCTTGATGGGCAACCGCATCTACGGCTGCGATGACTGCCAAAGCGTATGCCCTTGGAATAAGTACGCGCAGGTCAGCACTTTGCCCGACTTTGACGAGCGCGAGGGTCTTAACGGACAGTCTTTGGTGCACTTATTGGGTTGGAGCGAAGCGGTGTTTTTACAGCGCACCGAAGGCAGCGCGATCCGACGCATCGGCCATGTACGGTGGTTGCGCAATCTGGCGGTGGCGGCCGGTAACGCGTTGCGCGCCGGCGATGTTTCAGCTCCCGCATTACGTGTGGCTCTGCAGGCGCGCTTGGGCCATGAAAGCGAGATCGTGCGTGAGCATGTGCAATGGGCTTTGGCGCAGGAGACGTTCAAGCCTGGCATCGCGCAAATTTCACAGACATAAAACGCTAAGCCCTCATGGAGAGGGCAGGGCTCGCGAACGCCAGCATGCATTTAAGCCAGGTAAACGGGAAGCAAAATGCCCAGCGACAGCGCCAAGCTGGCCATACCCAGCAGGGTTGAAGAGGTGATCAGGGCGCCGACATAGCCGCCGTCATAGCCCATTTTTGCGGCTAGTACATAGCCGCTGGCGGCGGTAGGCACGGCGGCGAAGGTCAGCAAGATGGCGGCATGGGCGGCACTCAATTGCAGCCCAAACGCCAGCGCCAGGGCGATCAGGGGCAACAGCAGATGCCTGATGCTTAAGAGTGCGATGCCCAATGCTTTGGCGCGCTGGAGCGATTGCAATTGCATACCGGCACCGGCCGCCATCAGGCCCAGGGCCAAGGATGCTGCGCCTATGCGCGCCACCGTGGGCTCCAGCCATTGCGGCAGGGCCAGGCCCAGCAAATTCGCAGCCAAGCCGCTGGTGGTGGCGATGATCAAAGGGTTGCGTAATAACTCGCGCGCAAAGCCGCGCTCGCTGCCCCGAGCCATCGGCCACACCGCTGCTACGTTGGCCAGGGGCACGCAAAAACCAATCAAGACGGCAATGGAGAGCAAACCGGCCGCTCCGCCCAGGCGTTCGGCCAAGGCCAGCCCGATAAACGAGTTGAAGCGAAAGGCCACCTGCGCCGCCGCTGCGTGTTCGCGTCGCTGTACGTGCCGGCCCAGCCATGGCAGGTAGGGCAGGCTGTAGGACAGTGCCACGCCGCTGGTTACCACCAGCA
This sequence comes from Comamonas sp. lk, assembly GCA_945869165.1. Taxonomy (GTDB): domain Bacteria; phylum Pseudomonadota; class Gammaproteobacteria; order Burkholderiales; family Burkholderiaceae_C; genus Allorhodoferax. The sequence goes on along the minus strand of CAMBNY010000062.1, from coordinate 3,239 downwards.
GGCCGCCGGATAGCAGGCGGGAAGCGTCGCCCAGGTCTAGGGGGCTTTTGATAATCGAATGGAACAGTAGCGTGGGAAATAGCAGGTAGTAGACCAGCGCGTCCACCTGGGCCCATACGCTGCGGTTCAAGGCGGTATGGCGGCTAATCAGGTAGCCCAGCAGGATCAGCGAGAACTCGGGCAACAAAAGCAGGGCGTATGACACCGTCCAAGGATACCAGCGCTGTGCAAGGGCATCGGGTCGATCGCAGGCTCCCATCCGCTTTGGCCTTGCCGGGACCGGTACTTTTCTCCATGACTTTCGCTTGGATGTAGTATTGCCGCTTCACAAGACTTCGCCGCCCTTTGGCGCGGCCAACCCTCGATTGGAGAACCCCCATGCAGCGCCGCCCCTTACTCGCCTCCACTATCACCCTCACCGCATTGTTAGCCGCTGGCGGCGCTTGGGCGCAGGCCTATCCCAACAAGCCGGTGAAATTGCAAGTGCCTTTTGCACCCGGCGGCACCACCGACATCGTGGCCCGGGTGATTTCTGATGCCATGGGTAAGGCCTTGGGGCAAAACGTGGTGGTGGAAAACAAAGCCGGTGGCGGTGGCGTGATCGGCGCCAACGAAACCGCCAAGTCCGCGCCAGACGGTTACTCGCTTGGCATGGCCACCGTGTCCACGGTAGCGGCCAACCCGGCGATCAACCCCAAGATTCCGTACAACGCGATGACCGATTTCACACCGATCATCAATGTGGCGGCCACGCCCAATGTGATCGCAGTGCATCCCAGCTTCCCCGCCAAAGATTACAAAGGCTTTGTGGCCGAGCTGAAAAAAAATCCCGGCCAGCACTCTTATGCTTCCTCGGGTACCGGTGGCATCGGGCACCTGCAAATGGAGTTGTACAAAAACCTGGCCGGTGTGTTTGTGACCCATATCCCTTACCGGGGCGCAGGCCCGGCGCTCAACGACACCGTGGCCGGCCAGGTGCCGGTTATTTTTGACAATATGCCCTCGGCCTTGCCTTTTATCCAGGCCAACAAACTGGTGGCCATCGCTGTGGCCGCGCCGCAGCGCCTAGCGCAATTGCCGCAAGTGCCGACCTTCAAAGAGGTGGGGCTGGAGCCAGTGAACCGCATGGCTTTTTATGGCATTTACGGCCCCAAAGGTTTACCCAAAGAGGTGGTCGACAAAGTTAATGCCGCAGTGCGCAAAGCCCTGGAAGACCCGTCAGTGCGCAAGCGCATCGAGGACACCGGCTCCATCATCATTGGCAACACCCCTGAGCAATTTGCCGAGCAAATGAAGGCCGAATACGCGGTCTACAAGCAAGTGGTAGAGACAGCCAAACTCAAGCTCGACTGAGTTTGCCAAGCCTGCCCGCCAGCGCTGATTCTGCAAGTGATGCATCGATAGATGCTTTTATCGATGCGCTGTGGCTAGAAGATGGACTGGCGCTCAACAGCTTGCAGGCCTACCGGCGCGACCTGGTGAAGCTTCAAACCCATCTGCAAGGCGCGCCGCTGACCAGTTGTTCGCAATGGCAGTTGCAGCAATACTTTGTCGCCCAACACGCAGAAAGCAAAGCCACCACGGCCAACCGGCGCCTTACGGTTTTTAAGCGCTATTTCCGCTGGGCGCTGCGCCATGGATTGGTGCAGCAGGATCCGACCTTGCAATTGCAATCGGCCAAGCAGGCGCTGCGGGTGCCCAAGACCCTGAGTGAGGCCCAAGTGGAGGCCTTGCTCGACGCGCCCAACGTCAACACCGCCATCGGCGTGCGCGACCGCACTATGCTCGAACTCATGTACGCCAGTGGTTTACGGGTCAGTGAACTGGTGGGCTTGAAGGTATTTCAGCTGGGTTTGAACGACAACGTATTGCGCGTTATGGGCAAGGGCGCCAAAGAGCGCTTGGTGCCCTATGGCGAGGTGGCGAGCCAGTGGCTGCGCGACTACCTGGGCGGCGCGCGTGCGGCCTTGCTGGCCGGCAAACAGACGGAGGCTTTATTTGTGACGACCCGGGGCTTGGACGCGGGTGGCGCCATGACGCGGATCATGTTCTGGATGCTGGTGAAAAAATATGCGCTGATCGCAGATATCCACGTGCCCTTGTCACCGCACACTTTGCGGCATGCATTTGCCACGCATTTACTCAACCACGGCGCCGATTTGCGCGCCGTGCAGTTGTTGTTGGGCCATGCCGATATTTCCACCACCACTATTTACACCCACGTAGCCCGCGAGCGTCTGGCTAAGTTGCATGCCGAGCACCATCCAAGGGGCTAAGGGCGGTCCGCAAAAGTGCGTCATCGCGAGGAGCTTAGCGACGTGGCGATCCATGCCAGTGCGTCATCGCGAGGAGCTAAGCGACGCGGCGATCCAGGTTTGCGTGGCGTCATGGATTGCCACGGCCTACGGCCTCGCCAGAACGGCTCCAGCGCCCTTGAGCGATAGCGCTCAGTTCACTGCGCGAGGCTTCCAAAACGGCAGGCTCCACAAACCGCTGGACAAGCTGGTGCCCAACACAATAAGCACAGCGCAGCCCAGCATCCAGTGCGTCACGCCTTCACCCAGCAAGATGACGCCATAGGCAATCGCAAACACGGGAATGGCAAACGTGACCGTTAAAGCGCGGGCTGGACCGGCGTTGGCAATGAGCCGGAAATACAAGATATAAGCGGTGCCTGTACACAGCACCCCCAGCGCGGCGACGGCCAGCCAGGCCTGCGTGCTTGGCGCTTGGGTAGGCCAGTACCACAGGCAAAAAGGCAGTAGAAAAATCGAGGCGCCCAGCTGGCTTCCAGTGGCAGAAACTAGGGAGGGCACGCCACCCAAATAGCGCCGCGTGTAGCTGGCGGCAATGCCGTAGCACAGGCAGGCCAGCAGAGCTGCCGCAATGCCCCAGGCGCTGGAGCTGCCCAGGGCGTTGGTATCAAAACTGGCGTTTTCACTAGCTAACAAAGCGATACCTGCAAAGCCGATTAGCAAGCCCACCACGCGCGAGCCCGAGGGCCGGTCGCCCAACCAGGCCCAGGCGATGAGCGCGCCAAACAAGGGCACCGTGGCATTGAGCACCGAGGACTGGCCGATGGAAATACTCTGCAGCGCAAAGGCTATGCAGACAAAGGGAATGGCTGAATTTATGACGCCGACCAGAAGGACTTTTTTCCAGTGCAGCGCAAAGTCCGATCGGTGTCCGCGCATCAGCATCAAGGGCAGCAGTACGGCGCTGGCAATGATGACGCGCAG
>CAMBNY010000061.1 GCA_945869165.1 Comamonas sp. lk | reverse complement strand
TCAAATCCTCTGGTTTTTTGTAATCAGCCAGCAAACTGTCAATGAGGTCTTTAGGTACTGCCTTCTTTGTATTTACGGTCATATCCACTCCTGGAAGTTCGACGGTTACCCGCCATTAGACCGTTTACACAAAATTCAGTACACCCCCACTTGCACTGCCGTCAAATTAGTTTGTTAGTTCTCTTTGGTATTGACTATTTAGTGCTGGGTGTGGGGCAACGGACACAGATGCGGTACAGATGCAGACGTACAGCGTAAAACGCCCCTACACGCAGCCTACGCAGTGCCCAGCACCCAAGCCCTTGCTAGGTGGTGTATCGCCGCACTATCGCTGGATTTGACATGCTGCTGTGCAAAGTAGCCCGCCCCCTGTATAGCAGCACCACAAAAATCTGCTGTGCAAAATCTGCGTGGTTTTGGATTTGTCAGTGCTGGTGGTTTTAATCTAAGTCACCTGTCATATGCTTCACCTGCTTCCCACTATGAACGTGGCATGTCATTTGTGTAGTGATGAACAGCACTTTGATTGCACTTGGGATTACATGCACCTACATAGACTCACACTGAGTAGCGAACTTACGTTCGCTTGCTATGTCGCTTACGCTCATAGCAATTTTTCTTCTTTTTAGACAGCATCAATCAATGTCTATGAAGTTCAATCAATCTCAATGACTTTGAATGCATGATTGCAGTTGAGATACTTTTGGTAGATTCAACCCACACTGAGCCTACACAGGGCTCAGTGTAGAAATGAACTTATCACAAATGAATGTTTTACCTTTTGGTGAGTTCGTTACCACAGCACTTGAGCACAACCCACAAGGGGTAAGGGCGGTTTCGCTATCTCCTTTTACGTGCTGCTTAGAAACGCAGCGTCTGCGACAGCACAAGTGCCTACCATCGCAGGGTTTGCAAGTTGCCGTGTAAGCAGGGCTTGCTCGTGGTTCGTAGGACTATGTCCTGCAACCTTTGTGCTTGTCTATGCAGTTCTTGTATCAATTGGGCAGCAACCTCCAACAGCATCCTTATCGGGTAGTGATAACAAGTCTCCGCTACCGCTCAGAATTTCCAATCCCTGTGACACCAATGTCCAGTTGTAGGGCGTCTTGCAACTTGAGGACGCAACTCATCGTTTTCGGTAGTAATCAATGGCAGCACAAATACGGTGTGTTGATTTGTGTGTCATGTTTATTTATGCAATACCAAAGAATCCCATGCAAATACTGAGTCTATGTTTGGTGTTGATTGGAGTAGATGCATCGTCGTGTGGGAAATTGACACGGATTGACTAAAATTCCGGTTGCTCAATCGCCAAATCCGAAACTAAAGTTGTCTGCATTGCTACTAAGAAAGGAAATGAGCAATGACTACTGCAACACTAACGGGATTGAAACTGACAGCAGCACAGAAGCCTACGCACGTGAGCCCTGTGCAACTACGCCGCAACAAACTTGCTAAACGGCTGTGGGAACAGGCGGAACTGGCAAGGGCACAGGCAGCGGGCACTACTTTTAGTCCCACCCGCTACCGCACTATTACGGACAAGCACACAGGCACACGCCAAAGCATACAAACCAATAAACGCATCAAGCAGTGGTGGTTCGTCGCTGACACGGGCAAGTTGAGCCTGAGTGTTAGGTATGGAACTAAACTGCTGGAACTGGCTAAGGGCAAGTACGCAGTGGAGATTGCCGCTGAGAAGGACTTACCTGCAACACTGGACTTGATTAAGGCGGCGGTGCTGGCTGGTGAGTTAGATGCAGCACTGGACGCAGCATCAGTAAAACTTCGTGCAGGCTTTGGGAAATGAACAAGTACTTGCTATGGGTACGCATCAACCCTTACCAAACCGCCAACACCGTTATCTACGCTGAGAATGCTTGGGCTGCCAAGCAGTTGGCAGAGGCTCAGTACGGTGTTGGGATGGTGCTGAACTACACGCAGATGGATTGATGCAAAAAAGGCAGTACGCAGCAAGTGCGTAAATACTTGATGCGTATTGCCGAAATAACCATCAAGCCCATCAAACCCATCAAATCCAAGCCACCCCTAAATCCGGCACAGGCACGCATAGCCAGCCTGAAACAAAATGTTGAAACGGACAGACAGCAACTACAGGCTGAACGGGACAGACAGCGTCAGCAGCGTGAGAACGAACGCAGGCAGCGGCAGCAACGCAGTATCAGCACTGGGCTATAGGCTTGCTAGGCTGGGTGTTAAGGGTAGTAAATGGCTGATAACCCAGCAAGAACCCCCTAAAAGCGTGGGTAATGGCAGCGATTCAAGTGTCGTTTTAAACGACACTGAGACACGCATGACAGGTATAGTTCAAATACTTCCAAGTACCATCACGCACCGCAGTCAAAAAACTTGTCCTACACAATTTGCTGCACACCAAGACGGCGTGGGGGCGAAAGAACATTGCAAACGTTGGAGAATTATCAATTGCATAAGCACTTTTAATCCGTTTGTCGTGGGTTCGACCCCCGCACGTCCCACCAGATTTCTTATATAAATCAAGCACTTACAGCGATGTAGGTGCTTTTTTTTATCACTACACACCGCTTACACACCGCCCCCTTTTTTTAGGGGTGTTTTTCAGCCCCAAAAACACCTGTTTTTCTGGCGGTGTCGCAACCCAACTTTTCTTTCCAGCACAGCATTTTTTCGGTTGCCCAAAGCGCACACTGAAATTAAAGTGTGCCTATGGCACTACAAATTGACACTACACACACGTTGATGGCTGGCACCTTGCTGGTCTACCAGCGTGAGCGCAGCGCTATCTGGCAATGCCGCTTCAAAGTTGATGGACAGTGGCAGCGAGCCTCTCGAGCGTAGTCGCTTTGTGCTGCAAGACGGGCGCTGGTGGTATGTGGATGGGGTGCAGCTGGCTTGAGCCCTTGGTGCTATTCGCCTTAGGGAGCAGGAGTCACATGGCCAAGCAGCCAAGTAAGCAACTACTATGCGAGCACCCGCCCCAGGCAGGCTTAAAGATGTCGGAAGGAGCTAATCATTTCACTAAAAGGGTTCGCGCCCTGGAATGGGTCGAACGCACTGCGCGACATGTCATAGCTCTACAGCAGCGCGCAGCGGATCGAAGTCGATTTCTCTGCATGCCAATTTCGTAGGCGTCTAAAGCGTCCTTTTTTAATCATGATGACGGATAGGAGTTGTGATGAACGATATAGCAGATATCGCGATCGTCGGTGCCGGGTCGGCGGGTTGCGTCTTGGCTGCACGCCTGTCAGAAGACCCGGGCCGGCGCGTGGTGTTGATCGAGGCCGGTAGGCAATCGCAATCCTCCCACGTGCGTCAGCCCAACCAATGGCCGTTGATTTGGGACGATGCCGAAAACTGGGCGTATTCCACCAAACTGCAAGCGGGCTTGGCGTTGCGCGCCATTCCCTATCCGCGTGGAAAAGCGCTGGGCGGCACCAGCGCTATTAACGCCATGATTGCGATGCGTGGTGACCCCATGGACTATGACCATTGGCGCAACTTAGGCAACCCGGGATGGGGATGGGGCGATGTATTGCCCTATTTCAAGCGACTAGAGGACCACGTCCTTGGCCCTTCAGACTTACACGGCACCGGTGGCCCCCTGACCATATCGGCACAGAACTCCCCTAACCCGATAACGCAAGCATTCATCCACGCTGCTATGGCTTGTGGGCACCGCCATAACCCTGATTTCAACGGTGCGCAGCAAGATGGTGTGGGGCTTTACCACACGACGATTCGCAATGGTGAACGCTGTAGCACGGCGAAGGCCTACTTAGAGCCCGCCATGGGGCGACCCAACCTTCATGTGATTGAAGGTGCCAGGGCATTGCAAATTCACTTTGAAGGTGACCGGGCTGTGGCCATCGATATATGGGACGGATCGCAGCGGCGGCGTATCCATGCAAATCAAGAAATTATTTTGAGCGCAGGCGCAATCGACACGCCCAAGCTCTTGATGCTGTCTGGCGTCGGTGACCCGCTTACTTTGCAAACACATGGCATTCAAGTTCGCCATGCGTTGCCTGCGGTGGGCATGAATTTGTGCGATCACTTGCAGACGCCTGTCGTGTTTGCACTTAAAGCGCCCTTAGCTACTGCGCCCACTAGCATCCTGGCAGAGGGTGGCTTGTTTGTGAAACGGGCGCAGGCTCTCAGCGAATTTGGGATGGACCTGCAGTTTTTCGCGATGCCGCAAACGCCGGTACCCATAGCGGCCCGTGGTGTTGCGCCCGCTATGGCCATTAGTGTGCAAGCCTGTCGTCCGGGCAGCAGAGGGCAGGTGCGCCTGCGCTCCAGCGACCCCTTGGATGCGCCCGTCATTGATCCGAATTACCTATCCGATCCTGAGGATCTTGCATTGCAGGTCGAAGGGGTGCGCATAGCGCGCAAGATCGCGGATGCCGAACCCTTGGCCGCGCTTTTGCAAAGCGAGCTGTCACCGGGCGCCCATGCGCTATCCGATGCGGCACTGGGCGTCGCTATTCGCGCCACCAGCACGACCGTTTGGCATCCGGTTGGCACTTGCAGAATGGGCCTCGGGGACGACGCGGTCGTAGATGCTTTGCTGCGCGTGCATGGGCTTCGCAATCTGCGCGTGGTAGATGCCTCCGTAATGCCGCAGATTACATCCGCTAACACCAATTTACCGATCATTATGCTGGCCGAAAAAGCGGCCGATATGGTTCAATTGGCTTGGCCTTAGGCTCGCACTTTCCATCCACGTTTCCCTTGGATCGCTATGCCGCAAACAACCCCCGCCCTCGCCCACCTCAAAGTCCTCGACCTCTCGCGGGTGCTCGCCGGCCCCTGGTGTACCCAGATGCTGGCCGACATGGGCGCCGATGTCGTCAAAATCGAAAAGCCCGGCGAAGGCGACGACACGCGCCATTGGGGCCCGCCCTTTATGCAGGATGCACAAGGCCACGACACCGCACACGCCAGCTATTTCACCGCTTGCAACCGCAACAAACGCTCGATAGCGATTGACATTGCCAAGTCCGAAGGCCAAGCCTTGATCAAGCAGCTTGCGCTGCAAAGCGACATCTTGGTTGAAAACTTCAAGGTCGGCGGCCTGGCGCATTACGGCCTGGACTACGCCAGTGTGCGCGCGCTTAATCCGCGCCTGATTTATTGCTCGATAACCGGTTTCGGCCAAACCGGACCCTACGCCGAGCGGGCTGGTTATGACCTGATGATCCAAGCCATGAGCGGCATGATGAGCATAACCGGCAAGCTCGAAGGCACGCCCGGCGGCAGCCCGCAGCGAGTGGGCGTGGCATTGACGGATTTGTTCACCGGTGTGTATGCCTGTAGCGCCATACTGGCGGCCATCGAGGTGCGCCATCGCACGGGTCTTGGCCAGCATATTGATATGAGTTTGCTCGATGTCGGCATGGCGATATTGGCCAACCAGGCGGCAGGCTTTTTGAACACCGGCCAATCGCCCAGGCGTCAGGGCAACAGCCACCCCAGCCTGGTGCCTTACCGCGACTTTGAAACTCTGGACAGCGCCATGCTACTGGCGATTGGCAACGATGGGCAGTTCGCTCGATTTTGTACCGTCGCCGGCCACCCTGAATGGGCCACGGATACACGCTTTAGTAGCAACATCGCGCGGATCCGGCATCGCGACGCACTCGAGCCCATGATGCAAACCGTTACGCGTACTCGCACCACCGCACAATGGATTGCCGACCTGGAGCACCACGCCGTGCCCTGCGGCCCTATCAATTCGGTAGCCGAGGCCTTTGCCGACGCCCAGGTCAGTGCCCGTGGATTGGCTGTCACGCAGCCCACCAGCGAAGCTGCACAAGCGAGCACCGCAGTCACCTCCATCGGCTCGGTTGCCAGTCCTTTGCGACTGGGTGATAACCCGCCGGTGCTGCGCCGTGCGCCACCGTCTCTGGGCGAGCATACCGACGAGCTGCTGCAGGAGTGCGGTTGGGATGCCGATGCCATTGCGCGATTGCGCGCGCAAGGGGTTGTCGGCTAACTGGGCAATCGATTAAGCGCCCAATATTTCCCAGCGTTCCAATGCCTCTGGCAGTTCGCCGTCAATAGCGGCGTTGCGTTGTGCCAGTTGCAGGGCCTTGGCGTTATCACTGGCGTACAGCGTAGCGTCTGCAAGCTGGCTCTGGATGCTGGCTTGTTCGGCTTCCAGCGCAGCGATGCGGGCTGGTAGGGTTTGGAGTTCGCGTTGCTCTTTGTAGCTCAGCTTGCGCGCCTTGGGCTGGCGCGGGCTAGTCCGTACCACTGTGGCACCGGACAAGAACGATGTAGTCTGTTTATTCCTGCTTGGCCAACCACTTGCGCAGCTTGGGCACATCGGGAATATGCACCTTGCTGTAGGCGACATTGAGCAGGCCCAGCGCTTCGAGTTTCTTGAGTTCGGCGTTGAGGCTTTGGCGCGACACGCCCAGCATATCGGCCAGGTCACTCTGCGCTACCTTGAGTTCGATTGCCGAATCGGTCAGCGTGCCTTGTACTCCGTGCAGTTGCGCCGTGTTAAGCAGCAGCAAGGCGAGCTGCCCCGAAAGTGGATACAAATTGCGCGCTGCCAGATATTCTTGCAGGCGGCGCGAGCGCGCGCACAGCACTTCAATGAGTGCGCGCGCCAGGGGCATATGTTGGTTGAGTACTTCTAAAAAAGCGTCGCCAGCGAGCATCAGCACTTCGCTGTTGCCTTGCGACTGGGCGTTGTAAATACCGCTGGACTGCTCCACCACCGGTATGAGCCCAAACACCTGTCCGCGTTGCAACTGACCGAGTACATGTCTTTTGCCGGTGCGGCCGATGATGTACATGGCCAAGCGGCCTTGGGTGATGATCACCAGGTGCGTCAGAAACTGGCCCCGGCGCGAGACGGGTTGCCCGTCTTGCAAATGGACCCGGCTGCAGTGGGCCGCCAGATGGTCCATCAGCGGCCCGGGCAAGTCGCGTAGCCAAGGCACCAGCGTCAGGTCGGCGCGCAGGTCGTGCGGTGGCTTGTGCGTGGAAATCGTCATGGTTTACACCAGTATAGATTGTCCGATTTCGGACAGACAGGCAAAGCCCTTGCGCTCCACACTGCACTTTTCCGATTCGCAAAGGCCAGACCATGAGTAGCGCAGTGCAGCAATTTTCGGTGTCCGCTTCGGCCGCAGTAGCGGCTATGCAACGCAACCGTGTAGACCATGTGGTGACCGTCCCCGATTGGGTGCAACTGGCCTTGCACCAGCAATTAGAAGCGGGCGTGGCCGGCATGCGCTTGGTCAATTGCAGCAGCGAAAACCAAGTCGTTACCGTAGCTGCCGGTCTCGTCATTGGCGGTAAGCGGCCGCTGCTGGTAATGCAAAACCAGGGTCTTTACAACTGCATCAACACCTTGCGCGCGGTCTGCCTAGACGCCAAGGTGCCCTTGGTGTTTATGGTGGGCCAATTTGGCCGTGAGTTTGACAACCTGGGCCAGCCCAGCACGGGGTCCCGGCGCACCATGGTGCGGATCATGGAGCCGCTGCTGCAATCCATCGGCGTGCCGTTTATGTGTCTGGACGGGGAGCAAGATTTACCCCGGATGGACCAGGCATTTGCGATGGCAGAGCAGCAGTCCGGTGCGGTGGTGCTGCTGGTATCGGCTCCCATGGCCTGGGCCTGATCACCATGATGAATCTATTACAAGCTTGCCTGCCGGTTACCCAGTTGCGTCCAGCCCATGCCATGGTCGTAGCCACCATGGGCGCCATGTTTGCCTTTGACCAAATCGATGCGAAAGCGGTAGCCGACGGCGGTCAGCGTATGGCGGGCCGTATCAGTTCAGTGCCTTTGATGGGCGGTGCTGCCGGCCTGGCCTTGGGCCTGGCGTTGGCGCAGCCGGAGCGCCACGCGATCGTGGTCGATGGTGATGCCAGTCTCTTGATGGAGCTTGGCGGCTTGGCCAGCGTGGTGGCGGCACAGCCCGCGCATTTTTTGCATATCGTTATTGCCAACGGTACCCAGTTTTCCGGTCTGGCCAATTTGGCGACCATGGAGCCGCAGTTTTCTTTTGAAGCTTTTGCCCGCGCCGCCGGGTATGCGCATGCGCAGACTATCAGCGATGCAGACGAATGGCAGGCCAGTTTCCCACGGTTGCTGGAAATGCGCGGGCCGGTGCTGGTGCAGCTGCAAGTGCAGCCTGTGCCCCCGCGCACGGGCGAGGGCTTTGCATTGTCAGAAATGCCCGATGTGCAGTTCCAGCGCATGGGCACTGAAGTGGCGGCGCTGCGCCAGTGGCTCAAGGAAGCCGTATGAGCGATGAACAGTTTGACTATGTGGTGGTGGGTGCCGGCTCGTCTGGCGCTGCGCTGGCACACCGCTTGGCGCAGCAACCCGATAAGCGCGTCTTGTTGCTCGAGGCCGGCCAGCCCCGGCATAACGATTTCTGGGTGAAGGTGCCTATGGGCATTGGCAAGATTTTGCAAAACCCGAACTATGTGTGGCAGTTTCAAACCGAGCCGCAGGCCCATGTTAACAATCAAAAAGTCTATTGGCCACGTGGCAAGTTGCCTGGCGGCTCTAGTTCGGTCAATGGCATGATTTATGTGCGCGGCGACCCTGCCGAGTTTGATAACTGGCGGGCGCTGGGCTGCGATGGTTGGGGCTACCAAGATTTGCTGCCGTATTTCAAGAAATTTGAAAACGCCGCCTGGGGCGATCCGGCTTACCGGGGCGGCGATGGTCCGATCCATGTCACCGAATTGGCCAAAGACCCTCAAGCCTTGGGGGATGCCTTTTTGCAGGCCTGTCAACACGCTGGCATACCGGCCAATCCGGACTACAACGGTGCGCGTTATGAAGGCGTGGGCTATTTGCAGTTATCCACCCGCGATGGCCAGCGCTGCAGCACGGCGCACGGCTATCTGGGCGACACCCTACCCGCGCGGCTGACATTGCTTACGCAAGCGCAGGCCATGGGTATCTTGTGGGAAGGCACGCGCGCCGTTGGTGTGCGTTACATGCACGAGGGCCAACTGCGCGAGGCACGCGCCAGCTGCGAAGTGGTATTGAGCGCCGGGCCGATTTTGTCGCCCCAATTGCTCGAACTCTCGGGGGTGGGGCAGGGTGCGCGCTTGCAGGCGCTGGGTATCGAGGTCAAGGCCGATGTGCCCGGCGTGGGCGAAAACCTGCTGGACCATTTGCAATCGCGCATCACGTTTGAATGCACGCAGCGCATCACGCTCAATGAGATTGTCTCCAATCCCGTGCGCCAGGCTTTGATGATGGCCAAGTACCTGGTCACGCGTCGGGGCATGCCGGCCACACCGACCGCCACCGTACATGCGCTGGTGCGGGCCAACCCGCAGGAGACGCAGCCCAGCGTCAAAATCCAGATGCATCACCTAAGCGCCAATAGCCGTTATGCGCGCAGCGCAGCAGCGGGACTGGATTTGTTCCCCGGTTTTCACATCGGTTTTTTCCAATTGCGGCCGCGCTCGCGTGGCAGCGTGCACATTAGCTCGACCGACGCGATGCAGGCACCCACCATGGACCCGCGTTATCTAGACCATTCTGAGGACCAGGAAGAGATGGTGCGCGCCTTTCGCATGGTACGAAAGGTCGCCTCGCAGGAGGCCTTGCGCGCGCTGATCGTGCGCGAAACGCGACCGGGCCCGGACGTCCTGGATGATGCTGCGGTGCTGGACTATGTGCGCGCCAGTGGCCAGACGTCCTGGCACCCCATAGGCACTTGCAAAATGGGAAACGATGCGCTGGCGGTGGTGGACCCCTTGCTGCGCGTGCGTTGTGTGCAGGCTTTGCGCGTGGTGGATTCTTCCATCATGCCCACCATGCCTTCGTCCAATACGAATGCCGCCTCCATCGCGATTGGCGAAAAAGGCGCCGATTGCATTCTTCACCATCCCTTTAAGGCCTAGGCATGCAGTATTCATGGCAAATTGCGGGCCATCCGGCGCAGGGCTACCAAGGCCATATCGCCAAGACGCTCAAAGAGTCCAAGCCCTGGTGGCCAACCCCACACCATGCACCACAGGGTGCGCCGAACGTGGTGGTGATTCTTTTAGATGATTTGGGCTTTTCTGATTTCGGCTGCTTTGGCAGCGAGATTGCCACCCCGCATATCGACGCGCTGGCCGGACAGGGACTGCGCTTTACCGCTTACACCACGGTACCCATGTGTACCCCGGCGCGTGCAGCCCTGCTGACCGGCAAAAACCCCCATTCCGTGGGTTGCGGTTGGCTGACGCACAACAACCCCGGCTACCCCGGTTACCAGGCCGGCGAGATCACCGCGGACGCGCCCACCATGCCCGAATTGCTGCGCGGCCTGGGCTATGGCACCTATGGTGTGGGCAAGTGGCACAACACGGCCGATTACCACATCGGTGCCGGCAAGGACCGCAGTTCCTGGCCTTTGCAACGCGGCTTTGACCGTTTTTATGGCTTCATCGGCGCAGAGACGCATTTCTTTTCGCCCAGCCATTTGATCGAAGGCAATGACCTCGTCTCGCGCGATGCCTACGAACCGGGCTACTACTCGACCCGTGACTGGACGGACCGCGCGATCAGCTACTTGCGTGCACACCGGGGCAGCGCGCCAGACAAACCTTTCTTTTTGTACCTGGCGCACAACGCGCCGCATGTGCCGCTGCATGCTCCCGCAGAAGCGATTGCGCGCTACGACGGCGTGTATGACAGCGGCTGGGACCGCTTGCGTGAACTGCGCTTTGAGCGCCAGCGCCTGATGGGGCTGATTGGCCAGGACTGGCGCCTGTCGCAGTCCAACCCCGGTGTGCCGCGCTGGGACGACGTACCTGCCGAGCAGCGCCCGCTGATGGCGCATTACATGCAGGTGTATGCCGCGATGGTCGAAGTGGTGGATCAGCAGGTGGGCCGTTTGGTGGCCGAGCTCAAAGCACTGGGTGTTTTTGACAACACGCTGATCCTGTTGACCTCGGACAACGGGGCGAATTCGATTGGCGGGCCAGAAGGTACCGTGAACATGCAGGAAAAGCGCATGGCGATGGGCAACCCTGCGGACATGGCAAAGGCTGCCTTGCAGGCGCACACGGACGGTACCCTGGGGGATGCTGACTCCTACCCCGCTTACCCGGTTGGCTGGGCCAATTGCTCCAACACACCTTTCCGCTTTTATAAGCGCACGCCCATGAACGGCGGCATCCGGGTACCCATGGTGATGAGTTTTCCGGCGCGTGTGCAAGACCCCGGCGCCCTGCGCCCGCAATGGATCCATGTGACCGACACCTTGCCCACTTTGTTGGAACTGTTGGGTGCCACTTACCCGGCGCATTTCAAAGGGCAGGCTACGCGGGGGATGGACGGTAGTAGCTACTTGCCCATGCTATCTGACCCGCAAGCCCCAGCGGTACGCAAGCGCCAGGCCTATGAGTTGGAGGGCAATCGCGGCATGATTGTCCACCCCTGGAAAATCGTTTCGCTGCAAGCGGTGGGTGGCAAGATCAAGTTAGACAACTGGCTGCTGTTTAACCTGGACAATGATCCGACTGAGTGCGACAACCTGGCCGAACAATACCCCGAGGTTTTGCTGGCACTGATTGCAAAATTTGATGAAGATGCCGCACGCGACCATATCTACCCGCTGGACAACCGCGACTTGCGCAAAGTGCTGGCGGTGCCGCCATTCCTGGAGGCGCAGTACAGCGCGGTGCACCATTTTTATCCCGGTGTGGAAAGTGTGCCTACGCAAAGCTTCTCCCCGCTGATTGCAGACCGCAATTACCGTATCGACATCGCGTTTGACTGGCAACTGGGCCAGGAGGGCGTGCTGCTGGCTATGGGCGATAAGGCGGCGGGCCTGTGTGTTTTTGTGCAGGATGCGCACGTTCTTGTGGTCTATGCCTTTGGGCGCGGTAACGAGCGCCAGTGCCGCATGGCTTTGACACCCGGCGCGCAAGCCTTGGCGCTGGAGCACAGCGCCCCTGGCGGCATGCGCGGACAAGGCTTGCTCAGCGTCAACGGCGTGCCTGCGCAGGAGCCACTGAATATGTCACCCACGTTTTTGCGCTTGGGCGGCGAAGGGCTTGACGTGGGCTTGGACCGCCGCCGCAAGGTCAGTGCCGCCTGCGAAGGGCGTGGCGTGTATGCCTACAGTGGGCGTATCGACTGCGTCACGCTCACACCGGGCGCGCAAGCACCCGGCAGCTTTGCCAACCGCCCCGAAGCGTTAGCACAGTGGGATTGATTTTTTCACCATCACTACACCTAAGGAGATAAAGCCATGCAAACCAATGTTTCGCGCCGTAGCGCACTAGCCGTCATGGGCGCAGGTATTGCGCTACCTTCCGCCCTGCTGGCCCAAAGTGCT
Organism: Comamonas sp. lk; assembly: GCA_945869165.1. Classification (GTDB taxonomy): domain Bacteria; phylum Pseudomonadota; class Gammaproteobacteria; order Burkholderiales; family Burkholderiaceae_C; genus Allorhodoferax. Next base: position 3,775 of record CAMBNY010000061.1, on the reverse strand, counting down.
TGGCCTACACGCGGCGTCAAGGTGGTTGTTCCCTATCCTGCAGGCGGCGCGCCCGATGCCTTTGGCCGTTTACTGGCCGAACAGTTGGGCGCCCATTTCAACCAAGCTTTTGTGGTGGAAAACAAGCCCGGTGCCAACGGTTTGATAGGCGCGCGCGCGGTATCGCAAGGCGCGGCGGACAACCATGCGCTGCTCTACCTGAACTCCCAGCACGTGACCTTGCAGGCGCTCAACCCACAGTTCAATATATTGAACGAATTCAAAGTGATCAGCCGATTGACGAGTTCGCCCTTTGTGTGTGTGGTGGGTGCTAAGTCTCCGTATAAAACCATGGCAGAACTCAGTGCCGCGGTGGCTGCTAATCCGGGTAAATTGACTTTTGGTAGTGCCGGTATCGGTTCGCCTGCGCACATGGCGGTGGAATATTTAGAAGACAAATTACCGGCTTTTAAAGCGCTGCATATCCCCTACAAAGGCGCGGTGGAATCAGTGAACGCCATTTTGTCGCACCAGATTGATTTTTCGATCATGCTGCTGGGAACGGCCATACCCCAAATTCAGGGCGGTAATTTGCGCGCATTGGCGGTGACTTCGCCTAGGCGCTTGCCGGTATTGCCCGATGTGCCCAGTATCAGCGAAGCAGTGGCACCGGGTTATGCCTATGACGCCTGGGCGGGCCTTGCCATGGCCGCCAGCACCACAGACGATGTGATTGCGCATGTGTTCAAAGCAGCACAGGCGGTGGCCGTGTCTGCGCAGTCGCGCGAGATGTCCTTGCGCAATGGCTCGCTGGTCAGCCTGAGCGCCAGCTCCAGGGAATTTGCCGACCAGATTGCGCGCGATGTACAGCTGGAGCAAATGATTGTGAAAAAACTGGGCGTAACCTAGGCCACGCATTCGGCAGCGAACCGCTGAGCCCGGGTGCAGGGCTCAGCTTTTGAATAGAGGAAGCATAGGATGAGTGAGCAATTAATAAGCAGCGTTGCGCAATGTGTCCAACGTGCAAGCAAGCTGGCTGACGAGCGGGTGCGTCCCCAGGCGGCGCGTTGGCAGGCTGAGCGCTGCATGGGGCTGGACGTGTTGCGCGAGGGGGCACAACTGGGCTTGATCGGTATGCAAGTGCCGGTGGAGCTAAGCGGCCTAGGCCTACCTTTTAGCTCCAAGGCGAAGGTGGGCGCGGCGCTAGCGGAGGCCGATTTTGGTTTCGCCTTGTCCTTGATCAATTCGGCGGGGGTAGCCTCCACACTGTCGCTAACACTGCCGCCCGCAGTGTCACAGCGTTGGTTGCCGCAACTGCTGCGTGGTGAGCGCATCGGCTGCACCGCGTTGACCGAACCGGGAGCGGGCTCAGATTTCGGCGCTATACAGATGTTGGCGACACCCCATGGATCGGGCTGGCGTTTGCATGGTGAGAAGCGCTGGATCATCAATGCCCAAGCGGCCGATGTGATGGTGGTGTATGCCCAAACACAGGCGGGTTCTGGAGCCAAGGGAATTGCCGCATTTGTGGTCGATGGCACACGGCCTGGCTTTGCGCGCAGCGACCATGGGCGCACCGAAACCGTCGCATCCTTGGGCACGGGTGGCTTTGTGCTCGATGGCTACGAGGTGCAAGGTGACGAGATATTGTCCGCGCCAGGGGCCGCTTTTAAGCGGGCGATGCAATCCATCAATTACGCGCGCATTTATGTCGCTGCTATGGCCGCAGCCTTGGTGCGCGACAGTTTGCGCATTGCGTTGCAGTACGGCCAGAAACGCAAAACCTTTGGCATGTATTTGCCCATGCACCAGTCCTGGCGCTGGAGCTTGACCGATGCCTTGATTGACTTGGAGGCAGCGCAACTGATGATCGATCGTGCCAACGCGGCATCGGATGACGGCCTTGCGCTGGAGGGTGTAGCGGCACAAGCCAAAGTGTTTGCCACCCGCATGGCGTGCAAACATTTGGGGCCGCTGCAACACGCTTTGGGCGCTGCGGGTTTAAGCCCCGATCTGGCTTTGTCGCGCCATGTGGCGGCATCGCAGGTGGCTACGCTGGTGGACGGGTCCACCGAAATGCTGATGGAGCGTATTGCCATGAAGTACGCGAGCGGGGCCTAGGCTGCCCTTAGGCGCTAAGCAGGTGCGAGCGCTTGTCAGGCACTTTGCAAATGCCGGCGTAGCGCAGCCACTTCCGCACCCATGCGCGCAAATTGCACATCGGGCATTTCCTGCTGCACAAAACCGGGCTTGGTTTGTTGGGGAAAAGCTTGCACCATCAATTCGACAAATACCGGGCCTTGTACGGCCAGCAGTTGCGGCAAGCGCTGTGCCCATTGCCCGGCCTCGCTGATGCGCTCGGCATGTGCATAACCAGCGGCGCGCGCTGCATCGGCAAAGCGAAAATCAGGTGTGGGCGTGCGCGCATTGGCGTAGGCGGTAAATTGGGTGCCGTTATTGACCACGATGTGCAGCAAATTGGCCGGCTTTTGTGTCGCTACGGTAGCCAGGCCGCTCAGCTCCATCAATAGGCTGGCATCCCCGTCCATGAGGATCACTTTGCGCGCAGGATGCGCCATGGCCAGACCCAAGCCTAAGCCGGCGCAGCCCCCCATCAGCGGTACCGAGCTGATACGTCCCGGTGCCGCGCCCTCAGCTTTATAGCCTTGCAGCAGATCGCGTAGTTTGGCCACCACCACACCCACCATCGCGCCGAGTTTGCCGTCCAGAAGCGGCACAAAACGGGCCCGCCCGTCACGCCCTTCGATGCGGTCAAAAATAAACATGGACAGCATGGTGGCCACCAACAAAGAAGAGCCTTTGTGTTTGGCTACGACGCCACAGGCCTGAACGATGTTCATCATGCTGGCTTCCTTCAGGCCAAGGTGACCTCGGTACCACCCAGACGCTTGGCGAGCCCCTGCGCCAGGCGATTGACGTTGCCGTAAATCGAGAGCTGCGGGTTGGCGCCAATGCTGGTGGGGAAGATGGAGCCGTCGTGGATGGACAGGTTCTCGATCTGCCAGTGCTGCCCGTCGGGCCGAGTGACGCCTAGCTTTTCGTCGCCTGCCAGTCCGCAGCCGCCCATCACATGCGCGCTACCGATTTTGGTGAGCAGCGGCTTCATGGGCAGGGCTTCGATAGCCGCTTTGGTGGCCTGCCAGGTGCTGGTGCCTTCGGCCAATTCATGTCCTGGGTAGACCGTGGTGGCACCTGCCTCGAACTGAATTTGCGCCATGGCCAGCATGGAGCGGCGTGCGCCTTCGAGCACATAGTCGGTCAGTGGATAGTCCAAGAGCGGAGAGCCGTCGCCTTGCAGTTCGACCTTGCCCCCGACTGCGCCTTCATGAAAGCCGTCGCGCATCAACGCCAGCATCAAATTGGCATTGGGGAATTGGCGGTACAGAGCCGCCTGCTTTTCGCCAAAGCCGGGCAGGTTGGCGCCGAAAAACACCGGGTGCAGCGGCGCCACTTCCAGCTTGAAGCCGATGGGGCCGTCCACCGCTTGGGTGTATACAAAATGGTCTGAATAAATCGTTTGCGGCGCGCCGGTCCAGCCCGCCACCGTGTCTTTCATCACAGCGGTCGTGATGGCGACCGGATGCAAAAACGTACGCGCACCCAGGCGCTTATGCGGGTCCGGCGCATTGGAGCGCAAGAGCAGCGCGGGTGAGTTGATCGCGCCACCGGCCAGCACATAGTGTTTGGCGATCACTCGCGTAGGCGTTTGCGCGCTATCGAGCGGCGCCGCATTGGGCTTGACGGAAATGCATTGCAAATCGCTGATGCGACCATT
>CAMBNY010000060.1 GCA_945869165.1 Comamonas sp. lk | reverse complement strand
TCCTAGGCCTCTAGACGATGGGGTCAAAACCTTGGACTAATCCGTTTTTCTTGGAAGTTTTTGGTGGAGGTAAGCGGGATCGAACCGCTGACCTCTTGCATGCCATGCAAGCGCTCTCCCAGCTGAGCTATACCCCCAAACCGCAAGGCTCTGCAAGCAGGACCCTCAATTTCCAAGCCCTCGATTATAGCCAATAAATTTAGGCCGCTTGTAGCCGGTCCAGAACTTTCTGCCGGTCGCACAGCGCCAGCACCGCATCGAGCGCCGGGGTTTGCGGGGTACCCATCACCAGCACGCGCACGGGCATGGCCAACTGCGGCATTTTCAGGCCCGCTTGGATCAATACCGCTTTGATGGCGGCGCTGATACCTACTTTGTCCCAAACGCAGTGGACTAATTGGGCGCGCAACAAGCCCAAAGCCGGGCGTACCGCATCGGTCACATGCTGGGCCAGGTCTTGGTCGCTGGCCTGCACCTCGGCGTAAAAGCGCCCTACCCAATCGGCCAGTACCAGCGTGGTGTCACAGCGGTCTTTGAACAAATCGCACAGGCGCGCCAAGCGCTCATCAGGAGTCAAGCCGCGATCGTGCAAATGTTTGCTTACTAAGGGGGCTAAGGCATCGCCGTCCATGGCTTTCATATGCTGCGCGTTCACCCAGCGCAATTTGGCTTCGTCAAACTGCGCAGCGCTGCGGCCCAGATGGTCTAAGTTAAACCAGGCGACAAATTGCTCGCGGCTGAAAATTTCTTCATCGCCATGGCTCCAGCCTAGGCGGGCCAAATAATTGACCATGGCATCGGGCAGATAGCCCTCGGCGGCGTACTGGGTAACGGCCTTTGCACCGTTACGCTTGCTCATTTTTTCGCCCTGCTCATTGAGCACCGTAGGCAAGTGCGCATACACCGGCGGTTCTTTGCCCAAGGCTTTGAAAATATTGATTTGGCGCGGCGTGTTGTTCACATGGTCATCACCGCGAATCACATGGCTGATCGCCATATCAATATCATCGACCACGACGCAAAAATTGTAGGTGGGCGTACCGACCGCTTCGCCTGCTGGCGCGGGGCGGGCAATCACCAAATCGTCTAATTCGGTGTTGCTGATTTCGATACGGCCTTTGACCTTGTCCTCCCACACCACGCTGCCACTTTGCGGATTTTTAAAGCGCAACACGGGCACCACGCCTGCGGGCACCGGCGGCAGTACTTTGCCGGGTTCGGGGCGCCAAGTGCCGTCGTAACGGGGCTTTTCTTTGGCGGCCATCTGGCGCTCGCGCAAAGCATCCAACTCGACCACGCTGGTGTAACAGGGATAGACCCAACCTTCCGCTTGCAATTGCAACAAAACTTCTTTGTAGCGCGCCATGCGCTGCATTTGGTAGAAAGGGCCTTCGTCAGGCTCCAGCCCCAGCCAGCGCATACCTTCCAAAATCACATCGACAGCGGCTTGCGTGCTGCGGTCCTCGTCGGTGTCTTCAATGCGCAAAATAAAGTCGCCACCAGTGGCACGCGCAAAAGCCCAAGGGTACAAAGCCGAGCGGATATTTCCTAAGTGGATAAAGCCCGTGGGCGAAGGCGCAAAGCGGGTGCGTGTTTTAGTCATGCCGATTCAGGTTCAAAGTGTGTCCAGACCGCGCAGCAAGTCGTCTTGCATATCACCCACATGCTCTAAGCCAACGGCTACGCGGATCAAGCCTTGGCCAATACCGGCGGCCTGGCGCTGTGCCTCGGCCAATTTGCCGTGCGAGGTGCTGGCCGGGTGCGTCAACAAAGTTTTGGTGTCGCCTAAGTTAGTGCACAAAGAAAGCACACACAAACTGTCCAACACATGAAAGGCGCGGCTGCGAGCCTGTTCAGGGCTGGCAGCTTTTAAGTCAAACGACACAACCGCTCCGCCCACATTAGACATCTGCCTCATGGACAAAGCATGTTGTGGATGGCTGGGAAGTCCTGGGTAATAAACACGCCCCACCAGGGGATGCTGCTCCAGCCACAGCGCCAATGCATGGGCGCGGGCACTTTGGGCGCGCATCCGGATATCCAGCGTTTCTAGTCCTTTTAGCACCACCCAGGCATTAAAGGGCGAGAGCACCATGCCACTGTTTTTCATCACAGGCAGGCATTTGCCGTTAATCAGAGCATCACTGGCGCACAGCGCACCAGCCATGACGCGGCCCTGCCCGTCCAGATATTTGGTGCCTGAGTGCATCACGATGTCGGCACCCATTTCCATGGGGCGTTGCAAAGCCGGCGTGGCAAAGCAGTTGTCCACGGCGAGCAAAGCACCGGCGTTGTGGGCCAGGTCCGCCAGCGCTTGGATATCGCAAACTTCGGTTAAAGGATTTGTCGGCGTCTCTGCGAACAGCAGTTTGGTGTTGGGGCGGATGGCGGCTTTCCAGGCGGCCAAGTCGGTTTGCGATACCGCAGTGGACTCCACACCAAAGCGGGCAAACTCCGACCCGATGAGCTTGAGCGTGGAGCCGAACATGGACTGCGAATACAGCACATGATCCCCCGCTTTGAGCAAACTAAAGAGCATCAGCAAGATGGACGACATGCCCGAGGACGTGGCCAGCGCCGCCTCGCTGCCTTCCATAGCCGCCAGGCGCATTTCAAAACTGCTGACCGTGGGGTTGCCAGAGCGGCCATAGGTGTAACCTTCTTCCTCGCCACCAAAACGGCGCGCCGACACTTCAGCCGAACGTTGCACATAGCCGCTGGTCAGGAAAAGTGCCTCCGAGTTTTCGCCATACTGACTGGGCTCCATGGCCACGCGCTGGGCCAGGGTGTCAGGATGCAGTCCGGGGGGCAGTGGATGGCTTGGCATGGGTTATTCAGAAGTTAAACGGTGGGACTTGCTATGCCGGATTGGGTAAAGCCAGGCGCGAGCTATCCTGCTCGTCTTCCTGGCCGCTGACACGCGCCGCACTTAGGCGCGCAATGTCAGCGACACCTACATCACCAGTGACATAGACGCCATCAAAACACGAGGCATCAAAGTCTTTGATAGCGGGATTGAGCGAGCCAATCGCTTTTTTCATTGCATCAACGTCCTGATAAATCAGGGCATCGCAAGCGATGATGGCACGCACCTCTTCCACCGTGCGGTTGTAGGCGACCAGTTCCGAGCTGGTCGGCATGTCGATGCCGTACACATTGGGAAAACGCACCGGTGGCGCGGCGCTGGCCAGATAGACCTTGCGCGCACCGGCATCGCGCGCCATTTGCACGATCTCTTGGCTGGTGGTGCCGCGCACAATCGAATCGTCCACCAGCAGTACATTGCGCCCTTTGAACTCGCTGGCAATCGCATTGAGCTTTTGCCGCACCGATTTTTTGCGCACGGCCTGGCCGGGCATGATGAAGGTGCGGCCCACGTAGCGGTTTTTGACAAATCCTTCACGGTAAGGCAGACCGAGCAATTGCGCCAATTGCGCAGCGCTGGGGCGGCTGGATTCGGGAATGGGAATAACCACATCAATCTCATTGGGCGGCACGGTAGAAACCACCCGTTTGGCCAAGGTTTGCCCCAGATTCAGACGTGCTTGATATACCGAGATTCCGTCCATCACGGAGTCGGGCCGAGCCAGATAAACAAACTCAAAAATGCAGGGGTTGAGCACCGGTGCATCCGCACACTGCTCTGCCAGCATCTTGCCTTGCAAGTCAATAAACACCGCTTCGCCAGGTGCCACATCGCGCTCGACTTGGTGCATGGTGCCTTCCAAGGCCACCGACTCGCTGGCCAGCACAATTTGCCCAGACCCGCGCCCGATGCACAAGGGCCGGATACCAAAGGGGTCGCGAAAGGCCAAGACGCCATGGCCGGCAATCAAGGCGATGACTGCATACGAACCTTTGACACGCCGATGCACATTACGCACCGCTTCAAACAAATGGCTCGGCTGCAAGGGCATGCCACGCGTGGTGCGTTCGATTTCATGGGCCAACACATTGAGCAAGACTTCCGAATCGCTCTCCGTATTGATATGCCGGTGGTCCACGGTAAACAACTCGTGTTTGAGAGCCTGCGCATTGGTGAGGTTACCGTTGTGGACCAGCACAATGCCAAAAGGCGCATTGACATAAAAAGGCTGGGCTTCTTCTTCACTAAAGGCATTGCCCGCTGTCGGGTAACGCACTTGGCCCAGGCCGCAGTTGCCCGGCAGCGCGCGCATATTGCGAGTGCGGAACACGTCTTTGACCATGCCTTTGGCCTTGTGCATGAAAAACTTGTTTTCCTGCTGCGTGACAATGCCCGCCGCATCCTGGCCGCGGTGCTGCAACAACAGCAAGGCGTCATAAATGAGCTGGTTGACAGGTGCGTTACTGACAACGCCGACGATTCCACACATGCTAAATTTGCTCGATCAAGGTAAGAATTTGCCAAAAGTCTGGGGCAACCAGGGTTTGAGTGCTGTCATCAGCAATTGTGCAATGGCAGGGCTCCTAGCCTCCTGCCACATTGCAGTATCGTGCAGCGGCGTCAGGCGCAGCACCAATGCAAGCGCAAGCAAGACAACCACGCCCCGTAAGGCACCAAAAACACAACCTAGCGCACGATCAATGGGTCCCATCCCGCTGACGTACACCACTTTTTTAATCAGGAATATCGCCAAACTTCCCGCCATCAGGCTCAACACAAAAGCCATCACAAAACCTGCGGCAAAACGCAGCACCTCGCCTGAGCCATGCATCGGCAGATAAACCGACATCACAGGAGCGAGCCAATAGGCAAGTACAAAAGCCAGCAGCCAATTGGCCAGCGACAGTATTTCAAAAACCAGTCCGCGCCAAGCTCCCATCAGCATCGACAGTGCTAACACCGCACCCGAAATCCAGTCCAAATCGGCCATGCCTAGGCGGGCACTACAGCGTTAAGACCGCAGCATCAAATTTGATAGATTTGATCTTTTCGGCTGCTTTGTCAGCCTCGGCTCTATCCGTAAAAGGACCAACCCGCACGCGGATGCGCTTGCCATCAGCGTTGTTGATGACCTGGGTATAGGTTTTGAAACCGGCCTTCTCCAAGGTGGTACGGGCTTCGCGCGCTTTTTGAGCATCCGCATAGGCGCCAACTTGCACGGTATACCTCAGCGTGCCTGCCTGCGCAGCCGGAACTTTACCGTCGAGCAAATTCTGCGCCTTAGCGGCCTCGGCAGCGTCCGGTTTACCTTCAACCGGCGCAGCCGCATTCGCTTGCACCTTGGGCGCACTTGGCGCGGCATTTTTAGTTGGAGCGGGGATGGCCTTTTCAGGTGCTGGCGCTACGGGGTCTGCGGTAACAACCATTTTTTCAGCTGCCGGGACGACAACGGTCTCACGTTCCACAATCGTCGCTTTGGCCGCTTCAGCTTCGGGCTCAGGTGGGCTGACCACCACAGGGCTTGCGGCCAGAGGGGCAACTTTGGTTTTGTCTGGAATTTCGATGGCGATATTGACGTCAATGGGGCGCGGCTGACTGTCAAATAGCAGCGGAAAGCCTACGACGCCTAGCAGTACCAGTGCTGCTGCACCCATCAAGCGATGGCGGGCCCGTTTGCGCATGGCTTCCAAGCTTTCGGCGGCCGGTGCGGGGGCAGCAGGCTCGGCACCGTCTTTGCGAAACTTGAAAAATGCCATAACGTGATTTTTTTAAGAAGATGCGAGGTGTGCTCCGGACAGCCGGGGAAGCCCTTGCTGCAGCACACCGCCAACGGTGTAAAACGATCCAAACACAAGGATTCTATCAGTGGGGTCGGCGCAGAGAAGGGCCTCATCCAAGGCAGATTGCGGGCCGGAAAAGGCCTTAGCGCTCACATCTTTACGCGTATTTTGGGCCTGCCAGCGCTGCATCAAATCCGCGCCCAAGGCCGCACGCGGCGTGGGTAAATCGGTGAAATACCAGCACTCCACCAGCGGGTTCATGCGCGCCAGCATGGGCGCTAAGTCTTTATCCCCCATGGCGCCGAACACCGCATGGGTACGCGGGAAAAAGCCCATAGCATCCAAATTAGCCGCCAGCGCCGCCACCGAATGCGGGTTGTGGGCGACATCCAGCACCAGCGTCGGGGTGCCCGGAATGATTTGAAAGCGCCCGGTAAATTCCACCATGGCCAGGCCGTTGCGTATCGCCTGCGCGGTCACCGGCAGCTTGTCCCGTAAAGCCGTCAAAGCCGCCAGCACGCCCGCTGCGTTGACCAGTTGGTTGGCACCACGCAATGCAGGGTAAGCCAGGCCGCTGTAACGCCGCCCCCGACCCGCCCACTCCCATTGCTGCGGGTCGCCCCGGGTATTGAAATCTCGGCCCACGCGCCACAAATCGGCGCCGATTTCCACTGCGCGGTCCAGCACGCTTTGCGGGGGCACCGGGTCGCTGACTACCACCGGGCGACCGGTGCGCATGATGCCGGCCTTCTCCAAGCCTATGGTTTCGCGGTCATTGCCCAGAAATTCCATATGGTCCAGGTCGATGCTGGTAATCACCGCACAATCGGCGTCGATGATATTGACCGCGTCCAGCCGACCACCCATGCCCACTTCCAAAATCGCCACGTCCAGCGGCTGCGCACCCATCACATCCATGATGGCCAGGGTGGAAAACTCAAAATACGTCAGTGACACAGGCTCCGGGCCGGCCGTGCGCGCCGCCTCTACGCGGGCGAAACCCTGCGTCAACGTATCCGCAGTAACGTTTTGCCCTTGCAGGCGCAGCCGCTCTTCAAAATGCACCAAGTGCGGCGAGGAATAGACCGCCGTCCGGTAGCCCGCCTGCATCAAGATGGCTTCCAGCATGGCGCAGGTGGAGCCTTTGCCGTTGGTGCCGGCCACGGTTATCACGGTGCAAGGCAGGCGCAAATCCATGCGCTGCGCCACCTGGTGCACGCGATCTAGGCCCATGTCAATGTTTTTGGGGTGCAATTGCTCGCAATAGGCCAGCCAGTCCGCTAAATTTTTCATAAGGCAGGGATTGTCGCGCAGGCCGACAAAGGCCTTGAGTCGGGCCGTGGCATCATCGTGTTCATGAAAAACAAGGCCCCTACCCCCGCCATAACGGTCTTTGGCATCCCCAACTGCGACACCGTCAAAAAAGTCCGCATTTGGTTGCAAGACCAAGGCCTGGACTATTACTTCCACGATTTCAAAAAAGAGGGCGTACCACATGAGGCCCTAGCCCGCTGGATGCAGGCGGTAGGCTGGGAAGTGCTGATCAACCGCAAGGGCACGACCTGGCGCAAGCTGGACGCGGCGCTGCAAGCCAGCGTTGGCGACGCGGCCAGCGCGGCGGCGCTGATGCAGGCCCAAGCCAGCGTCATCAAGCGCCCCGTAGTGCAGTGGCCCGATGGCCGCGTCACCGTAGGCTTTACGCCCGAGCGCTTTGCAAGCCTGCTGCCTTAAAATGAAAGGCCTTGCGGGCGGACCGCTTCCCCCTTAAGCCGCCTATTTCCCAGCCGCGTCGGCCCCTACCGGCACCTACCCAACCAAAGCCATGAGCACCACCCATATCCAAAGCGCCAGCATCGCCACCCAAGCCAGTGTCTATTTCGACGGCAAATGCGTGAGCCACAGCCTCACCATGGCCGACGGCACGAAAAAATCCGTGGGCGTGGTGCTGGCCGCCGAACTGACCTTTGGCACCGCCGCGCCAGAAGTCATGGAATGCGTGGCCGGCGGCTGCGAATACCTGCTCACTGGCGCCAGCGCCTGGGCTAGCTGCCAGCCGGGCCAGAGTTTCAGCGTGCCGGGCGACAGCAGTTTCCAGATTCGTGTGGCCGAAGCCTTTCATTACATCTGCCATTACGGTTAAGCCCCGGTGCCGGGCACTTGCACAAAGCGCTCGGCTCGTTAATGAAGGCATATCTCGCAGCCCAACCTCAGAGGCGCTAAGCCTTCGCTTCCCCGCCCCCATCCACAGCAATTTTTCAGCTCACGCCCTATGTCCACCATTCTTCAAAATATCCCCACCGGCCAAAAAGTAGGCATCGCGTTTTCCGGCGGTTTGGACACGAGCGCCGCGCTGCACTGGATGCGTAACAAAGGCGCCATTCCTTACGCTTACACCGCCAATCTGGGCCAGCCCGACGAGGCTGACTACGACGAGATTCCACGCAAAGCCATGGAGTACGGCGCCGAGCACGCCCGCCTGATCGATTGCCGCAGCCAGTTGGCAGCCGAAGGTATTGCCGCTTTGCAAAGTGGCGCGTTTCATATTTCCACCGGCGGCCTGACCTACTTCAACACCACGCCTATTGGCCGCGCGGTGACCGGCACCATGCTGGTGGCGGCCATGAAGGAAGACGATGTGCATATCTGGGGCGATGGCAGCACCTACAAAGGCAATGACATCGAGCGCTTTTACCGCTACGGCCTGCTGACCAATCCGGCGCTCAAAATCTACAAGCCGTGGTTAGATCAGGCCTTTATCGACGAACTCGGTGGCCGCGCGGAAATGTCGGCCTTCATGACCCAAGCGGGTTTTGGCTACAAGATGTCGGCCGAAAAAGCCTATTCCACCGACTCCAATATGCTGGGCGCCACCCACGAAGCCAAAGACTTAGAGCACCTGAGCAGCGGCATGACCATTGTCAACCCGATCATGGGCGTGGCCTTTTGGAAGGACGAGGTCAGCATCGCGCGCGAAGACGTGCGGGTGCGCTTTGACGAAGGCCGCCCGGTCGCGCTCAATGGCGTGGAATACCCGGATCTGGTCAGCCTGATTTTGGAAGCAAACCGCATCGGCGGACGCCACGGCCTGGGCATGAGCGACCAGATTGAGAACCGCATCATCGAGGCCAAAAGCCGTGGCATCTACGAGGCGCCAGGGCTGGCCTTGCTGTTTACCGCCTACGAGCGCCTGGTCACCGGCATCCACAACGAAGACACGATAGAGCAATACCGCGAGAACGGACGCAAATTGGGCCGCCTCTTGTACCAGGGCCGCTGGTTTGACCCGCAAGCCATCATGCTGCGCGAAGCAGCGCAACGCTGGGTGGCACGCGCCGTCACCGGCGAGGTCACACTGCAATTGCGCCGGGGCAATGATTACTCCATCCTGAACACTGAATCGCCCAACCTCACGTACCACCCAGAGCGCCTAACCATGGAAAAAGGCGCCTCCATGTTCTCCCCCGCGGACCGCATCGGCCAATTGACCATGCGCAACCTGGATATTGCAGATACGCGTGAAAAGCTGGGTATTTACAGCCAGGCCGGCCTGCTAGCGCAGGACCCGGGCACCCGCATGATGGGCTTGACCAAAGAAGATTAAGCGATTAAAAATCAAATTAAATACAAAACAAAAATAAAAAACGATGTAACAATCTGATTTCACCATCAGGGGGAATGCGTTGATAAACACAAAACCTACGGGCACAGGCAATGGCCAGCACCCAAGTCGCTGAGCAGCAAGCCAGCCACGCCGGTCTGTCCGCCAAACCCAGCCATAGCCCCCGCTGGCTCGCCCTGTGGGGCGCTTCCCTGTTAATCGTAATAGGGCTGCTTTTTTACTTGGTCATCGATCAGCGCCAGCTCATGAAGGTGGACGAGACAGTGCGGGAAAACCTACTGTCAGGAGAAACGCAAAAAATTGATCGCGAATTCATCCGCTTACAACAGGCGATGTACCAACAGCTGCTCGATAAAGAGGCGCCTGCCCTCGCGTCCCTGCAAGAACACAACAAGCAACTCAGTCAAATCATCGGTGGCTTGCGCACCACGCCAGGAATCGCTGAAGCCCTCAAGACGCCGTCCTTGGAAATGAGCGTACAACGTATCCAAAGCCTACAGGTGCATCTAGGCCAATGGATTGCCAACGGCGCGCGCAACCCCAACGATTTGCACGGGCTACTGTCTATTGCAGACAGCCTCTTGCCAGAAATTTTTACTATTTCCCGCATCGTCAACACGGTACAAAACCGCCAGTGGGAGGAGCACCATCAAAAGCTGGCTACCAACAATACATGGATTTTGATGACTTTTATCGCGGCAGGTGTGCTGCTCGTCCTAACGATACTCAGCTTACTGCTGCAAAACCGCGAGCGCGCCCGTGAGCAAGAGCGCTCACGTGAATTAACGGAGTATTTCCGCGAAACGCAAATCAAGGCAGAGACGGCCAGCCGTGGCAAAAGCCGGTTTTTGGCGAATATGAGCCATGAGTTGCGAACGCCATTTAACGGAATATTGGGAATGCTCAGCCTACTCGGCACAACGGGACTCAGCGAGCAGCAGTCAGACTATCTGCGTACGGCAAACGCCTCGGCTAACCATTTGCTCAATGTACTCAATGACATTTTGGATTTATCCGCGCTAGAGGAGGGAAAGATCAGCCTGCATACTGAGCCAGTAGCGCTAGCGCCCATCCTGCGCGAAGTGAGCGACGTGATGCGCCCGCAAGCAGAGCAAAAGTGGCTGCGCTATGGTGTGGAAATAAGCCCGGAGGTGCCACCCTGGTTGCTGCTTGATGGCAAGCGTTTAAAGCAAATTTTGTTCAACCTGGTCAACAACGCAGTGAAATTTACCAGCGTCGGCGGCATCCAGGTCAAAGTTCGCAAGCGCGGCACAACATCCAAGCATGACAACCAGACGGTTACGCTCTCTTTTGAAGTACAGGATACCGGTATCGGTATCAACAGCGGTGCAATTGAAAACCTGTTCAAGCGTTTTAACCAAGTGCACCACGGCTTGAATAATGACTATGGCGGCACGGGTCTGGGCTTGGAAATTTCCCAATCGCTGGCACGCCTCATGGGTGGTGAGATTGAGGTCAAAAGCACCCTGGGCGTGGGCTCCACGTTTACGCTCACTTTGGACGTAAGCATTTGCAAAGCGCCGCACTCACCCGCCGAGCGAAAAGTATTTTTGCCTGATCCCCCCACCAAACCCGAGCATGTTTACCGCGTGTTAGTCGTAGAAGATAACCAGGTCAACCGGAAATTTGTCGATATTTTGCTCAAGCGAATGGGCTACCTGACCTATTTCGCGGAGAACGGCCAGATTGCCCTGGACCGCGTGCAGAAGGAGGCATTTGACCTGGTGCTGATGGATCTGCACATGCCGGTCATGAACGGAGTCGATGCGACCCGTGCCATCCGCGCACTCAAGCACCCTGCCGCTAAGTTACCCATCATCGCAATAACAGCAGATGTCATGAACGATACCCACGATGAGGCTATGGCCGCCGGGGTCAGCGACTTTGTTACCAAACCCGTGCATCTGGCGCGACTACAAGAGGCGATAAGGCAACAGTTAGAACCCGCCCCAGCGAAAAAAACTGAGCCCCAGGCCTAAAGCCCATCAGCGATGTCGATGGCGCAAACCAAGTAGCCCTTTTGTGGCAGCTTGGCTCCCTAAATACTGCGGACCGATCGCCTCCAACGCGCTTGCTTGTATCCCCAAAGTCGCCAGGCCTGGGTATTCCCCCTGCACTACGTTGTCCGTTTGCATGGACGCCAGGTTATCCGCACTCATCAATGGCTCGCCGGGCATCAACTTCAGAGCCATCACTTGCAATCGCCCAACCCATAGCGGCAGCCCCAGCACCGGCCTGCCTCTACCATGGTTGATACCGCTGCAACGTGCTGCAAATTGCACCAGTTGGCGCAGCGTATAGACATGCGGACCGGCCAACTCATACACCCGCAGCGACGGCGCTTGTGCTAATCCCTGCGCCAGACTCTTGAGTACAGCGCTTGCCACATCCTCCACCCAAACCGGTTGGAAACGCGCCTGTGCACAGGCCAGCGGCATCACCGGGAAAACCGCTTGTAAACGGGCAAAAACATTCAAAAATTTGTCGTTCACGCCAAAAATCACACTCGGGCGCAACAAAGTCAGCCCGCAACTTGGATGGGCGCTTGGACGCGCGCCCAAGCCCAAGGTATCGGCCAATAGCGCCTCGCCCAATCCTTTGCTGCGCAAGTAATGGGAGGGCGCCGCCTCAGGCCGGTGGGATTGCACGCCCAAAGCACTCAGATGCACCAGATGCTGGACATGCTGCGCCAAACAGGCCTTGGCAATTTTTTCAGGCAGGTCCTGATGGACATGGGTAAAGGCCGCAGGACTTCCGTGCAGAATCGCCACCAGGTTAATCACTGCATCCATGCCTACCATGGCACGGCCCAACGCAGCCTCGTCATGGATATTGCATTCCAAGACCGTCAAGCCAGGTAAATGCATCACGGCTCTGGCATGTACCGCCTTACGGGTAGCCACGCTCACCTGATAGCCAGCGCGTACCAGCTTTTCGCATACATGCCCCCCGAGAAAACCGGAGCCCCCTAAAACCAAAACCTGCTTCATGGCATCCACTTTCGCAAAACAAAAAATCCGACTCCGGTCGCTTCGACTGGATTGTTCAATAAAGCCAACGCGGGCCTATTGCACTACATCAAAAACTTTACAACACCACCGGCTCAGTCTCCAGCAACAGGCCAAAGCGCTCATACACGCTGGTTTGAATCGCCTTGGCCAAGGTCATCACCTCGCCGCCGGTAGCGCCCTGGCTGCCACTACCGCGATTGACCAGCACCAAAGCCTGTTTTTCATAGACCCCCGCCTGCCCTACGGACTTGCCGCGCCAGCCGCAGGCATCAATCAGCCAGGCCGCCGCCAGCTTGAAGGAGCCGTCGGCCAGGCGGTAATGCACCACGCGCGGGTCCCGCGCGATGATGTCGGCGCATTGCTCGGCGCTGACCGTGGGATTTTTGAAAAAACTGCCGGCGTTGCCCAGCAGTTCTGGGTCTGGCAATTTGCTGCGGCGGATCCGGCAGACCCAGTCAAAAATCTGCTGTGCATCAGGCTTCTCGCAGTCCTCCTGGGCGCGCATTTTTTCAATATCAGCATAGCCCAGTATCGGCTTCCAGGCCTTGGGCAGGGCAAAACGCACGCGCAAAATCAGCGCCTTGTCCTTAAGTCCGAGGCCCGGCGCGGCGCTGGTGTGCTTAAAAATCGAATCGCGGTAACCGAAAGCGCACTGGGCAGCATCGAGGCTAAAGACCTCGCCGGTCTGCAAATCGATGGCGTCCAGCGAGTCAAACACGTCTTGCAGTTCAATCCCGTAAGCGCCGATGTTTTGCACTGGCGCGGCGCCCACGGTGCCGGGAATTAAGGCCATGTTTTCCATGCCGGGCATGCCTTGCTCCAAGGTCCAGGCGACGAAGTCGTGCCAGTTTTCCCCAGCCCCTGCCTCGACGATAAAGGCTTTGGGCGTTTCCCGCAGCAGGCTACGACCCATAATTTCGACCTTGAGCACCAATGACTTGACGTCACCGGTCAACACCAGATTGCTGCCGCCGCCCAGCACGAACTTCAGGGAAGCGGCCAGCGCCGCGTCTTGCAGCATGGCGGCCACGTCGTCTTCGCTGCGGATGCGCAGCAGTTGCTGCGCCTTCGCCACAATGTGAAACGTGTTGAGCGCCTGCAAAGGCACGTTGTTCTCGACTACCATGGCGGGATTGTCGCACCCGTGCGCTTGCACAGGTAGCGCACAAGCGGATCACCCTTTGTTGGAGAATTAAGAAAAATGCCTTCGTTCGATACCGTCTGTGAAGCCAATTTGGTCGATGTGAAAAACGGCGTGGAAAACACAACGAAAGAAATCGGCACCCGCTTTGATTTCAAAGGCACGGCCGCCGCGATTGAAATCAAGGACAAAGAAATCACCCTGATCGGCGACGCTGAATTTCAGCTCGACCAGATCGAAGACGTGCTGCGTAACAAACTTACCAAGCGCAATGTCGATGTGCGTTTTTTGGACAAAGGCGATGTGCAAAAAATGGGCGGCGACAAAGTCAAGTGCGTCATCAAGGTGCGCAATGGCATTGAGAGTGAATTAGGCAAAAAAATCCAACGCCTGATTAAGGACAGCAAACTTAAAGTGCAAGCGGCCATTCAGGGAGATTCGGTGCGGGTGACCGGTGCCAAGCGCGACGACTTGCAAGCCGCCATGGCGCTACTGAAAAAAGAAATTACCGATATCCCGCTGAGCTTTAACAATTTCCGCGATTGAAAATTAGCCCTCGGTTTTCGCCTTTGCGCCAAGCCGGGACTCGGTGCCATTCATCAAACGGCCCAAATTGGCCGCGTGCCGCCAGACCAGCAAACCGCTCATGATGGCCAATGCCAGGGCGATGCCGTTATCCGCGCGCCAGGCTACGCCGTCGCCAAACAAGTAGTACACCGGCGCAAAAATCGCTGCTACCACCGAAGCCAGTGAAACATAACGGGAAAAGTAGGTGATGATGAGCCAGCTAGCGCCTACGGCAAGCGCCAACCAAGGGTCAGTGGCCAGCACCACGCCGGCCGCAGTGGCCACGCCTTTGCCACCCTGAAAGCGGAAAAACACCGGGAACACGTGCCCAATAAATGCAGCCAGTCCCACTAGCGCCATGGCCGTCGCCTCCAGCCCATAGGGCGCACCCCATCGCTGTACTGCAAACACCGGCAACCAGCCTTTGGCGCCATCGAGCAAGAGGGTCACTACCGCCGCTGCTTTGCTCCCCGAACGCAGTACATTGGTAGCGCCGGGATTTTTGCTGCCAAAGGTGCGGGGGTCGTTCAGTCCCATGAGGCGGCTAACGATGATGGCAAACGATAAAGAGCCTACCAAGTAGGCCGCCAAGGTGACGAGCAAGGTATTGCCCAACAGGGCCCAGGGGCTCAGTGATTCCACGCTTGTTCTCCTTGATGCAACGCCGCGTTACCCAATTGGCGATTTATTCTTCCAGAGCACACTGTACTGCTTTGGCGCCGAGGAGGCGCACACACCATTGCGGGTCCAGCCCCACGAGGTAGCCGCGTCGCCCACCGTTAATCAAAATCTTAGGTAAACCCAAAATGCTTTCCTCCACATACACCGGCATAGCTTTGCGCGTGGCAAAAGGCGAGGTGCCGCCGACCAAATAGCCGCTGTGTCGGTTGGCAGTATCCGGCGTACAGGGCTCTACCGATTTCGCGCCGATCTGACGCGCCAGATTTTTGGTCGACACCTTGCGGTTGCCATGCATCAGCACGACCAGCGGCTTGGCATCCTGGTCTTGCATGATCAGGGTTTTGACCACATGAAAAGGGTCCCAGCCCAGCACCTGTGCGCTGTGCTGCGCGCCGCCGTGCTCTAGGTAGTCGTAGGGATGTTCGCTGAAATCGACCTTGGCGCTTTTCAGAAACTGCGTGGCCGGGGTTTCACTCACCCGCTCTTTTTTTGCCACGCTCAGTGCCTTTTGCGTAACTGCGGCTTACTGCGCCGGGTCACGCGTCTCTTGGCGGATGGCGTCAATCGCCTTGAGCACGTCGGGCGTTAGCACCGTGTTAAACGCATCAATATCTTCGTCCAATTGCGCTTGTGTGGTCACGCCGATGATGGTGCTGGCCACCTGCCACTTGCTATTGCAAAAAGCCAGCGCCATCTGCGCCGGACGCATGCCGTGTTCACGCGCCAAGGCGTTATAGCGGCGGGCGGCATCGAGCGCTTCGGGTCGGCCCCAGCGTTGCTTGCGCACTGATTCAAACATCGTTATGCGTCCGTCTTTGGGCGCATCCGGCCCGGTGATGCCCGAAGCATCGTACTTACCACTGAGCAGGCCAAAGGCCAGCGGCGAATAGGCAAGCAAACTCACCTGTAAATGGTGCATGGCTTCGTCCATGCCGTTCTCGTGCGTGCGGTTGAGCAAGTGATAGGCGTTTTGCACCGTGGCCACGCGCGGCAGGCCGTGCTGCTCCGCCAAACGCACAAACTCGCAGACCCCAAAAGGGGTTTCATTGGACAGACCGATAGCGCGTACTTTTCCCGCTTTTACCAGTTGACCCAAAGCTTCCAGTTGGGCATGCATGGAAGTGACTTCGCGGTCTTTGCTGGGATCAAAATACATTTGCCCAAACAAGGGCATGTTGCGCGTGGGCCAGTGCAGTTGGTAAAGATCAATCACATCCGTTTGCAGGCGGCGCAAACTGCCTTCGCAGGCTTCAATAATGTCTTTGGCGCTCACGTCCATTGCGCCGCCGCGCACCCAGGGCATACCGCGCGAGGGGCCGGCCACTTTAGTCGCCAAAATAAGTTGCTGGCGCACGCCGGGGTTTTTGGCGATCCAGTTGCCCAGAAAGGCCTCGGTCACCTGAAAAGTTTCGGCCCGTGGTGGCACCGCGTACATTTCGGCGGTGTCCCAAAAGGTCACACCCCGCGCGACAGCGTGGCTCAGCAATTGGTGGGTGCTGGGTTCATCCACCTGTTCACCAAAAGTCATGGTGCCCAGGCAGATGGGCGATACGTGCAGATCGCTGCGACCGAGTTGGATGGTTTTCATAGAGATAAGTTTAACGATGCTTCAACCGCCACGAGTCACCTTTGCCGCACGCGCTTCTTCTTGTAAACGCAGCACACGGCGCTGCACTTTCCCTGTGGTCGTCATGGGCAGGGCCTCTACAAACTCTATCTCTTTGGGGTATTCGTAGGGCGCTAGCAGGCCACGCACATGGGCTTGCAGGTGGCGCGTTAAATCCGCTTCAAAAGCGGCGCGCTTCTTGGTCTGCGCGGCGTGGGCCGCCAGGTATTCCGGCGCGATCACCACATAGGCTTTGACCAGCGCGCCCCGGTCCGCATCCGGCTTGGGCACCACGGCGGCATTGGCTACCGCGGCGTGTTTGACCAGGCAGTTTTCAATCTCGCCCGGGCC
>CAMBNY010000059.1 GCA_945869165.1 Comamonas sp. lk | reverse complement strand
GGCTTAGGTTAACGAATTTTCAAAGGATTTCGCGTGGCAGGACATAGCAAATGGGCCAATATTCAGCACCGCAAGGGTCGCCAGGACGAAAAGCGGGGCAAGATTTGGACGCGCATCATCCGTGAAATCACCGTGGCAGCCCGCGCCAGTGGCGGCGATTTGGGCATGAACCCGCGTCTGCGCCTGGCCGTCGAGCGCGCCAAGGCGGCCAATATGCCGGCCGACCGCATCAAGTACAACATTGACAAGGCCACCGGCAACCAAGAAGGCGTGAGCTACGAGGAGATCCGCTACGAGGGCTACGGCATTGGCGGCGCGGCCATCCTGATCGACACCATGACCGATAACCGCGTGCGCACCGTGGCCGAGGTGCGCCATGCGCTGAACAAGCATGGCGGCAATATGGGCACCGAGGGCTCGGTGGTGTTTCAGTTCAAACACTGTGGCCAGCTGATCTACGCGCCGGGTACCAACGAAGACAAAGTGATGGAAGCTGCCCTGGAGGCGGGTGCCGAAGACGTGCTCAGCCACGACGATGGCGTGATCGAGGTCATCACGGCGGTGGGTGATTTTGAAGCCGTCAAGGCGGCGCTGGATGCGGCGGGGCTGGTGTGTGCTGAAGCGGTGGTCACCATGCGCGCGGAAAACGCGGTTGAGCTGGGCGGCGAGGACGCGGCCCGTATGCAAAAACTGCTCGATGTGCTGGAAGACCTGGACGATGTGCAAGAAATTTTCCACAACGCCGATCTATGAACATTCTGGTTATCGGCGGCGGTGGCCGCGAACATGCTTTGGCCTGGAAGCTGGCCCAGTCGCCTAAAGTACAAATGGTCTATGTAGCGCCCGGCAATGGCGGCACCGCGACGGATATACGCCTGAAAAACCTGCCGATCACCGACATCGTGCAACTGCGCCAGTGGGCCCAAGAACACAAGATTGAACTGACGGTGGTCGGCCCCGAAGGGCCTTTAGCGGCGGGCGTGGTGGACGAGTTTCGGGCGTATGGCCTGCGTATTTTTGGGCCTACGCAGGCGGCGGCGCAACTGGAAAGCTCCAAAGCGTTTTCCAAATCCTTTATGGCGCGCCACGGCATTCCTACGGCGCAGTTTGAAGTGTTTACCGACGTGGTGGCCGCGCACGCTTATGTGGAGCGTATGGGCGCGCCCATCGTGGTCAAGGCCGATGGCCTGGCTGCGGGCAAGGGCGTGGTGGTCGCGACCAATTTGGCGCAGGCGCACGAGGCGGTGGATTACATGCTCAGTGGCAAGCCCTTTGGCAGCGCGCAAGAGGGGCAGGCCCGGGTGGTGATTGAAGAATTTTTGCAAGGCGAGGAAGCCAGCTTTATCGTCCTGTGCGATGGCCGCAACGTGCTGGCCTTGGCCAGCAGCCAAGACCACAAGCGCTTGCAAGACGGTGACCAAGGCCCCAACACCGGCGGAATGGGCGCCTATTCCCCCGCGCCGGTAGTCACGCCCAAAGTGCATGCCCGCGCCATGCAAGAAGTGATTTGGCCCACGATTCGCGGCATGGAAAAAGACGGCATTCCCTTCACCGGCTTTTTATACGCCGGCCTCATGGTCAGCCCCGATGGCGCGGTGAAAACCCTGGAATTCAATTGCCGCATGGGCGACCCCGAAACCCAGCCCATCATGGCGCGTCTGAAAACGGATTTAGTCGATGTGCTTTGGGCCGCTACGGACAGCGGCCAGGGCTTGGCGGATATGCAATTGGACTGGGATAGGCGCATCGCCTTAGGCGTGGTACTGGCCGCTTTTGGCTACCCAGACAAGCCACGTGCCGGCGACGCCATTACCGGTGTGCCACCCGAAGCGGCGGACCTCGTGGTCTTCCATGCGGGTACGCGCTCGCAGGACGATGTTTTGCAGACCAGCGGTGGCCGGGTCTTGTGCGTCACCGCGCTGGCAGACTCGGTACGCTCGGCGCAAAGCCGGGCTTACGATGCCGTTGGCAAAATCCAATTCGACGGCAAGCAGTGGCGCAGTGACATTGGCTTTCGGGCGCTTAAACGGTGATTGAGGCGAGCCACAGAAATCAACATAGGAAAACCGACCATGCTTGCCGCCACTACAGAGAACGTTCGCCACTACCTGCTTGACCTGCAAGCGCGCCTAACTAGCGCGGTCTCGGCCATGGACGGCGGCAGCTTTGTGGTGGACCCTTGGAGCAAGCCCGCGGGCGAGACATTGCAGGGCGAGGGCATCACCCAAATATTGGAGGGCGGCCCGGTGTTTGAGCGCGCCGGCGTCGGTTTTTCGCATGTGCGCGGGCCGCGCCTGCCGCCTAGCGCCACCCAGCACCGGCCCGAGTTGGCGGGTTCGGGTTTTGAGGCTATTGGTGTGTCGCTGGTGTTTCACCCCCGCAATCCCTATGCGCCCACGGTGCACATGAACGTGCGCATGCTGGCTGCCAAAGCGCCCGATGGCAGCCCGGTATGTTGGTTTGGTGGCGGCATGGATTTGACGCCGATCTATGGTTTTGAAGAGGACGCGGTGCACTTTCACCAAAGCTGCAAAACCGCTTTAGACCCTTTCGGTACCGACAAATACCCGCGTTTTAAAACTTGGTGTGACGAGTATTTTTTTCTGAAACACCGCAACGAGCCGCGCGGCGTTGGTGGGGTGTTTTTTGACGACTTTTCCGAGCTGGGCCAAGACGGCAGTTTTGCCATGTTGCGCGCGCTAGCCGATAGTTTTGTGAACGCCTATTTCCCTATCGTGCAAGGGCGCAAAGACATGGCTTACACCGAGCGCGAACGCGCTTTTCAGTTGTACCGTCGCGGGCGCTATGTGGAGTTCAACCTGGTATGGGACCGGGGCACGCATTTCGGCTTGCAATCGGGCGGACGTACCGAGTCGATTTTGCTGTCCATGCCGCCGCAGGTGAGCTGGTCCTACCAACACCAGCCGGAACCAGGCAGCGCGGAGGCGGCTTTGTACGAACAATTTCTGGTGCGGCGGGACTGGGTTTGAGCGCAGCCGAGCGCATCGGTGTTTTCGGCGGCGCGTTTGACCCGCCGCATACCGGACATCTGGCGCTGGCCAGGGCTGCGCTGGCGCAGCTGGATTTAACGCAATTGCGCATCGTGCCCACTGGCCAGGCCTGGCACAAAGCGCGCGCACTGACGGACGCGGCGCACCGCCTGGAAATGTGCCGTTTGCTGTTTGCGCCGCTTGCCGATGTATGGGTCGATGACAGCGAAACACGCCGCGCAGGGCCTAGTTACACCGTGGAAACTCTGGAGGCCTTGCAGACCCAACGCCCGGGCGCGCGGCTCATGCTCTTGCTAGGCCACGACCAGGCGGCGGGCTTGGCCCAATGGCACCGTCCTGAAGAAATAGCCCGGCTGGCTATAATTTGGGTTGCTGTCCGTCCCGATGCGACGGGCCAAGTGGCCCCTCTGGACCCCGACTTGCACACCCGGTTTTCCTTGCATACCCTGCCTATGGCGGCCCAAGCCGTCAGTTCCACCGACATTCGCGAGCGCATAGCCCGCGGCCATTCCACACAAGCGCTGCTCACCGAGCCGGTGGCGCGCTATATTGCAGACCACCACCTTTACCCAACGCCCTGATGACCACTTCCCCCGCCACTAAGAAAAACGATATCCAGAAACTACAGCGCGCCATCGTCGATGGCCTGGAGGACGTGAAGGCGCAGGACATAGTGGTGTTCGATACCGAGGAACTCTCGGCCTTGTTCGAGCGGGTGATCGTGGCCTCGGGCACGTCCAACCGCCAGACCAAAGCGCTGGCCGCCAGCGTGCGCGATGCGGTACGCGAAGCCGGTTTTTCCAAGCCGCGCATCGAGGGCGAAGGCAATGGCGAATGGATTATTGTGGACTGCGGCCAGGCGGTAGTGCACATCATGCAACCGAGTTTTCGCCAGTACTACAACCTGGAAGAGTTGTGGGGCGAAAAGCCGGTTCGCTTGAAACTAGGCGTAGCCAAACCGGCAGCACCGCCCAAAGTGGTGGTGGAAGCGGCCAAGCCCAAAGCGCCGGCCACACTGCGCCGTTCCAATGCCGCCAAGATCGGCGTGGCAGAGGCCTTTCCTTCCAAAGCGCAAGTGCGCAAAAAAGAGGAAGCAGCTGCCAAGGCAGCCAAGAAAAGCGCTGCCGCCAAAGCGCCTGCACGTAAGAGTGCAGCCTCTGGCGCTGAGCCCAAGCCCGCCGCCAAAACACCGGTGCGCACCGTGGGCAAAGTCATCGTACCTGCCAGCAGCACGCGCGCCAAACCTGCCGCGAAGAAAGCAGCGCCTAAGCGGCCTGCGGCCAAGCCCGTACGCAAGGGCTGACGCGGCGGTGCGCCTGTACATCGTAGCGGTAGGGCAGCGGGTGCCCGATTGGGCACAAACCGCCTGGGACGATTACGCCAAGCGCTTCCCGCATGAAATCCGCATCGAACTCAAAACCGTTAAAACCGAGCCGCGAGGCTCCAAGACGCTGGACACTTTGTACGCTGCGGAGCGCGCGCGTATTGAGGCTGCTATCCCCAAGGGTACGCGCATCGTGGTGCTGGACGAACGCGGTAGCGCCTTGAGCACACTGGCCTTGGCGCAGCGTTTGAACGATTGGCAAAACAGCGGTGGCGATGTGGCATTGGTGATAGGTGGGCCTGATGGATTGGACCCGGAATTTCGCGCCAGCGCGCATGAGCGCATACGTTTGTCGGACCTTACGCTGCCGCACGCCATGGCGCGGGTCTTGTTGATAGAGCAGCTATACCGCGCCTGGTCGGTCAATGCCAATCACCCCTACCATCGGGAATGATTTTTAGCAAAGCGTTTCCCCCACCACCGCGCGCCATGACACCGCCATTTATTTACCTCGCCTCGCAAAGCCCTCGGCGCAGCCAATTGCTGGAGCAAATAGGTGTGGTGCATAAACTACTGCTGCCCAGCGCGCAGGAAGATAGCGAGGCTTTGGAAATGGTATTGCCGGGTGAAGTGCCGCGCGACTATGTGCAGCGCGTCACTGCACTGAAACTCGGTGCTGCCCTGACGCGTTTGCAGTACCTTGGCCTACCGGATGCGCCTGTGCTGTGCGCGGACACCACGGTCGCTCTGGGTGATGTGATTTTGGGAAAGCCCGCAGACGCGCAGGATGCGCAGCGCATGATCGAACTGCTGTCGGGTCGCACGCACAAAGTGTTTACCGCCATTGCCTTGGGCTGGGGCGGGCGGATAGAGCATGCATGCAGCGTTTCGGAGGTGGTGTTCGACGGTTTGGCTACAGCCGCAATTGAGCACTATGTAGCCAGCGGCGAGCCCATGGGCAAGGCCGGTGCCTACGCGGTGCAGGGCAGGGCGGCGGCCTTTATCGCCCGTATTCAAGGCAGTTATTCTGGCATCATGGGTTTGCCCTTGTTTGAAACCGCACAGCTGCTGCGCACCATGGGCGCTTGGGAATAAAACGATGCAACAGGATATTTTGGTCAACTGGTCGCCGCAGGAAACGCGGGTCGCCGTGATCGAGCACGGTGCGGTGCAAGAGCTGCACGTAGAGCGGACGCTGGAGCGAGGCTTGGTGGGCAATGTGTATGTCGGCAAAGTCTCGCGTGTACTGCCGGGTATGCAGTCGGCTTTTATTGACATCGGGCTGGAGCGTGCAGCTTTCTTGCATGTGGCCGACGTGTGGCACAAGCCGGCCGATGGCGAAACACTGAGTGCCGCGCGTGCCAGCCAGGCGCAGGTGCCTATTGAGCGGCAGGTGTTTGAAGGCCAGGCGCTGATGGTGCAGGTGATTAAAGACCCGATGGGCACCAAAGGCGCGCGCCTGTCCACGCAAATTAGCGTGGCAGGGCGCATGCTGGTGTTTTTGCCACAGGATGACCATATCGGCGTGTCGCAAAAAATACCGCTGGAGCAGCGCGAAGCCTTGCGTCGCCGAGTGCAGGAGCAAGCTGGTGAGGCCGGTGGCGGCTATATTTTGCGCACCAATGCCGAAGATGCCAGCGACGCCGAGATTGCCGACGACATCGCCTATTTACGCAAAGCCTGGGCGCGTATCAAAGAAGCCGGCCAGCGCCTGCCGCCGCCTAGCTTGTTGCACCAGGACTTGAATTTACTGCAACGCGTTTTGCGCGACCTGGTGGGCGAGACCACCCAAACCATACGCGTCGATTCGCGCGAGCAGTTTGAGTTATTGCACGCTTTTGGCAGCGAATTCATGCCGCAAGCGGCCAAAAAATTGCAGCACTACAAGGGCGAGCGACCGATTTTTGATTTGTATTCGGTGGACGAGGAGATTGCCAAGGCGCTGGGGCGGCGGGTGGATTTGAAGTCCGGCGGCTATTTAATCGTGGACCAGACCGAGGCGCTGACTACCGTCGATGTGAATACCGGTGGCTATGTAGGTGCCCGCAATTTTGACGACACTATTTTTAAGACCAATCTGGAAGCGGCCCAGGCCTTGGCGCGGCAATTGCGCTTGCGTAATTTGGGTGGCATCATCGTGGCCGACTTTATCGACATGGCGCGCGACGAGCACCGGGAGGCGGTGTTGGCGGAATTTCGCAAACAGCTAGCACGCGACCGCGTCAAAACCATGACTGGCGGTTTTTCGCAATTGGGTTTGGTAGAGCTGACGCGCAAGCGTACGCGCGAGTCGCTGGCGCATATGTTGTGCGAACCCTGCCCTTCTTGCCAAGGCAAGGGCATAGTGAAAACGGCGCGCAGCGTAGCCTACGACATCTTCCGGGAAATTTTGCGTGAGGCGCGTCAGTTCAATCCGCAGGAGTTTCGCGTGGTGGCCGCGCCGCAAGTCGTCGATCTATTGCTTGATGAAGAAAGTCAGCATTTGGCTGGTTTGAGTGAGTTCATCGGCAAGCCCGTTTCGCTGCAAGCAGAGGGCGCGATGGGGCAAGAGCAGTACGATATTGTGTTGTTATAGACAAGACACAAGCCAGCATGCAGCAATACGCCATATTGACTTATCACCAGATTGAACTGGCGCCGCCGCCTCCGGCGGCATTTCGCAGTCTGTATGTAGCGCCGGATTCTTTCGCCAGGCAGATGCGTTGGCTCAAACAACTGGGCTATCGCGGCGTAGCCATGCGCGACCTGATGCCTTATTTGCGTGGAGAAAAAGTGGGCAAGGTGGTGGGCCTCACTTTTGACGATGGTTATTGCAATAACTTGCACTCTGCGCTGCCGGTCTTGCAAGACTGTGGCTTTACTGCGACCTGTTATGTCATCAGTCAATTGCTGGGAAAAACCAATGTGTGGGATCTTGCCAATGGCGTTAAACAGGCTGATTTAATGTCGGCATCGCAAATCAAGCAGTGGGCGCAGGCAGGCATGGAAATAGGCGCGCATACAAAGACGCATTGCAAGTTACCACATATGTCGGACGCGGATGCCGCGCGCGAGATATCCGACTGCAAGGCAGAGTTGGCCGACGTCCTTGGTGTGCCGGTGGAACACTTTTGCTATCCCTATGGCTTTTACGAAGACCGCCATGCGGCTATGGCCCAAGACGCCGGCTACCAAAGCGCCACGACAACGCTGCGCGGAAAAGTACGACTGGGCGCGGATTTATTTCAGTTGCATCGCATCCCGGTAGTGCGCTCGACCTATTTGCCGCAGTTTTTGTTAAAGCTGCTGACCGGCTATGAAAACTGCAAGGGTGTCCAAACATGACAAGCGAAGCGCCTGAAACTCGAAAGCCCCGGGTTGCGATTCTTTCGCGCAGCTTTAGTAAAAGCGCTGGTGGTGCAGAAAACTATGCGGTGAATTTGGCCGAGCAGGTAGTCGATGAATTCGAAATTCATGTGTTTTGCGAGCGATCCGATATCTCGCATCCGGGTATAACTATTCACCGGATGGCGCGAAACCTAAAGCGACCGCGATGGATCGCCTTATGGCTATTCGCATTGTGGTCATGGAGGCAATCGCGGCGAGGCTTTGACATCGTGCATTCACATGAAAACACCTGGCACGGCAATGTTCAAACCGCGCACGTACGTCCAATGCGATACAACCTATTTGCGCGGGCGGCAAGCCCGTTTTCCAAATTGTTGGTGTACTTCAATATTTTCACCAGCCTGCGCTTGATGGCGCATTTATGGTTAGAAAGCTTGCGCTTTCGTGGCCCCGACGAACGGGTGATTGTTGTGGTGGCGCCTGCCTTGGGGGATCTAATCGCGTCCACCTATGGGGTTAAGCCGCATCGCTTGCGTTTGGTGCCACCTGGGATTCAAGCACAGGCTACTGGGGATACCTTTGGTTTGCCGGTCGCATCCAAAGCGGATGCGCGCAAAGCCTTGGGTCTGCCGCCAGAGGGCTGGGTGCTTTTATTGGTTGGCCACAATTTTGAGAAAAAAGGGCTTGCCGCCGCATTGCGCAGCATGCCTTTGTTGGCCGCCGATGTATCTTTGCTGGTAGTCGGTGGCCAAGCAAAGCAAATGGATATTTGGCGGGCTCGGGTAGCTAAGCAAGAATTGGATGGGCGCGTGGCTTTCGCCGGGACGCTGCCTGACGTGGCGCCTGCGTTTGCAGCGGCGGATTGTCTGGTGCATGCCACCATAGACGATACATTTGGCATGGTGGCGCTGGAGGCGATGAAGGCCAGGGTACCGGTGTTGCTAAGTGTGGCGCCTTACTGTCTGGCCTCGCCTTTGGTGCATGCGGCTGGCGCAGCCTGGATGCTGCACGATCCGCACTCCGAACAAGAAATCGCCCATGCCGTTGAAACGCTGCGGGCCAACGCGGGTCTGCGTGAGACGCAACTTGACCGTGGAGTCCAATTTGCCCACCAACACAGATGGCCTCAAGTGGCCCAGCAACAGGTGCGGATTTATCGGCAACTGCTTTCGGGCGAAAGTCCGGCTCCCTGACGACCCCATCGGAGTGATAACTTGAAAAACACCATTTTGGTTACCGGTGGCTCCGGATATATTGGCTCACACACTGTAGTCGAATTCATGCTGGCCGGTTGGGATGTCGTCGTTGTAGACAATTTGTGCAACAGCGAGCGGATCACTATGGAGCGCGTGACTTCTATTTGTGGTTAGGCGCCACATTTTGTGCAAGGCGATATTCGTGACGCGATACTTCTGGATAAAGTGTTTGCCTCCTATCCCATTTCAGCAGTTATGCATTTTACTGGCCTCAAATCAGTGGGCGAATCTTGGCAACAGGCGGCCCAATATTTGGACAATAACGTAGGCGGTACGGCATGCCTAGTGGCGGCTATGGAACGCGCAAGTGTGCAACGTTTGGTATTTAGCTCGTCTGCCACCGTTTATGGTCAGCCCGATGCAGTGCCCATTTCAGAGTCCGCCCCTTTACGCACGACCAATTCCTATGGCCGCAGCAAATTATTGTGTGAAGATATACTACGCGAGTTGCAAATGGCAGACAGTCGTTGGCAAGTGGCCTTGCTGCGCTACTTCAATCCGGTGGGTGCGCACACTAGTGGTCTGATTGGCGAGAAACCGACTGGCGTACCTAATAATTTGATGCCCTACATCACCCAGGTTGCTGCAGGTCAGCATCCGTTTCTGCGTGTCTTTGGTGATGACTATCCCACTGTCGACGGCACTGGCGTGCGCGACTACATCCATGTAATGGACTTGGCAAAAGGCCATCTCGCGGCATTGCATTATCTGGAGCGAGAGGGCAAAGGCATTGCCGTCAACTTAGGAACGGGCAGCGGCGTGAGCGTGCTGCAGTTGGCGGCTGCATTCACCCAGGCGACCGGCATTGCCATTGCCCATCAGATACTTGCGCGGCGTCAGGGTGACGTAGCAAGTTGTTACGCGGCAACTGATTTGGCGCTGAATGCGCTGGCCTGGCGGGCGCAGCTGTCGATAGAGGCGATGTGTGCGGATGCTTGGCGCTGGGAGCAGTCTGTTAGAAATTTGTAGGATTTTTTATGTGCTTGATGCTGACGGCAACACTCTAAAATTTCCGCTCGCGTGGTCTAGTCGTTTGATATTTTTTACGCACTATGCCCGCTTGCAATAATGCATCAAGGTAAATGTTCCGTTGGTGCGCCTTAACTTTGGCTATGTCGTATGAATTCAGAATACGCGCCGCCCATAGCCATCAATTCATCATGGCAACCTTGCTGTAAAACGCGACCCTGGCCCATGACATAAATGCAGTCAGCATCTTTGATGGTGCTAAGCCGGTGTGCGATGGCAATCGTCGTTCGACCCTGCATGGCGGTGCGTAGCGAGGCTTGTACCAGACTGTCGGTATCGGTATCCAAGGCAGATGTCGCCTCATCCAATATCAAGATGGGAGCATCTTTATAAATAGCCCGGGCGATTGCGAGACGCTGCCGCTCACCCCCAGACAAAAGGCTCGCGTTATGTCCGACCACCGTGTCCATTCCCTGGGGTAGCTCTGCCACCCTTTGCGCAAGGTTTGCCGCTTGCAATGCCCGCATTGCACGCTCGCGTTCTACGGGCAGACCCAAGGTGATATTGCTTAGCACGGTATCGTTAAACATGATGACGTTTTGGCCGACCAGTGCAAACTGGCTTCGCAAATTGGCCAAACCCCATTGGCCTACTTCAACACCGTCAAGTGAAACGCTGCCGGCGCTTGGGTCCACAAACCGAGGCAATAAATTGACCAAAGTGGTTTTCCCAGAGCCAGAGAGGCCGACTACGGCAATGAATTGGCCAGGGCGGATATGCAGACTGAGCTTATCAACCGCGGCCTCGCTAGCGCCGGGGTAACGCACACTGACGTCGGTATAGCGAACGTCCCCCGTGGCCCTTGCAAGCACGAAACTGCCGACCTTCTCGGATCCCACGTTTTCTATAAGGTCGATGGCCCGTTCGGCTGCGACAAGGCCACGCGTAATAGCGCTCGAAATATCGGACAGGTGCTTAATTGGCGCAATCAGCATTAGCATCGCAGTCACAAATCCAACAAATCCACCGGCGGATAATTGACTGGACTGGCTTTGCAATATAGCGATACTGATAACCGCTGACAAGGCAATGGAGCCAAAAAAATTTGTGACCGGAGCAACCGCAGATCCCACAATCGCCGATTTCATGGCGAGGCGGCGCAAACTCAAGTTCAAGAGTTGAAATCGCTCTTGCTGATGTTTTTCGGCATTCTGGATTCGTATCTCTTTATGGGCGAGTACACTTTCCTCGACTACATAGGCGAGCTGGTCTACCGTTTTTTGCTGGGCTTTTGCGAGGTGGTATACACGTTTGGAGATCGCCCGCGTGCTGATGGCGACGACCGGAAAAATCATAAGTACAATAATAGAAAGTTGCCAGTTGAGGTACAGGAGGTAACCGGTTAAGGCAACAAGCGTTAGGGTGTCTTTTACTACTGTCGTCACCGATTGCAAAAGTACCACTGCGCCGTTAGTCGCTTCGTATACGACCGTATTCGCCAGACTCGTGGCAGCTTGGTCCCGGAAAAGACGTATGTCTGCATAGGTGATGCTTTGAAACATTTTGGTACGCAATTGCTGCAAACTGGTTTGCGCAATTTTTGCAACCGCAATGTCGCTCAGGTAAGAGGCCATTGACCTAAGCATAAATAGCCCGACTAAGGCCACTGGCACCATCCACAAAGCAAGTGTGTTGGAATTAAATCCTTGGTCCAAAAGAGGTTTGAGCAGTGCTGGTATAGCCGGTTCTAGTGCTGCGCCAACTATTACTGATGCCGCCAAAACTGTCCACGCATAATAGGGCCGTGTGAAATATCGCGCCACACGCAATAGGCGTTGACTCATTTCTACAGAGTTGGGTCTTTGCGACGAGCTCATGCGTTTATCAAAATTGTTTTTTATCTTCACAATCGGTATTCGTCAAGCTTAGCAAAATACCAATTCCAACGCAGAAAAAATCCCCCAATCCAATTCCGTGAAGCACGGAGTTGAACATACTAGCAAGGGCCAAGGTTAATACAAAGGCACCTAAAGCCCAAGAGTCCGGTTTAGTTAGGTAACACGAGTGCTTAATAATCATTATTAAATTAACTATTAATAGGCTCAAGCCTAGGATTCCGCCCTCGACGCCCCACAATAAGAAAAGTTGGTGTGGATCGTCAGCGCCATGGTTAGGATCTAATGTGTCACTATCGAGTAATTCTGTTTGGTACTGATACTCATTTTTCCACCCTCCCGCGCCGACCCCGGTAAATGGATGTGCAGTGATACCTTTCAACGCTATCGCCCAAAACTGGAGTCTCGTACCGCCAGACGTTGAGATGTTTTTGCTCTCATAAAAACCTATGACCTCTTGGTAAACGGTAACACTACGGTTGTGAAACCCGGTTGACGTAGAAAAAAGAACGGCGACTGATAGTATCGGAACTAAAATAGTGAGTAATCGCAGTTTTTTGGGTAAAAGCTGTAGGGATGCCAAGGCGAATATTCCCAACATGGCAATATATCCTGTACGCCCTTGGAGAAAAAATAGTGTCAGTATTGCGCTACTGCCAGCTAGTGCGACGGCAAAAGCTTTGCCGCGGGACCCCAAAATGTCATCTCTTTTAAACCAAAGTATCCCGGCTATTGCCGCTTGCGCTATGCTCTCCTCCAGATAGGTCCCGAAAGATGCTAAGGAGTGGTCCGAGTTCACTGAGGAAATCCACGCTGGATGAATCCGGATAATCAAAAGCCAAGAACTCAACCCCACAAACACTTGGCTCAGTATAAATACGCGTAAAATTATTAGTCCGTGAGAGGGATTGGGTATTAGGTAATAAATGAGTGGAATTGTCAAAATACGCGCATATTTGGACCAGGCCCACCATGCACTTACTGCATCAGTAAGTGTCCAAAGGGTACTTGTCGCGTAAAAAATACAGGCAAACAGAACTGTCAAAGTTACTGGTTTGTGTACTAGCCAAGCATAGCTAGATTTATTCCGCTGTATAGACAGCAAAATCGCTACCAAGGCACTCAACAACAGAACTAACCTACCCAATGCGGCTAAAGCCGTGCCCAAGCTAGGTGAAACTGCAATAAAGCACAGCAGCCAAAAATTCGCAGTTTCTAGACCATTCCACCGAATCTTGGTAAGCGCTATTGAAGGTCTCATTTCTTCGAAACCGTGTCAGTTTTCAAGGCCGTCTCCCACTCACTTTGCTTTTGCATTTCAAAGGCCTTCGCATAGCGGTAAAAAGTTCCTTCAAAATTACCCAATGCAATGACAAATCCAGGCCACCCATCTCGAAATCCTTGTTTGAAAATGAAATGTTTTATGAATGCCCAAATGCCATGCATAAAGGCCGAACCCATGGTAATTTTCTTGTGTTTTATTTTTTCCGCCCCTAAACTGGAATAGCGATTCGCTTTATGCATGACTTCAGAAAAATCTTTAAAAGGGAATTGCCAAATGGCATTTTTCATGTATCCAATTGGCTTTGTCGAAATGACCTCAAAGCCCTCATGCACCGGCTTTTGGTCATAGGCTAGGTGTCCTTTGCGGAAAAGCTGGGGCTGGCGGTAATTCGGATACCATCCCGAATGCTTTATCCATTGCCCCATAAAATAATTGCTTCGCGGTACAAAATAGGCATCCATGGGTTGCGCGTCATTGCAGATCGACCGGATTTCCTCGGCAACCGCTGGCGTGCATCGTTCGTCCGCATCGAGGCTGAAGATCCAATCGCCTGTGCATGCGGCCAGAGCCTGGTTCCTTAAATCGCCAAAACCATTAAATTGGACTTGAACGACTTTGGCCCCCATCGATCTGGCGATATCTGCTGTATCGTCAGTGCTCCAGGAGTCCACCAATACGATTTCGTCAGCCCAGAGCACACTTTGTATAGTCGCCCTGACCTTTTCAGCCTCGTTAAAAGCAATGATGTATACCGAGATTTGGGTCATCTATAGTGTCGTCTTCTATGGATATCGTAACGCGTGCGCATCAGGAACAAGCTCGGAGTCTAGTGCAAATGACACCTCTTGACCCTATTTCTGTGGTGGTTACCACCTACAACCGAAGCGACGCGCTAGCAGCTGTTTTAGGAGGTTTAGCTGCGCAGGATGACAGTGACTTTGAGATCATCATCGCTGACGACGGTTCATTGCCGCACCATGTCAAAGCCATTGAGCAGTCAGTCTTCGAGCTTGGGCTTACTGCCAGTCACGTTTGGCATCCGGATATTGGTTTTACCGCCGCCAGAGTTCGCAATTTGGGCGTATCGCTAGCGCGCGGCAGATACCTTGTGTTTTTAGATGGTGACTGCGTGCCTGAGACTGACTTTATAAGGCGGCATCGCGAATTACGCGAAGATGGTTGTTTTGTCAACGGAAGTCGCGTTTTGTTAAGCGCCGGCTTGACCAGGACTGCCGTGGATAATGGGGAACGGCTCTATGGCCGCGATTTGAGATATTGGTTTGCCCGATGGCGCGAGCAAAGTGCCAATAAATGGACCTCACTCATCCGCTTTCCCGACCTGGGCATACGGAAAAAGGCGGAATTTTCGTGGCGAGGTATCCGAAGCTGCAATTTTGGAGTGTGGCGCCGAGATTATGAAGCGGTAGATGGGTTTGATGAAACCTTCGTGGGTTGGGGGCATGAGGATGCCGACCTAGTGCTGCGTTTGCACAACTACGGTTTGGTTAGAAAAAATGGGTTTTTTGCCACTGAGGTTTACCATTTGTGGCATAGGGAGGCAAGCCGTAATGACCAGTCGGCAAACGCCCAACGCGTCCTGGAGAGGGCACAGACTGCCCAAATTAAGGCTGACCGCGGCTTGGGTCAATGCAGCTTGGATGGGTCTGTGGAGGTTAAAAGATGGAGATAATAAGGGTATGAAGAAGTTTTTCCTTGCAATGATGGCAGCGCTCATAGGGGCCAATGCCTTTGCACAGTTCCGCGTTGAAGTTTCGGGCGCGGGTTTGACTCAGTTCCCTATTGCCGTTACGCCATTCAAGGGCAATGATGGAATGACGCAAAGGATGGCCAATATTGTGCTGGCTGATTTGGAGCGAAGTGGTCAGTTTCGTAGTGTCGATGCTGGGGGTATCCCCATGGACGAAAATGTCCGTCCTGAGTGGCCGGTTTGGCGCAAACAGGGCGCGGATGCCTTGGTCACCGGTAGTATCAGCCGGGTTGGCGAGGATCGCTATGAGGTGCGGTTTAGATTGTGGGATGCAGTGCGCAACCAGGATTTGGGCGGGCTCAGTCAGGTTGCCCCTGCGTCTGAGTTGCGCCATTTAGCACACCGGGTGTCCGACTGGGTGTATGAAAAATTGACGGGTGAAAAAGGTGTTTTTTCCACGCGTATTGCCTATGTAACCAAGAGCGCATCACTATTTAACTTGTGGGTGGCTGATTCGGATGGTGAGGGCGCACAGTCTGCCCTGAGCAGTGCAGAGCCTATTATTTCTCCGGCGTGGGCGCCCAACGGCAATCAACTGGCCTACGTCTCGTTTGAATCCCGCAAGCCGGTGGTGTATGTCCACGAAATCGATACGGGCAAGAGACGCCTAGTTTCCAACTTTAAGGGCTCCAATAGCGCCCCTGCTTGGTCTCCAGACGGTAAGACACTGGCGCTTACCCTGAGCCGTGAGGGGGGATCCCAATTATTTTTACTGGATGCAAACGCATCAGGCCAAGATCCCAAGCGCTTGGCTACCTCCACGTCAATCGACACAGAACCTGTTTTCACATCCGATGGCCAGACCATTTACTTTGTGAGTGACCGTGGTGGTTCCCCGCAAATTTACAAAATCCCGGTGTCTGGCGGTAATGCACAGCTGGTTACCGGAAGCGGCAATTACAATATATCTCCCTCTGTAAGCCCCGATGGGCGATGGTTGGCCTATATTTCACGCGTTGCGGGCGCTTATAAATTGTATTTACAGGATTTGAGCTCCGGTCAAGCACAGGCGCTAACGGACACAGTTGCCGACGAGAGCCCTAGCTTTGCGCCCAATGGCCGCATGATCATTTACGCCACCCAGCAGCAGGGGCGCGAGACTTTGATGAGTATTACGTTGGATGGTCGGGTTAAAGCACGGTTAGCCGGCCGAATTGGTGACTTGCGAGAGCCGGCTTGGGGGCCTTTGGTAAGCCCGTAAAATCTTATTTATTATGAAAATGTTTTTATTAGGAGGTAGTTATGCATAAATGGATCTTGATTTGGGCCTTGGCCGCGCTGTTGGGGGCCTGCAGTTCACCCATCAAACTCAACGAAGTCGACGTCGAGGACAAATCGGGTCAAGCCGCAGCCGCAGCCGCGGCCTCAGGTGGCATGAAGAGCGTGGCTCCAGCAATGGCGTCTGGTACCGCTGATAAAAAGTCGTCGGTTGCCGGCTTGGATATGACAAAAGATGGTAAGAGCGGCTCAAGCAGTGCAAGTGGCAAAAGTGCTGGAAGTGCTGGAAGTGCTGGAAGTGCTGGAAGTGGGTCAATTAGTGTTGGAGCCGCAATGGGTGCAGGCACCAACGGGGGGGCTGGCAATACAGTCAAAGCTCTAGGAGCCACAGATGCCGGGCGTACCATTTACTTCGGCTTTGACAGTTTTGTTGTTCGTCCTGAATACAAATCTATCTTGGAGGAGAACGCCCGCGCTGCGAAGGCTGGCAAGATTCAGCGCATCGTCATTGAGGGCCATACCGATGAACGCGGCGGGCGAGAATATAACCTCGCACTTGGCCAGAAGCGCGCCGACGCCGTTCGAAATGAGCTTTCATTGCTAGGTGTCGATGACAGTAAAATTGAGTCGGTCAGTTTTGGCAAAGAAAAACCGGCAGAAATTGGTGAAGGCGAAAGTGCGATGGAAAAAAATCGGCGCGCTGAAATAGTTATCCGCTAACTATGTGTAGCCCGAAGTCTCACTGGGTTGCACGCGCACTTCTCCCCGCGTTACTTGGGTCAGTGCTGGCGTTTCCAGCATCTGGCGCGCTGTTTGAGGACGACGAAGCCCGAAGAGCGATTTTGGAGTTGCGCACGGAGATGCGCCAGCGAATCGAAACCTTGCGCCGCGATGAAACCTCGCGCCGCGAAGCGGATCAAAAGGCCCTCGACGATGTCAAGAGGCAGGCGGAGGAGATCGCCTACTTGAGCCGGTTCGTGGCTCAACTGAAAAACCAGTTGGAATCTATTAGCGGTGAGGCGGTCAAAATCCGTGGTCAAGGTGAGCAATTAGGTCTCAATATGGCCGATGTGCAGCGTCGTCATGCGGAGCAAATTAAGCGACTCGAAGATCAGGTTAAGCGGCTTGAAGACCGATTAAAAACGGTGGAGCCAGTCAAAGTTAGCTTCGAAGGCTCTGAGTTTTTTGTGGAGCCGGCTGAAAAAGGTGTTTTCGAAGCTGCTCTTGCTAGCTTTCGCAAAAGCGATTTTGAGACTGCGCAAAATACTTTCAATGAATTTTTATTACGTTTTCCGAGAAGCGGCTATTCAAACTCTGCGCTTTTTTGGTTAGGGAACGCGCAGTTCGTGTTGAAAAATTACACTGCAGCAGCGCAAAGTTTTCGCAAAATGATCTCGCTCAGCCCTGGCTATGCGCGTGTTCCGGAGGCTTGGCTGGCAATTGCAAACTGCCAACTCGAGCTCAAGGAGATGGCGCAGGCTCGAAAGACTTTGGAGGATCTGGTTGCCAATTTTTCGCAAAGCGAGGCGGCGGATATCGCTCGCGAGCGACTGTCGCGCATGAGGTAAAAGAGAAGCAGTTCGGGTCGAATTTGCGTATTTTTTTGTGTCCATCGCTGAAGTTTCCCAGTCCTTTGACATGGATCGCCGATTTGGTGGCTTGGACCGACTCTATGGCGTGGTTTCGGCTTCGCGTATGCGCGAGTCGCATGTGGTAGTGGTCGGTCTTGGGGGCGTGGGCTCTTGGGCTGCAGAAGCCCTCGCGCGAAGCGCTATTTCGCGTCTGACCTTGATAGATTTGGACCACGTGTCCGAGTCCAATATCAACCGGCAAATTCAGGCACTCGACTCTACCATCGGGATGTCCAAAATTAACGCGATGGTGCTGCGCGTGGCGCAGATTAATCCAAACTGCAGAATTCATGCTGTCGATGAATTTGTGAGCCCGGAGAATTGGTTATCTTTATTGCCTCCAGATGCAGATGCTGTCATCGATGCCTGCGATCAGGTTCTTGCGAAGACGGCAATGGCACAGTGGGCTCGGGATTCGCGATCATTGTTTGTAGCGGTTGGCGCCGCGGGTGGCAAACGCGTGCCACATCTTGCAACGGTGGCAGATTTAAGTGATTGCACGCATGACCCTTTGCTTTCCCAAGTACGTTACCGTCTTCGTAAATTTCACGGGGCACCGCGCGAGAGTAAAAAAATCGGCATTAGCTGTGTTTTTAGTCCTGAGCCTGTACAAAGTTCACAGGCTGGGAGGGGTGAGTCAAGCGACAACACGCTCAATTGCCATGGATACGGCTCTACGGTTGCGGTAACTGCAAGCTTTGGAATGTGTGCTGCCGGCTGGGTGATGAACGCGCTTTCAAACCGTTTCTGAACAGGAAAAAAACGAGGCTATAATTTATGGCTTGGCAGTAAGCGATGCGCTTACTGACGGGACGTTAGCTCAGTTGGTAGAGCAGCGGACTTTTAATCCGTTTGTCGTGGGTTCGACCCCCGCACGTCCCACCAAATTCCTTATATAGAATAAGCACTTACAGCGATGTAGGTGCTTTTTTATGCCCGAAAATCGGCTACGCACCGACTACGCACTTTTGCTCTGTTTTTCTTGTCCAAAACGTGCTGTTCACGTAAGCTACGAGCATCTAAATCCTCAGCTGAAAACGCTGTATGGCAGAGAAAAAAGAAACCACTTTCGTGC
>CAMBNY010000058.1 GCA_945869165.1 Comamonas sp. lk | reverse complement strand
CTGCAACGCGGCTTCACCCTGATCGAGCTGATGGTCGTGCTGCTCATCATCGGCGTGCTGGCCGCCTTGATCGTGCCCAATGTGCTCGACCGGGCGGACGATGCCAAGGTGACGGCGGCCAAGGCGGATATCAGCAACCTGATGCAGGGCCTCAAGATGTACCGCCTGGACAATGGCCGCTACCCCAGCGCCGATCAGGGCTTCGCTGCCTTGGTAACCAAGCCGACCGTCGAACCGGTGCCGCCTAATTGGAAGAAAAACCTGGACCAGTTGCCCAATGACCCTTGGGGCAAGCCCTATGTCTATCTGAACCCGGGCATCAAGGCGGAAATCGATGTCATGTCCTTTGGCGCAGACGGTCAGTCCGGCGGTGAGGGCAAAAATGCGGACATTGGCAGCTGGCAGCCCTGAGGGGCGCAGCGCCCCGGCACAGCCGCCGCACCAGCGCGGCTTTACGCTTATAGAGTTGATGGTGGTGGTGATGGTTATCGCCTTGGCTTCGGGCATGGTCGTCTTTAGCATGCGCGATACCCAGGGCATCGCCCTAGAGCGCGACGCGCAGCGCCTGGCCGCCATCCTGGAATACGGCCGCGCGCAATCGCGCATGCAAGGCACACCGGTGCGCTGGCGTGCCACCGAGGGCGGCTTCGCCATCGATGGATTGAATAAACCTATACCGGCCCAGCCATGGCTGAGTGAGGACACGCTGGTGCTCGATGTACTTCCCCATGCCGGCGAGTTGCGTCCCGCCACGATGCTGTCGCTGGATTTGGGGCCGGAACCGGTGTTGCGTCCCCAAACCGTTTTGATCGCCTCACGCCAGCAGCCCCAGACCCGCGTGCAGATCGTTACGGATGGCCTGCGCCCATTTGCCATCGTCCCAACCGGCCCTTCGGCCCTGACGCCATGATTCGGCTGAGGTCTATGCCTCAGCCGGTGCGGCCTGCGCCTGCCAGCGGGCGCGGGTTTACCTTGGTGGAAGTTTTGGTGGCCCTGACGATTGTGGCGGTGGCCTTGATGGCGGGCATGAAGGCCACGGGCGCCTTGGTGCTAAACGCGCAGCGCCAGAAAGATGTTTTTTTGGGCCAGATGTGTGCGGAAAATGTGCTGCACCAATTGCGCTTGACGCGGCAAATGCCCGGCCTGGGGCAAAGCAGCCGCGAATGCCTGCAAGGCAGCGAAACCTACACCGTGGCCTTGGATGTACAGGCCACGCCCAACCCCAACTTTGTGCGGGTCGATGCGCAAGTGCGCCGCGCGGACGAGGCGGTACTGCGCGTGACCACCATCGTAGGGCGCAATTGATATGGCTGTGCCAGTTGCTGCGTGGGGTTGCCGCTTGCCCAGGCGCGCGCGGTCACGCAATCGCCTGGGCCCCGCCCGTTTGACGCGCGGCTTCACGTTGGTGGAGTTACTGGTGGCTTTGGCCTTGATGGCGCTCATGGCTGCATTGAGCTGGCGCGGGTTTAATTCCATGAGCCTTTCCAGGCAGCAGCTTAGTAGCTATTCGGAGCAGCTCCTGACCCTGCAAAACGGTGTAGCCCAATGGACCGCAGACCTAGACGCTTTGGAGCAACAACCCGGCTTTAGTAGCCTGGAATGGGATGGCCGGGCGCTGCGCCTCTTGCGCCGCAGCA
Source organism: Comamonas sp. lk (assembly GCA_945869165.1). Classification (GTDB taxonomy): domain Bacteria; phylum Pseudomonadota; class Gammaproteobacteria; order Burkholderiales; family Burkholderiaceae_C; genus Allorhodoferax. The sequence goes on along the minus strand of CAMBNY010000058.1, from coordinate 17,626 downwards.
GCCAGGCGCCGGGGGAGGGCTTGTCCGTCGTCGCCTGGGCCCAGGGCACGCGGGCGCAAGGCAGTGTGTGGATGCGCTGGCAGTCCGCGCCGCTGACCAGTCGCGCACAGCTGCTCGCCGCCTGGAGCCAGGCCGCTTTGTGGGCGCAGAACCCCGGCGACGCCGAGCGCAAGCAGGAAGTCCTGATCACGCCGCTGGTGGGCTGGCAAATTGTGTTTTTCCGGGGTGGTGCCTGGAGCAACGCTTTGTCCAGCGCAGATGTGGTGACCACCGCACCCGCGCCTGCGCCGCAGTCCGATGCGGCCATAACGTCACCGCCAGCAGGTGCAGCTTCCGCCGCCGCCAATAGCGCACCAGGCAAAACCGAGCTCATGCCCGATGGCATTCGGCTCGTACTGACTCTACCCAAGGAGAGCGTGATCAGCGGTCCGATCACGCGTGACTGGTCCCGTCCGGGCTTGGGCGCCTTATGAAAAGCAGTGGCCTCAAGCGCAGTCGGCAAAGCGGCGCGGCATTGCTCCTGGCCATGCTCACGGTGGCATTGGTGGCGACCCTGGCGTCGGCAGCTTTGTGGCAACAATGGCGCGCCATCGAGGTAGAAGGCGCCGAGCGCAGCCGCGTGCAAGCGACCTGGATTTTGCAAGGCGCGCTGGACTGGGCGCGCCTGATCCTGGCGGAGGACGGGCGCAAGGGCGGCTCGGACAATCTCACCGAGCCCTGGTCCATCCCGCTAGAGCCCGCGCGCCTGTCAACTTTTTTGGCGGCAGACCGAAGCGACGCTTTGCTGGCGGACCAAAGTAGCAGCGCCTTTCTTTCCGGTCAGGTGGTGGACTTGCAATCGCGCTTGAACGTGCGCAACCTCATCGTCGCAGACAAAGTACATGGCCCTACCAGGGACGCCTTTGTCCGTCTGTTTAATGCGCTGAATTTGCCGCGGCAAGAACTCGATACCATGGTGTCGACTTTACTGCTAGCCCAGCAGGCAGGCAATGCCAGCCAAGGCCCCGCCATCCAGGCGCCGCTGATGCCGCAATTGCTGGAGCAACTGGTCTGGCTGGGCTTGTCGCCTGGCAGCATCGTGCAATTGCGGCCTTACGTTACGGTGTTGCCTGAATTTACCAAGGTCAACCTCAATACCGCCCCGGCCGTCGTTTTGCGGGCGGTGGTATCTGATCTGGATATGGCCGGTGCGCAGCAACTGGTGCAAAAACGCGATAACAAGCCTTGGGATACGCTCGAGGAGTTCAATAGTGCGGCCGGTTTGACGGCTAAACCCCCGGACGCTGAGATGGTGGCCATCCAAACCCGTTTTTTCGAAGTCCGGAGCACCTTGGAATTGGAGGGCCAGCCATTGCACGAAATAGCCCTCATGCAGCGCGATGGCCAGCGCGTAAAAATTGTGCGCCGCCAGCGGTCGGCGCACCCTCGCATCCAAATGCCATGATGCAACTCTTGAGGCGCCGGTGGAGTGTTGGCCCCCTACAATGAAATCCGGAATCACCCGCATGTCCACCCTCATCCTCACCTTGCCTGATCAGGCCTTGAAACCGTCTGCGTCGGTGGACTATGTGATCAGCCGCGACGGGCAAAGTTTGGACACCCAGTCGAGTGCGCCCTGGTCCTTGCTCCCCGCCAGTGCGCGTGCGGCGCAAGCCACGCACGTCATTCTGGTCGTGCCGGTTCAGCGTCTGTCCTGGCACCAGGTGCAATTGCCGCAAGGCCTTGCACGCTCACCGCGATTGCGCCTTGCCCTGGAAGGGATGCTCGAAGAACATGTGCTGGACGATGTGTCCGACCTGCACCTTGCTTTGCAAACGCCACTACCCGCGCAAGGCCCAGCCTGGGTGGCCGCTTGCGACAAAGCCTGGTTACTCGGCTGCATCCAAGAAATCGAGCAGGCGGGTCTGCGCATCGCCGCCTTGGTGCCCGAGCTCGCGCCGCAAACCTTCGCCCCCGGTGCAGGCGGTGCGCAAGCGCCCACCTTGGTGTATGCCCTGGCCGGACCGCAGGGCCCCCAATTGGTGAGCAGTAGCTCACAGGGACTCATTCGCTGGCCGCTGCAAGCTTCGGCAGTAGCGCTTTTGAAGCTGCCGGACAACGCCTTGGTGTTTGCTGAGCCCGCAGTAGCGGCGCAAGCGGAGCAGATTTTTGGAAGCCAATTGGTGCTGCAAACGGCCGCGCAGCGCGCCTTGCTTGCCAGCCAAGGGCCCTGGGATCTGGCGCAGTTTGGCATCGTGACATCACGGGGGGGCCGTGGCTTTAAGCGGCTGAGCCATGCGGCACAACAGCTTTTTAGCGCGCCGCGCTGGCGCCTCTTGCGCTTTAGTCTTTGGACTTTGTTACTCGTGCATCTCATTGGTTTAAACCTCTACGCATACCAACAACAAGCCGCGCTGAACCAACAAAAGCAGGCTATGCAAGCCGTACTCAAGAGCACTTTTTCATCGGTACAAGTGGTGGTGGATGCGCCGGTGCAAATGCAGCGGGAAGTGGAGCGCCTGCGCCAAAGCAGCGGTCAACTCTCGGATGCGGATGCGCAGGCCATGCTCAGTGCCTTGATGCAAGCGGCCCATTACCCGCCACCGCCCCAAGCCATTGATTACCAAGCAGGCGAACTGAAGGTAACCGGCTTGGTGTTGGCTGAGCTAGCCAAGTCCGATCTGACGCGCTCTTTGCAGGCGCGCGGCTACCAGCTGCAGACCCAAGGCGATGTTGTGCTGATGCGCTGGGGGGCCAAGCCATGAAGCAAACCCTACATCAATATTGGCTGCACGCCTCTGCGCGCGAGCAAGTGGCCCTGCGCATCGCCGCCACTTTGGTTTTGCTGGCTCTGGTTTGGTGGGTCGGACTGCAGCCGGCATTAAAAACCTTGAAAAATGCGCGCACCCAGGCGCCGGTGGTGCGCGCGCAATACGAACAGATGCTGCAGCTGCAGGCGCAGGCAGCGGCACTGCGTGCGCAGGTGCAGCAGCCGGTATCCGACCCCAAAGCCGTGTTGCAAGACTCCATCAGTACGCTGGAAAAGAATGCGCGCGTGGCGCTGGCGGGCGAACGCGCCACCGTCTCTTTCAAGCAAGCCCGCCCAGCGGACCTGGCGCTTTGGCTGGAGCAGCTAAGGCTCAAGGCACACAGCAGTGTGTTGGAAATGCACATGACCCAAGCCGCCGGTTTATGGTCTGGCAGCGTTCTTGTGCAACTGCCCTCTGGCGCGCAGCCCTGACGCGCATGCGGACCCCACCCCAAGTCAATAGCAGGCACGCCAGGTCCTTGTCGCCTTGGGGTGCGCTGCTGGCAGGCTTGGTGGCGGGCGTGAGCTTGGTGCTTTTGTTTTGTGCGCCGGCGCGCTGGCTTGCTGCGGCGGTGCGCAGCGGTTCTGACGGTACGGTGAACATCAGCGACGCGCAAGGCACAGTCTGGTCAGGCTCGGGGCAATTGACGCTGCATGGCGGTCAAGGCAGCCATGACACCAGCGTCTTGCCCGGACGCCTGCACTGGGAGCTGCAAGCTACGCTTGGCGCGCTCACCATGGATTTGCGGGCGGATTGTTGCGCACCTGCGGGTATATTGCTGCGCTTGGTGCCCGATTGGGCGGGCGCTCGCTTGCAGCTGGCCGACCACCAGTCGCACTGGCCTGCGCAAGTGCTCTCGGGGCTGGGAACGCCATGGAATACCATCCGTCCCGAAGGACAGCTGCTTTTGCAATCGCAGTCGTTTGTAGTGCAATGGAACGAGGGCCGCTGGAGCTGCCATGGCCAGTTGCAACTAGACGCCATGGACATCGCCTCGCGCCTGTCCACTTTGCGTCCCATGGGCAGCTACCGCCTGGTACTGCATGGTGCGCAAACGCCACGCGTGGAATTGACGACCTTGCAGGGGAGCCTGCAACTGCAAGGCAGCGGCCAATGGGCGGGGAACAAATTGCGCTTTGAAGGCGAGGCCAGCGCGGCACCGGACCGTGCCGAGGCCTTGGCCAATCTCTTGAACATCATTGGGCAGCGCGTCGGAGCGCGGTCGATTATCAAACTGGGTTGAATTGCATGACCGTTACAACATATTCCAAAATGCGCGCGTTACCGGGCCCCATGGGCGTGCTACTGTGCACGCTGCTGTGGCTGCCAAGCTGTGCTTTTGCGCAAAAGGCAGCAGCCACCAGCGCGGCGGCACAAAAACTAGCGCCTGCGAGCGCGGTTACGCAAAAGGCAGTGCCCGCCAGCGCTGCGGCACCTAAGCGGGGCGATTTCATCACTTTGAATTTCAACGCCACAGACATTGAACTGGTCGCCCGCACGATGGGCGTGATTGCGGGAGTTAATGTGGTGGTGGATCCGCGCGTCAAAGGCCAGATAACACTGGTTAGCGAGAAAGCCGTCAGCCCCCAAGTGGCTATGGCCCAGTTTCTGACCAGTTTGCGCATGCAGGGTTTCACCATGGTGGAGTCGGCTGGCTTGTTCAAAGTCGTCCCCGAAGCCGATGCCAAGCTGCAAAGTGCTGCGGTAGAAACCAATGAAAGCGTGCCAAGCAGCTCCAACAGTGGGCAGATAACGACACAAATTTTCAAACTCAATTTTGAGTCTGCCAACAATTTGGTGACTATTTTGCGTCCCCTCATCAGCCCTAACAATGCCATCAATGCCAACCCGCTGAATAACTCGCTGGTGATTACGGATTACGCGGACAACCTGCGCCGCATTGCGCGCATCATTGCCACCTTGGATGTGTCCAACGCGACCGATGTTGAAGTGATAGAACTGAAAAATGCGATTGCGGTAGACCTGGCGCCCTTGGTGCTTCGGCTACTCGAATCTGGCGGCGCAGCGGGACAGGCGGGTGCAGCGGCTGAGGGGGGCTTCAAGAGCAGCGTGGTGGCCGAGCCGCGCAGCAATGCTTTGATCGTCCGTGCCGCTAATCCGGCACGCATGGCGCAGATCAAGGGATTGGTTGCAAAACTCGATCGCGCATCCTCGCAAGGCTCCGGTGAGTTGGGCACCTTGCATGTGGTCAGCCTCAAAAATGCCGACGCCACCAAGCTCGCCGCCACCTTGCGTGCAGCCATGGGCGCAGGTGCAGCGCCTGGCGCCGCGCCGGTCGGCGGCGCCGCACCAGGGAGCGCCAGTGCGCCTGCCACTACCACCGGCGGGCAGGTACAAGCAGACATTGCTACCAACTCCCTGATCATCACCGCACCGGATCCGCAATACCGTCAACTGCGCGAAGTCATCGAACTACTCGATGGGCGGCGTGCGCAGGTATTTATCGAGAGTTTGATCGCCGAAGTCAGTTCAGATAAGGCCGCCGATTTTGGTATCCAATGGCAGGGCGCGCTTGGGAAAATAGGCGATGGAACAGTGGGCTTGTTGGGCACCAACTTTGGCGCGGGCGGCTCGAACATATTGAGTTTGACCACGGGCGCCGCTACCGGCGCCGTCTTGCCCGGCAAAGGCTTGAATGTGGGCATTGCCTCGCAATACGATGGTAAATATGTACTGGGGGCATTGGGGCGGTTTTTGGAGAGCTCGGGTTCGGGCAATGTTCTGTCCACGCCTAATTTATTGACCCTCGATAACGAAGAGGCCAAGATTGTGATTGCGCAAAATGTGCCTTTTGTCACCGGCCAATTTACCAATACCGGTACCGGTAACGGAGCCGTCAACCCGTTTCAAACCATTGAACGCAAAGACGTCGGATTAACGCTCAAAGTCAAGCCCCAGATCAGTGCCAATGGCACTGTCAAGTTGACCATTTTTCAGGAAGTTTCTGCGGTCGATACCAGCTCCGTCTCGAGTGCCAATGGCCCTACGACCAATAAGCGCACCATCGAATCGAACGTATTGGTAGAAGATGGCTCGGTGGTCGTGATTGGTGGTTTGTTGCAGGACAACTTCACTGGCAATTCCGACAAAATTCCTGGCCTTGGTGATCTGCCCATCTTCGGGGGTTTATTCAAGAGTAGTTCGCGTACACGCAAGAAATCCAACCTGATGGTGTTTTTACGTCCTGTGGTGGTGCGCGATGCCGCCTCCAGCGATCGCTTGTCGCTGGACCGTTATGAGCAAATGCTCAGCGGCATGCGCGACGCGCAACCTGCACCCAGCTCCACCATGCCTATCAACGAAGGCCCTGTGTTGCCTAGTGCGCCTGTGAAAAACTGAGATGCGCTACCCCCTGCCTTATGCCTTTGCGCGTACCCAGCAGGTGTTGCTGGAGGATGCAGGCGACCGTTTGACCCTGCATGTCCATGCGGCATCTTTGCCGCAAGGTTTGGGCGAGGTGATGCGCAAATACGAGGTGCATTCGGTGGTGTCGCACGAAGCCGCAGATTTAACGCAACGCATTAGCGCCGCCTATGCGCAAGGCGAATCGAGCGCGGCGGCCGTGGTCAGCGAAGTCGAAGGCGAGGCCGACCTCACGCGCATGATGCAAGACTTGCCGGCCATCGAAGACCTGCTGGAAACCTCGGACGATGCGCCCATCATCCGCATGCTCAACGCCTTGCTCACGCAGGCCGCGCGCGATGGCGCCAGCGACATCCATATCGAAGCCTTTGAGCGCCATTCGGTGGTGCGCTTTCGGGTCGATGGCAATTTGCGCGAAGTGGTGCAGCCTAACCGGGCGCTACACGCGGCGCTGATTTCGCGCCTCAAAATCATGGCCGAGCTCGATATTGCCGAGCGCCGCTTGCCGCAAGACGGGCGTATCTCGCTGCGCATCGGCACGCGCGCAGTCGATGTGCGCGTCAGCACTTTGCCCAGCGCCCATGGCGAGCGCGCGGTGCTGCGTCTGCTCGATAAAAGCGAGAGCAAACTGAGCCTCGAATCGGTGGGCATGCAAGGCGATGTGCTGGCGCGGTTCAACCATTTGCTGGCACAGCCGCACGGCATTATTTTGGTGACTGGCCCCACCGGCTCGGGCAAGACCACCACGCTCTACGCCGGTTTGCAGCGCTTGGACACGCAGGGCAGCAACATCATGACGGTGGAAGACCCGATTGAATACGAGCTGCCCGGCGTGGGCCAGACCCAGGTCAACGCCAAGATCGACCTCACGTTTGCCAAAGCCTTGCGCGCCATCTTGCGCCAGGACCCGGACGTCATCATGATCGGCGAAATTCGCGATTTCGAAACCGCGCAAATTGCGATTCAAGCCTCGCTCACCGGCCACTTGGTGCTGGCCACATTGCACACCAACGATGCAGCCAGCGCGGTGACGCGTTTGATCGATATGGGCGTCGAACCCTTTTTGCTCAGTTCCTCGCTACTGGGCGTACTGGCCCAGCGCTTGGTGCGCAAGCGTTGCACCGCGTGTGGCGGCGCTGGCTGCGCGGTGTGTGGCCAGACCGGCTATAGCGGACGTACCGGCGTGTTTGAGTTGCTGCTTACTGACGACGCTATCCGCGCGCAAATCCACAGCCAGGCCTCCGAGGCCGATATTCGGCATGCGGCTTTGGCCAGCGGCATGGTGCTGATGCGCGAGGATGGGCAGCGCCTGGTCGATAGTGGCATCACCACACGCGAAGAACTTGTACGTGTCACGCGGGACTGATGGCCGCTGTGATGCAAGGCCCAGCACCTGCCGCTTTTTGACAGCGCCCGCACCATGCCTGCCTACGCGTTCGAAGCCCTAAGTGCCGATGGCCACACCCGTAAAGGGACGCTAGAGGCCGACTCGGTCAAGTCTGCCCGCACCCAGTTGCGCACCCAGGGCCTGGTGCCGCTTAACGTCGAGGCGGTGCAGGCGGCCAAAGCCGGTAGCGCTGGCGCCTTGTTCGCGCGACGTGTGTTGGGTGCGCAAGCGCTGTCCGTGTGGACGCGCCAACTGGCTGGTTTGGTAGTTTCGGGCCTGCCGCTGGAGCGTGCCCTGGCCTCACTCAGTAGCGAAGCCGAAAGCGATGCCGAGCGCAACTTGGTCGCCGATATACGCGCCGAGGTCAACAGCGGCAGCACCTTCGCGCGCGCGCTGGCGCAACACCCGCGCGAGTTTTCGGCGATTTATGTGGCGGTTGTCGGGGCAGGCGAGCAAAGCGGCAATTTGGGTCTGGTGCTGGAGCATCTGGCACAAGACCTGGAAGACCAGCAGGTGCTCAACGCCAAGCTCTTGGGTGCTGCTTTGTACCCGGCCATCGTCAGTCTGGTGGCGCTGGCCATCGTCTTGTTTTTGGTCACTTATGTGGTGCCCCAAGTGGCCAGTGTGTTTGCGGGCAGCAAACGCGCACTGCCGTTTTTAACCGTGCTGATGCTGGGTATTAGTGATGTGGTGCGCAGTTATGGCTGGTTGATGCTTGCCGCCGTGGTGGTGGGCATCGGGGGTGCGCGTTGGGCGCTGCGCGCACCCGAGTTGCGCTACCGCTTTGATGCGGCCTGGCTGGGCCTGCCCATCATTGGGCGGCTTTCGCGCAGCTACAACGCGGCGCGCTTTGCCAGTACCTTGGCGATGTTAGCTGCCGCTGGCGTACCCATCCTCAAAGCCCTGCAAGCTGCGTCCGATACCCTGAATAACCAGGCCATGCGCCGCGATGCGCAAGACGCTTTGGTGGCGGTGCGCGAAGGTGCTCCGCTTGCATCAGCCTTGGCCCAGAAAAAGCGGTTTCCCGGTTTGCTGTCCATGTTCGCGCGACTAGGAGAACAAACCGGCCAATTGCCGGTGATGTTGCAGCGCGCCGCCAGCCAACTGAGCAGCGAAGTACAACGCCGCGCCATGCAACTGGCCACGCTGCTCGAGCCCTTGCTCATCGTGTTGATGGGCTTGGTGGTAATGCTGATTGTTTTGGCTGTGTTGCTGCCCATCATCCAGATGAACCAGCTGGTGCGCTAAGCCAGCGCGTCGCCTTAACCAGCCAATGCGCTGCGCATTTGGTCGATGACCGCTTTGTAGTCCGGCTTGCCGAAAATGGCGCTACCGGCCACAAAGGTGTCTGCGCCGGCGTCGGCCACGCGGCGGATGTTGTCGGTCTTGATGCCGCCATCGACTTCCAGGCGTATGTCTTTGCCGCAAGCGTCTATGCGCTTGCGCACATCGGCAATTTTGCGCAGCGCCGAATCGATAAAGCTTTGCCCGCCAAAGCCTGGGTTGACGCTCATGATGAGGATCAGGTCGATGTCATCGATCACCCAGTCCAGCACGTCCAGCGGCTCGGCCGGGTTGAACACCAGCCCGGCTTTTACGCCTTTGGCTTTGAGCGCCTGGATGCTGCGGTGCACATGCCCTGATGCGTCTGGGTGAAAGCTGACCAAGTCGGCCCCCGCATCGGCAAAAGCGGCTGCCAGTGCATCGACTGGCGAAATCATGAGGTGCACGTCAATCGGTATCGGCGCGCCTGCTGCCGTGTGTGCATGCGGCTTGAGCGCCTGGCAAATCATGGGACCGAAGGTGAGGTTGGGCACGTAATGGTTGTCCATCACGTCAAAGTGAATCCAGTCCGCACCGGCGGCGATGACGTTTTTCACTTCCTCGCCCAAGCGGGCAAAGTCGGCGGACAAAATAGAGGGGGCGATGCGGAAATTCATGGTGACAGTCGCTTCTGCTTTGAAAAGTGGGGTTTATTCAGGCGCTGGGGTGAAACATACCCGATTTTGCGCGGTAGCATCCGCATATGTCCAAACCCAGTTCCGCCTACCAGTTCCGCGTGGAAGTATTTCCCCAATATTTGCCGCAACAGTCGGCGCCGCAAAATGCCTTGTATGTGTTTGCGTACACCATCACCATCACCAATACCGGCAAAGTGGCAGCGCAGCTGATCTCACGCACCTGGAATGTCAACGACGCCAACGGCCACACCGAAAAAGTCAAAGGCCTGGGCGTGATCGGGCAGCAACCCTTGTTGCAACCGGGCGAGGCCTTTGAGTACACCAGTGGCACGCGGCTGCGTACCCCCACGGGCACCATGCACGGCAGTTATTTTTGCGTCGCTGAAGATGGCGAAAAATTTGAAGTGGACATTCCCATATTTGTGCTCGATGCACTCAGTGCCGGGCCGGGCAGTGGCGCGCGCACTTTGCATTAAGGCGCGGCGTGCCGGGCGAGTTTGAACTGATAGCGCGCTACTTCACGCGCCCCGCGCGCCAAGCGGTGTTGGGTGTGGGCGACGATTGCGCACTGTTGCAAACCGCGCCGGGCATGCAACTGGCCGTTTCTACCGACATGCTGGTCGCAGGCCGCCATTTTTTTCCCGATGTGGATCCCTTTTTACTCGGGCATAAATGCCTTGCGGTCAACCTGAGCGATTTGGCCGCTTGCGGCGCCCGCCCACTGGCTTTCAGCCTAGCCTTGGCTTTGCCTCAGGCTGAGGATGCTTGGCTTGAACCCTTTTCTAAAGGCCTGCTGGCGCTGGCCGATGCGCACGGCTGCGAATTGATCGGCGGCGACACCACGCGTGGGCCCTTAACGATTTGTATCACCGTGTTTGGCGAAGTGCCTGCCGATGCTGCGGCCCGGCCTGTGCCCACGCAGGCTTTGCTGCGCGGCGGCGCGCTGCCGGGAGACGATGTCTATGTCAGCGGCAGTCTGGGCGACGCGGCACTGGCCTTGCTGGCTTTGCAGGGGCGCATCACGCTGCCCGCTGACCTGTTGCACGCAGCACGCGCACGCATGGAGCAACCCACGCCGCGCGTTGCATTGGGCATGGCCTTGCGTGGCATCGCCAGCGCTTGCGCCGATGTCAGCGACGGTTTGCTCGGCGACTTGGACCACATCCTTACGCGCTCGCACTGCGGCGCCCGCTTAGATGTCGACAAGGTCCTGCCCTTGCTGGCCGCACGTCAAGCCTATGCCGGTGGCGCAGCGCAATTTGACAATGCCTACGGCGCACGTACCGCGCTGCAATGCGTGCTGGCCGGGGGCGATGATTACGAGCTGGTGTTCACCGCACCGGTTCAACAACGCAGCACCTTGGCTGCGCTATCGGATACGCTCCAGCTACCACTCACCCGTATCGCTACCATAGAGGCCGCGCCAGGCCTACGCCTGGTCGATGCCCAAGGGCATGCAGTGCCCCACGATTTCGCCTCGTTTGACCATTTCGCAGCTACCGGTGGATTGCTATAAACATTGTTGGAAGGAAACACCATGTCCAAGCCATTTCGTATTTCGCACAGTTTCAAAGTCTCGCGCGACACCTTGTGGGCGGTTTATACCCAGCCCGAGCATTTGACCAAATGGTTCGGGCCGCAAGGCTTCACCATGCCGGCCTATGACATGGAGTTTCGCGTGGGGGGCGTGTTTTTGCATGCCCTGCAGGCCCCCGATGGCACGCAAATGTGGGGCAAGTGGGAGTTTTTGGGCATCGATGCGCCACGGCGCCTCTCGGTGATACAGCATTTTTCCGACCAAGCAGGCGGTGTGACCCGCCACCCCATGTCGCCGGGCTGGCCGCTGCGCACCATGGCCAACACCACCTTAAGCGAGGAAGGCAGCGGCAGCAGCTTGCAACTGGAATGGCTTCCCTTTGAAGCCACGCCTGAAGAGATCGCCACTTTTGATGCCAACCACGAGAGCATGCACCAAGGATGGAGCGGCACTTTTGCGCAGCTAGAGGCTTACTTGGCCACCTTGCCCTAAGCGCCACCGTGCAGGTCCATCGCCAACGCTTGCCAAAGCTTATCAACGCATCCCGGCCCCTAGCAGCCTAGTTCCCATCGTGCCCGCACCTGAAACTTTGTACCCCACGGGCGCGGGCGCCAGCCGCTTTGCAGCGCGGCCTAACTCAGCTTTCATGTTGTCGCACCCGGCCCATGTGTTTGCGTTGGGCTTTGGTTCCGGGCTGGCCCGCATTGCGCCGGGCACTTTTGGCACACTCTGGGCCTGGTTGACTTTTTGGTGCCTCACGCCCTGGATGACTGACGCGCTGTGGGGCTACACCCTGCTGGCCTCCACGCTGCTGGGTTGGTGGGCATGCGCGGTTACCGCGCGCAATATGGGCGTGCTGGACCCCGGCAGCATTGTGTGGGACGAAGTGGTGGCGTTCTGGCTGGTGCTCTGGGTGTTGACGCCTGCCGGTTTTTCGGAGCAGGCGGCCGCTTTTGTGCTGTTCCGTTTTTTCGACGCGGTCAAACCTGGCCCGGTGGGCTGGGCCGATGCCTTGTTTCATGGCATCGATGTGGACAGCGAGCGCTGGCCCTGGGCCAAAGCCGGTTGGGGCATCATGCTCGACGATTTAGTGGCTGCGGGCTGCACCCTGCTAGTGATGGCGGTATGGCGCGCTTGGTAGAAGACCTGGCTGTTGCGCTAATGGCACGCGGCTGGATGCTGGCCACGGCGGAGAGCTGCACTGGCGGCTTGATCGCCGCCGCTTGTACTGACCTGGCTGGTTCGAGCAATTGGCTAGAGCGCGGCTTTGTCACTTACTCCAATGCCGCCAAAAGCGAACTGCTGGGTGTTGATGCGGCCCTGATTGCCCGCCACGGCGCAGTCAGCGAGCCAGTGGCCCGCGCGATGGCGCAAGGGGCTTTGCAGCACTCCAAAGCGCATTGCGCACTGGCCGTCACCGGCATTGCCGGGCCCGGCGGCGGCAGTGCGGACAAGCCGGTGGGCACCGTCTGGTTTGCCTGGGCTACGCCACGTGGTGTGCGCAGCGAAATGCAGCTTTTTGAAGGCGGCCGCGCCCAAGTGCGCAGTGCCACGGTGCAGCACAGTTTGATGGTGCTGCTGGGATTGGTACAAACAAAACCGGTTACTTGAAACGGGCTAGCCCTAGCCCTCGATACAAATCACTTCCTTCATGCATGACGCACTTGCCGGTTTTGCGACCAGCCTCGCTTTGATCGTGGCCATTGGATCGCAAAACGCTTTTGTTTTGCGCCAGGGTATCTTGCGTGAACATGTACTGGCTTTGGTGACTTTTTGTGCTTTGTCGGATGCACTGCTCATCATGGTCGGTGTCGCCGGGGGTGGTGCGCTGGTGCAGCAATATCCGGTGGCTTTGGAAGTAGCGCGTATTGGTGGCGCGCTGTTTTTGGCCGCCTATGCGCTGTTTGCCGCGCGGCGTGCGCTGCACCCGGCGGCCATGCTGCCGCTGGATGCGCCGGGCTTGTCCTTGCCTGCCGCATTAGCTACGTGTTTTGGCTTTACCTTTCTCAACCCGCATGTGTATTTAGATACCGTGGTGCTGCTGGGCGCGGTGGCCACGCAGCGCGGCGAGTCCGGGCGCTGGTGGTTTGGGCTGGGCGCGGCCAGTGCCAGCCTGTGTTGGTTTGCCGCCCTGGGCTTTGGCGCGCGCTTGCTGCGCCCGGTGTTTGCCCGGCCCCTGGCCTGGCAGGTGTTGGACGGCATCATCGCCGTCACCATGGCCAGTCTGGCGCTGGTGGTATGGTTCGGGCAGGGAGGCGTGCCGCCAGGCGTTTGACGAGGAGCCACTGCCGTGCTGAATTTATTTCATTCTGTGTTTCCTATGCGCTATCTGGCATTTACGCTGTGCGCGGTCGGCTTGTTGCTGTCCTTGCTGGTCTGGGTCGGTGGCGGGCATGTGCTTCCCGTCTTGGTATTTGGCTACTTGGTGGGCACGGGGTTTCACGACTTGCTGCAAACCAAGCGTGCAATTTTGCGCAATTACCCCGTCATCGGGCACATGCGCTTTTTGCTTGAATTCATCCGTCCCGAAATCCGGCAGTATTTCATCGAGAGCGAAAACGAAGCCGCGCCTTTTTCGCGGGCGCAGCGCTCTTTGGTTTATCAACGCGCCAAGGGCGATTCAGACAAACGGCCTTTCGGCACCCAGCTCGACACCCACGCCACCGGCCATGAATGGATGACGCATTCGGTTGTGCCCAGCACGCTGGCCTCGCACGACTTTCGCATCACCATCGGGCCGCATACTGCGCAGCCCTATAGCGCCAGCGTCTTCAATATCTCGGCTATGAGTTTTGGTGCGCTCAGTGCCAATGCCATCAGCGCGCTCAATGCCGGCGCCAAGCGCGGCGGTTTTGCGCACGACACCGGCGAAGGCTCCATCTCGGCACACCACCGCAAACACGGCGGCGACCTGATCTGGGAAGTGGCATCGGGCTACTTTGGTTGCCGCAATGACGACGGCACCTTTAGCGCCGAAAAATTCAAAGCCAATGCGCGCGACCCGCAGGTCAAGATGATCGAGATCAAACTCAGCCAGGGCGCCAAGCCCGGCCACGGCGGCGTGTTGCCCGGCCCCAAGGTCACGCCCGAAATTGCCGAGGCGCGCGGTGTGCCGGTGGGTGTGGACTGCGTCTCGCCTGCCTCGCACAGCGCGTTTGGCACGCCAACCGAGCTGATGCATTTCGTGGCCCGCTTGCGCGAACTCTCAGGCGGCAAGCCCACGGGTTTCAAGCTGTGTATCGGCCACCCCTGGGAATGGTTTGCCATGGTCAAGGCGATGCTGCAAACCGGCATTACGCCGGACTTCATCGTGGTCGATGGCACCGAAGGCGGTACCGGCGCTGCGCCACTGGAATTTATCGACCACGTAGGCTCGCCTTTGCAAGAGGGCCTCATCCTGGTGCACAACAGCTTGCGCGGCGCCGGGCTGCGCTCGCAAATCATGATCGGCTGCGCGGGTAAAGTGGTCAGCGCTTTTGACATCGCGCGCCTGATGGCGCTGGGCGCTAACTGGTGCAATAGCGCGCGCGGCTTTATGTTTGCCATTGGCTGCATCCAGGCGCAAACCTGCCACACCGGCCACTGCCCCACGGGCGTGACCACGCAAGACCCGCTGCGCCAGCAAGCGCTGGTGGTGGGCGACAAGGCTGAGCGCGTCTACCACTTCCACCAAAACACCTTGCACGCCCTTAAAGAACTGGTGCAAGCTGCGGGTGTGCAACACCCCAACGAGATCAACGCCCACCACATCGTGCGCCGCACCGGCGACCACACCGTAGACAGCCTGGCCCATGCCTTGCTGCGCGAAATCCCCGAAGGCAGCTTACTCAAAGACACGCTGGATAAGTTGCCCATGGTGTACCAGCACCACTGGCCCAAGGCCAGTGCGGATAGTTTTGCTTTGCAGGCAGAGATGGCTTAAGGGCAGAGGTGTGATGGAGCAAGGGGAATCGATGTCGCAATGCGTGGAATACGCAGCTTGATCTACTATGGCAAAGCCTAAGACGGAGGCCGAATTCATTCGCCGTGGCATCGCTGCCATCGACGTAACCCGGCGCGACGCAAGCGGTATACCTGCTGACCGGGTGATCGCCCAACTGGAAGCCAAACTGGCCGCTGCCAAGCTGACCATGGCAAAGTCCGGCGCCTTACCGAAGGGGGCAATGTCAATGAAGGATCAGACCAGGGGCTAAGGCGACTGCGCGCCACAAGGATATTTAGACATTGAACGCCAACGGCCTGTCCAATTTGGGCCATTGCAATCACCTTCTTCCTTGACGATGACTAAATTTGGGCCTATATTCAGTCGCATTCATCCACGGGATTCCTATGCCATCCGTCACCAACATCAAGTCCATCTCCTACCTAAAAAGCCACGCCGCCCAAATTTCTGAAGACCTGCAGATGAACGGCAATCCGTTTTTCATCACCCAAAACGGCGAGGCCAGCATGGTGGTGGAGGGCGTCAAGCAGTACCAGGAAAAGGAATCGCTCATTGCGGCCCTGAAGATCATGGCCTTGGGTGAAAAAGACCGTATGCAAGGCAAAGGCATTACTGCCACCCAATCGCGGGCCCAGTTGCTGGCTGCGCGCCAACAACGCAAATAATGGCTGTCTTTATTCTTCCCGATGCACAGGAAGATTTGCTCTCGCTGCAAGATTACATGCTGGGCAAATGGAGCGAGGCGGATTGGCAGAAGGCCGAGGACGAAATCTTTGTAAAGCTGGCGCTCGTGGATACGGGTTTCCTCACCGGGGCGCCCGTGCAGGAACTTGCCTCGGTTGGCATTTTTGAATACCGAAATATCGTCACCTCCCACCACAAGCTGGTGTACCGGCGCATCAACGCAGACGTGTATGTTTACGCGCTTGCCGCGCACCAGCAGGATTTCCCTACGCTCTTGATGAAGCGCTTATTGAAAATTTAGGCGCCTTCAGGGCCTTCAGTGGAAATGGTGAATTGATAAAGAAGGTCGTCGCTGCTGAAGATGGCACAGTGACGCTGGGGTTGGATCAGGTGCGCGCAAAGTAGGACTCGCAGGGACGTTTCCATGCTGGGATGGGGTGGGTTGCCTGAAACGCTATTTGAAGCATTCACGGCGGTGAGGCAAAGGTATGCGCAATTGCCCGGAGGGCCAAGCGAGGTGCTCAACTCGAAATTACTCAATACTAAATTACAATGTAATTCACCAAACCACAGGAAAAGTGACCATGGCTGCAAACCAACTTGTACAAACGCGCATCGACGGAGCGATCAAAGAGGAAGCGGCCGCAGTTCTGGCTGCCATGGGGCTGACTGTGTCGGATGCCGTGCGGCTGATGCTGACCAAAGTGGCCCATGACAAGGCCTTGCCGTTTGAGCCGCTGATTCCCAATGCTACGACGATCGAAGCCATGAAGGATGCCCGTGCTGGGAAGGTGACCAAGGCCGTCACCCTAACGGCTTTGTTTGCCGATCTCAATGCGGACGCCTGACTACACCGGCCAGTTCAAACGGGATTACAAGCGCGAGACCAAAGGCCGGCACCGGAGCACACTCGAGGCCGACCTTCACGCCGTGTTGTCGGCCTTGCTGGTTGATAAACCTTTGGAGCCACGTCACCGCGATCACGCCCTGACTGGCGACTGGAAAGATTACCGTGACTGCCATGTGAAGCCTGACCTCGTTCTGATCTATCAAAAGCCCGATGCCGACGTTCTGCGACTTGTGCGTTTGGGTTCGCATTCCGAGCTAGGACTGTGAATGGTTTTTGGCCTCCACGATCGAGACCATCGGTTTATGTTGGAGCCTCGGCTTCGGGCCAGGAGCGGTCACTCGCCGAACCTTACCGAAGAACTGTAATCGGCCCGTTGGTGCTGTTCACGGCATTCAGCTTTCGGGCTACCCAGTTCGACGCCGGTGCTGTTGCCGCGGTGCAGTGGCTCTTGATGGTAGTTTTTGTCTGCCAGCCGTATTTTCTATGGTAAAAATTGCTATAGTTTTATAAAGATGACGGATCCAAAACGCGTTTTCAAGACAAAGACATTTGACAGATGGGCAAAGAAATTATTGCGTGACGACATACTGTGCCGGGCTGCAAGAGAGATAGAACAAGGCTTGTTTGAAGCTGACCTGGGTGGCGGCATTTGCAAGAAGCGGGTCGCCATTGCAGGTATGGGGAAAAGTGGGGGAACAAGAACATTGGTAGCCAAACAACATGCGGCGGCGATTTTCTTTTTGCTCGGCAGAGAAAAGAGTTCACCGGGCACCGACTTTTCTGATGCTGCCGTAGAAGCTGTCAAACTTATCGGCGCAAAGTTACAAATTCAACCCATGTCAAAACTTGATGAAATGAAATTCAACGGAAGCTCAAAGGAGATATGCAATGACAAAAAGAACTAATGAAGAAGCGCGTATGCTCCAGGAGCTCCTGGATACGGCGGCCGACATGAGCAGCTACGGCGTCATGTCTAAAACAGACATGGCTCGCATACGGGCGCTGTGCGAAGCGCCCCCTTCCTTCACGCCAGAGCGTGTTGTGGCCATCCGCACAACGATTGTGAAAGCAAGCCAAGCGGTTTTCGCAAC
>CAMBNY010000057.1 GCA_945869165.1 Comamonas sp. lk | reverse complement strand
AGGGTTCAAAAACATGAGCCACATGCGCCTGCCGGAATAAAGACCAAAGGCCCTTACTTTTGCGGCAGAGCCGCGTTCTGTGCAGCCTTCGCGGCCTTGGCCGTATCGGGATGCCAGCTGTTGATGTTGTAACGATCGCCACTGATCTGAATCAGATGAATCGTTGTTGACACAAACGCGATCAACAGTCCTGTTAACACGACCGCCTTGCGGGGGTCTATTACACGCCACATGCGCCACATAGGAATTTCCTTTCGTTAACTCAATTGAGAAATTACGGTATAGACGGCAGATTTCACGCCGACCAGGGTGGTCGTCGATCCCTCCGCCCCGGGTAGCCAGGTGCGCCAATTCAATGCCAGCAACTGTCCAACCACGGCGAGCGCCATGAACACACAAAACATCAAAACAAAAATCATCCGGTAGCCATTGAGGTGGCTATCTGAAATAAATGTCGGATCTGTTTGGTTTACTTGGGCCATAAATACCTCCGTTTTTTTGGTTCTTTAGAACCAAGGACGCCAGATCCACACCAAGCTGTGCGCGAAGAACGCGCCCACGGCCCACAAGATGTACCCTTGTACGAAGTACTGGTGGAACTCCTGGGCCTCGTCGTCTGTCAGCCCTGAGGGGTTAGCTGCATCAGTCATAGATAGTGCCTCTCACAAAATGCCTTTCGGCGACTCCCCACACCCGGATGGATGCAGAACGGACTGCCGCAGCACGGATGCCACAGCAGTTGGACCCCCGGACAAGCCGGAGGATTGACCGATCGGACGAACACCAAAGCACGGCTTTCACGCGTGTGCTCCAGCATTTGCCTGACCGAACAATTCAATAAACCTTTGCGCCTCGACCTGCGAGCGCCCGGTCTCGCGCGCATCGCGCTCGGCCTGGTCGCGCATGCGTTTGGCGGCAGAAATACGAACGAGCACGGGCTGCTGCTCCAGCAGCTCTTCCATTAGCCGCTGCGCCTCTGGCTCCCAAGGGAGCAAGGAGTCATCAATAGCGCGGCTTGGGCTCGCTTCAATCTTGTCCAGCTCCGTGCCCAATGGCAGGATGTGGAATAGCGCGTCAAACAAGGCGTTGCAAAACTCTTGAATGATGTACGTGGCACCGGCATAGCCCATGAACGGGGTGCCGGTGTGGCGTCGAATAATGGGCAGCGGAAAACTAGCCGGAATAAAGCTGGTTTTCATCATGCCGCCACCGCCGCATTCGGCCAGGTAAATACGCTCGTTGTAGCTGCCGTAGAGCACCAGCGGTGTTTTTTCGGTCACCAGTTTGCGCACTTCTGCGTTATCGGTTTTGGCACCAGCCAGTCGGGAAATTGCAAAGTTGCATGGCAAGCCCATCTCGTCTTCGAGGAAATGGCGGATGCCACGCGTATAGGTTTCGTTCGCCACGACACCAAAATTGGCGGTGCCAAAAAAGTCTTGCGTCACCGAGCGCCACAGGTCCCAAATCGGCTTGATGGTGCTGTGCTTTTCACGCTCGATAAATGGCTCGGGGTCCAGGCCCAGCAACTCACCTAATTTGCGCAAAAACTTGGTGGTGCTATGCAGGCCAATAGGCGCTTGTAAATAGGGCCGCTCCAGCGCCTCGCACAGCATGCGACCAAATTCGCGGTACATGCAAATGTTCACATCGGCTTCCACCAGACGCGATACATCGGCCAGATGGCTGCCCAGCGGGAACACCATATTGACTTCGGCGCCAATGCCTTGCACCAGGCGACGAATCTCGGCCAGGTCGCTCGGGCAATTGAAGGTGCCGTAGCTCGGCCCGATGATGTTCACGCGTGGACGCTCACCGACTTTGCGCTCACGCTTGGGTACTTCGCGCAAACCATATTGCTGCCACAGCCAGAACATGGCGCGGTTGGCGCATTGCCACTGGTCTTCGTCAATCGTGCGCGGCAAAAAGCGCTGCAAATTCGTACCTTCGGGTGTGACGCCGCCGCCAATCATTTCGGCGATAGAGCCAGTCACCACTACCGAAGGTAAGTCCGGGTCCAGGGCTGCATGGGCGCGGCGCATAGAGCCTTCGGTGCCTTCGCGTCCAAGTTGCTCTTCGGCCAAGCCGGTCACCACAATGGGCAATTCATGCGGCGGCAGCGCATCGGTGTAGTGCAGCACGGAAGTGACTGGTAAGTTCTCGCAACCCACCGGTCCGTCAATCACCACTTGCAAGCCTTTGATGGCGGTAAATACATACACCGCACCCCAGTAGCCACCAGCGCGGTCGTGGTCCAACACTAGCATGGCAGGCCCTCCGAACGTTGGGCGCGCGCAGTCCCTTGCGCAGTGACGGCAAAGTGCAAATTCAAGCAGAACTGGCTCATATCATGGCCTCCGCTTTACGCTTCTTGGCCTGCTTTTCCAGCAAGCGGCGTGTCTCGGCTTTGAACTCAGGCCGGTCTTGTGGCACGCCGTGGGCGCTTTCCCACACACCAGTGGCATGGCCGGTACCGGCATCACCAAAAAAGGCCTTCATTTCGTCAAAGCGTGACTTGTTGCCAATGGCTGCGTTGATCACTTGCGCCAGCGAACCCGCGCCTGCCGGGCCCATCAGCGGGCGCGCAGAAATCAGGTTGGTGAAGTACAGGCCGGGGATGGACATTTCTTTAGCCATTTGCACTACGGGCGTAGTGCCAATGGCCAGGTCGGGCTTCCATTCATGCATGGCGGCCAGGTCTTGCTCCAGCGACGCGCGGTACTGCACATGCACGCCATGGGCTTGTAGCCACTGGCAGTCAGACTCGCTCCACACCGTGCGCGGGCAGGCGGTGCCTACATAGCGCAGATCAGCACCACTTTCCACCAACAGGCGCGCTACCAAGAGTTCAGAACCTTCGTAACCGCTGAGCGTAATGCGCCCTTTGATCGGCATGCGCGCCAAGCCGCCTTTGATGGCTGGCAACATGATGTTTTTCACCATGTCGATTTTTGCTTGCGGCACATTGGCCGCATTGCCAATTGCTTGTAGCCAGGCTTCGGTGCCATCGTGGCCCACAGGGGCTGAGCCGACGATGGGGCGGCCCGCCGCTTCAAACTCGCGGATGCTGGCGGTGTAAAACGGATGAATCGCCCCCACGACCGCGCAGTCCAGCGCGGCATACAGTTCGCGCCACTCGCGGGTCGGCACCACCGGGCCAGCTGCCAGGCCCATGGGCTCGAGCATGCGGCCAATGATCACCGGGTCAGCGGGGAACATTTCACCGATCAGGGTAACCGTGGGTTTGTCAGAACGTCCGGTACGCGGTGCCTGCACCGGGCCGGCCAGCACTTCTTCGCGGGCAAATTTCAGCATCGCACCGGCGAGCACGTCTTTGGCTTCGGCATGGGTGGGAACGCCAAAGCCGGGGACGTCAATACCGATGATGCGCACACCGTTGATGTCTTTGGGTAGCAGTTGCAGCGGCACGCCGCTGGCGGTGGGCACGCACAAATTGATAATCACGATGGCGTCGTAATTGGCTGGGTCGGCTTCTTTGTACACCGCTTCGCGAATGTCTTCGAAGAGCTTGCCGGTGACCAGCGACTCCGAGTTAAAGGGCACGTAACCCACGCTGCGTTTAGCACCGTAAAAATGCGAGGTAAATGTCAGGCCATACACGCAGCACGCCGAGCCAGACAGGATGGTCGCGGTACGCCGCATACGCAGACTCACACGCAGCGAACCAAAGGCTGGGCACATGCTTTGCGGCTGGTCATGCGGACCGGCTTTGGGGTCTATGGGATAGTCTTTGGCGTACTGCGCCAGCACTTCGGACTTGCCAGAAGCTTTGGCTGCCGCCAACATTTTTTCGCCACCCGCGTGGCAGCCCATGCCGTCGCCTTCAATGGCAGTGCTCACGCCCGCTGGCGCTGTTGCATTGACGATTGGAATGGTTTTGCTCATGAATCAGTGCCGCTTGGAGATCAAACTTCGTCGTAGACCACTTCGAGGGTGGGTTTGGTGTTTTCTGTGCGTCCGCACATGTCAAACTGCGTAGCGGGCTCGAGCACCACATCGCGGCCGACAGCAGACGCTGCGAACAGCCCCAGTAACTGGTCTTGGGTCAGCGGCTTAGGGCGCACCGGCTCCGAAGTGCCCACGTTTTCTGCCAGTTCGGCAAACATCGGACCCCACACGGAGTCGGGTCGGCCGATGATTTCGTAGCTGGCACTCTTTCTGCGGATGTCTTCATTGGCAGGAATGGTCGACAGCACCGGAATGCCCACTTGCGTAGCGAACTGGGCTGCTTCGCCGGTCCCGTCGTCGCGGTTGATAACCATGCCGGCCACACCCACATTGCCACCGAGTTTGCGGAAATATTCCACTGCCGAGCACACATTGTTGGCCACATACAGCGACTGCAAATCATTGCTGGCCACCACAATCACTTTTTGGCACATATCGCGGGCAATCGGCAGGCCGAAACCGCCGCAGACCACGTCGCCCAAAAAGTCGAGCAGCACATAGTCAAAACCCCACTCATGAAAGCCGAGTTTTTCTAAGAGCTCAAAGCCGTGGATGATGCCGCGTCCGCCGCAGCCGCGGCCGACTTCGGGGCCGCCCAGCTCCATGGCATACACGCCATCGCGCTTGAAGCACACATCGCCAATCGCAACGGCTTCACCGGCCAGTTTTTTCTTGGACGAGGTTTCGATAATCGTGGGGCAGGCACGGCCACCAAACAGCAAACTGGTGGTATCGCTTTTGGGGTCGCAACCGATGAGCAACACCTTTTTGCCCTGCTGCGCCATCATGTAGCTGAGGTTAGCTAGCGTGAAGCTTTTACCGATACCGCCTTTGCCGTAGATGGCAATGATTTGGGTTTCTTTGGTCACCTCTTTGGTGCTGACCGGCGTTGGCTCAATGGCAGCTTCGGCGCGCAAAATATCGCGCATGAAATTTACCGGGGCCACTGCAGGAATTGTGCTTGCGCTCATGCTATTTGTCTCCAATCAAGAACCATCTTTAAGCAATCGGCATCGCCAAAGGCAGTGCGATAGGCCGCATCGGCCTGGGTTGCTTCGTGTTGGTGGGTAATCAAGCCGTCCAAAGACAAGCGGCCATCGCCTGCCATTGCGATCACTGCAGCGAGGTCCGGCGGCGACCATTGCGCTGCGATGCGGATACGCGCCTCGCGCATAAAGGCCGGTGGAAAAACAAAAGACAGCGGTGCGTCATAAAAGCCTGCCAGCACCACTTCGCCACCGGGGGCCAGGCGGCTGATAAGGTCGTCGAGCAAAGATCCCACGCCGCTGACATCGCAAATGCATTGGTAATTGCGCCGTGTGTCGGTGGACGGGTCAATCACCTCGTAGCCCACTGCGCCGCCGCGCCGCGCCGGGTTGGTGTCCCAGACCACGGGCTTATGACCGGCTAGTACGGCCAGGCGCGCAATCATGCGGCCCAGCACGCCGTGGCCGACGATCAAATCCGGTTGCCGGGTACCTGGTGCGCTGTGGGCGTGGTGAGCCGTGGCTGCCAATGCGAACAAGACGCCTTGCTCGCCTAAAGACTCTTCCATGGGCATGGCACGCCCAGAAGGCACCATCAGGCGGGAGGCTGAGCCGCCAAACAAATTGCGTGCGTCGGTAAAACACTGTGAGCCGGGCAAATACACCCGTGTGCCCACGGCTACGGTGGCTTGGTCTCCAGCAGCCACTACGCGGCCCACGGTTTCATAGCCGGGTACCAGTGGATAGCCCATGCCGGGAAAGGCGGGCATGGTGCCTTCCCATAACAGGCGTTCGGTACCGGTGCTGATGCCGCTGTATTCCACCTTGACCAGCAAGTCTCCCGCGCCCATTTGAGGCAGCGTCAGACCACTCAAAGCCAGGGCCTTGGGCTGTTGGAAAACAATCGCGTTAGCTTGCATGGGTGTATCGTTACATTGACAAACATCAATGTCAATTATTATTTACAAAAGAGTCCGGTTTCAAGGGTAAACCCTGACATTTCCGGCCAATCAGGATCTGCGTTTGCAGGGGCATAGGGTTAGGTACGATTTCCAGATGGCTAAAACCAGCCTCGGCCATCATGGCCATCAGCTCGCGCGGCGTGCGCAAGCGACCTGCGCCCATGGCCAATAGGTAGAAGTGGAAATAGGCATCGCCCTGGGGCGTCTCGCCCTGCTCTTGCGCCATAGGCTCGGACAGCAGCAAGGTTCCCCCCGGAGGGAGTGCTTCGTAGATAGCGGCCAGTACCGTGCGCACATCGGCGTCTGGGTGGTCATGGGCCACGCGGATCAGGGTCACCAAGTCCGCACCCTGGGGCAACGTGTCTTTCAGGAAACTGCCGGGGTGCGCTTCGCTGCGCGACTCCAAGCCCTGGCGCGCGAAATTGGCACGGGCCAGCGCAGCTACTTCGGGCAGGTCAAATAATTTGACTTGCAGGTGTTTGGCATGCAGCGCCAAGCGCGACATAAACGTGCCTTGGCCGCCGCCAACGTCCAGCACCACTTGGTGGTCGTCAAAGCGGTAGCTGGCCAAAATCTCGTCCACCACGAAAGGCTGTGATGCCGACATCAGGTTGGAGTAGCGGGCGTATTTCTCGGCCTGCGCCTGCGCCTGAGCCTGCGCGGCCTGGGCCGCTTGCGCAGCTTGTGCGTCTTCGTCCAGGGTGTAGGGCCAGTACTGCGCCATGGCGCCAGCTTGTCCGGGGCCTTGCAGCATGGCGACCGGGTCTTGCATGTCCTGGTAGAGCACCGCGTGGTGTTCGATCATGGCGCGGATGCCCGCGTGGCCGGCCACCGGCGCACCCAGCGGGCCCAGGCCATAGCGGCCCTGGCTGCGCAGATTAAGCAAGCCCAGCGCCAGCGCCGATTGCAGTAAGCGCTGCAAACCAGCTGGCGGCAGATGGGTCCATTGGGCCAATTCATCCAGGCTGCGCGGCCGCTCGGCCACGGCTTCCAAGATACGCAGGCGTACACAGGCCAGCAGCACTTGCGAATAGACAAAACCGGCCATCAGGTCAAACACCTGGCGCGCACGCCTACGGGTGACCCAGCGCGTCAGCGGGTTGGAAACACTCCAGCGGTACAGGGCGTCGCTGGTCATCCAGCGGTCCATCAGTGCGCCCAGGCGGTCCGCCCAGGGCGATGTGCGCCCATGGGTTTGCGGCAGCGAGGCCAGGTCCAATGTTTTCATACCGGGGTGTTCCTAAAAAGCGGTGCGATGGGCCGGGATGCTCAGGCGCCCACGGTGGGCGAGGTCTGCGTGCTTGGTGTAGCAGCCTGGCGGTAGGCGTTGCAGGCGGCGCGCGGCACCAAGCGCTCAGACTCTTGCCACACCAGATCGCGCATGGCTTGCGCGGCGGGGCCTTCGGGAATCGAATCGGCGGCGGCTTGAATCAGGGACTCAAAGTGTTCGATCGCGCCGGACAAGCCCAGATTGGCAATCGCATTGGGCCGGGCGTGCTGCGCGTCTTGGCCTACGGGTTTGCCCAGCAAATCGGCCTGGCCCATCACGTCGCGGATGTCATCGGCTACTTGGTAAGCCTCACCCAGGCAGTCGCCCAAGGCTTGCCATTGGCTCGGGTCGGCTCCGGCGCTCAGCGCTCCAGCGCAGGTAGCGGCTACAAACAATGCGCCCGTCTTGGCGCGCTGGTATTGCATCAGGGAGACGCGCGACTCGGATTCCCAAGCCTGGCCGGCCACGATGCCGCCGGGCATGCCCACGCCGGCTGCAATGATTTTTAACAGCCCCGGCAGGCGCTCGGGAGATTTACCTGCGGCAGCGGCCAGGGTCTGGAAGGCCAGCACGATGAGCGCGTCCCCCGCCAGCACGGCCAAAGGTTGCCCAAACGCCCAGTGCACCGAGGCGCGGCCGCGGCGGGTGGGAGCGTCGTCAAAACAGGGCAGGTCGTCATGCACCAGCGAGGCGCAGTGCAGCAATTCGATGGCGACAGCGGCGGCGTCGCTCAGCGCCGGGTCGTCCCCACCGCAGGCCTGGGCCACTGCCAAGCATAGCTGCGGGCGGATGCGCGCACCGCCGGGAAACACCGCGTGGCGCACGGCGGAAGCCAGCTTGGGGGGGCAGCTGGCGTCTTCCGCGGCAGCCAGTGCCATAGCCAAAGATTGCTCGATGCGGGTAATTGCCTTCATTGCCTGTCTCCTAAGGAGTTATCGGGTCGGTTACGCGAGTGACAATTTTGCTTGTCACTATTTAATGTAAACAAATATAGACACTTAAAGCGACGCTGTCAACGCGGATTTACGCGATCTTTATTTTTTCCGCAAAAAATAATCGCAAGCTCTGGCAGCCTTGTGCTGCGGGCTAGGTCTTGCTACGGGGAGGGGCCAGGCCTTGTGCGCTGGCAGGGGGAAAGCGCAGGTTTACGTGCAGCCCATGGCGCGCAGAATGCACTGCGCCAGGGTGCCCGGCTGCTCTTCATGGGCGAGGTGGCCCAGGCCGGGAAGACGGCTTATGGGCGGTTTAGGCTGTCGCGTGAGTGACGCGGCAGCGCGCTCTGCGACGGTGGGCGGAACAATCAAATCTTGTTCGCCCGCGATAAGCGTCAAAGGGGTTTGCAGCGCCGGTAAACGCTTCCAAAAAGTATGCAAATCCCAGTGCGCCATCATGGCCAGCGCGCCTGCGCTGTGGGCGGGTTGGGCAATTAGCTTTTGGTAGAGCGCGCGCCCTGGCGCGTCCAGCGTGGAGCCGGTGCCGTCCAGCAGCCTTTGCAGCGCAGCAGGTTGGGCCGCTTGCCAGGAAAAAAGTTCGGGCACCAGGGGCGCTTTGGCTAGCAGCTTGGCCATGGGGGAAAACAACTGCCCGGCCAGGCCATCGAGCGGCAGCAGCGCACCATTGAGCGAGACGATGCGCCGGGGCTGCACATGGCCGTCCAGCGACAGCATGCAGGCCACCGCCGCCCCTGCGGAGTGGCCCACGATGGTGTGGGGCACGATATCCATCTGCGCCAGTAACTCGGCCACCCCGGCAGCCATACCGGGCAGAGAAAACAGCGTGGCGACCTGCGAAGGCGCGGGCGTGGCGCTAAACGCATGGCCCGGAAAGTCCAGCGCCAGCACGTTGTAGCGCGCGCCGAGCAGCGGAAAGACATCGCGCCAGGAATGGGTGGAAGCACCGGTGCCGTGCAGCAGCAGCGCCGTGGGGGCCTGCGGATCGGCGTGCGGCGCATATTGCACATGCCAGCGTAAGCGCGGGGTTTGCACAAAGCGCGAGTACTGGCGCAGTGGCCAATCGGCGCCATCACGTTCCCAGTCTAGGCCTTGGCGGGGGGGCATGGCGCTGGCCAATTTAGTTGCGCCCGGCGACCGCACGCACCGCTTGGTTAAGCGATTGCGCGCCGCCGTAGGGCAGGGCCAGATACTGCGCGCCCATGGCAGCGGCCAGTTGTTCGGCGCTGCTTTGGGGCTGGGGCGAGGTGTCCACCAGCAGCGCGCTCACCCCGGTGGCGCGCAACTGCGCTGCGGCTGCCAGCGCATCGCTGGTGGCAGGGCCACGGCCGGGACTGCCGTCGCGGGCGATATTGGCTTTGCCATCGGTCAGCAGCACCACGATAGGCGTCTCGCCTTTGCGTTTAATTTGCCCGGCCAGCGCGGCGGCCGCATCGATGGCCGAAGCCAGCGGCGTACCGCCGCCGCCGGGCAAGCCGGCCAGGCTGCGCTTGGCGCGCGCCAGCGAGCGCGTGGGCGGCAACAAGACTTCGGCTACTTTGCCCCGAAAGGCCAGCACCGCCACGCTGTCGCGCCGCACATAGCAATCGGCCAGCAGCAGCTCTACCGCGCCCTTGGCTTCGGCTAAACGGTTCAGCGCCGACGAGCCTGAAGCATCCACTACAAACACCGTGGTGGTTTGCCCCAGTTGGCGAAAGCGCGTGACATGAAAATCTTCTTTGCGCACCACGATGCGCGGCGCTGTGGCCGGTGGGGGTGCCGACGGCGTTAAAGGTGACGAGTTTGGTGCAAGCCCCGATGCGGATGCGGGCGGACGCGCAGGGCCAGGTGCCGATGTCGATGCCAGCGCATTACGACGCAATTTTTGCCAAGGCGCAGCGGCGCGCAAAGTCTCCAACACGTTGATGCGCTGACCGGCGCGCGGTTCGCCTTTGCGGGCGCCTACGGGGCGGCCCCGCAATGCGTTTTTTTGCTCGGCACCGGCGCTGCCCGAAGTGGGCGATTTAGCCCGCTGCAATGCGCCAATTTTTAGGCTGGCAAGCAAACCGGCGGGTATCGCTGCTTGCGCGGCTTCTAGCACGCGCTCGGCCAGTTCTTGCGGGTCAGAGGCCTGGCTGTCGGCCTCATCCTTGTCCTCGTTCTTGGTGTCGTCTTGCGCGTCTTGGGGTGGCTCGGGCGGCGGTTCGGGCGCTGGGTTCTCGGCTGGCTCGGGTGGGCTTGCTTGCTCTTGCGGTGGCTCAGGTTCTTGCTGCTCGGGCGCGGGGGGCAGTCTGGTGGCGCGCGGGGCCAGCACCAGGCGTGCGGCCACGGCAATGTGCTCTTCCTCCACCGTGTCGCTCCCGGCCAGCGCAGCCGCTGCACGGGCTGCGCGTGCCGCAAACAGGCTGGCCCGCAGCGTATCAATACCCAGCGCCATAGCCGCCGCGCACAAGGCTTGTACCGACTCGGGCGCCACCTGTACCCGCCCCACAAGCTGGCGTGCAGCTAACACTTCTTCGGCAGTCCACAGTGGGCTTTCTTCGTCTTGTGCGTGTCCATCAATGCGCATGTGAAAAGCCAGGCGTTCGGCCAAGCTGGCGGGAAGCTGTTCGTCTGCGTCGACGCCTTCGTCCAGCGCTACCAGGCCCAAGCGCGCGGGCAGCACGCTGTCCAAGCCGTCACGTTGCAGCAGCACCTGGCCGTTATCGAGCACGCTGCCAAAACGGGCCGCTGCGCCTGCGCTCATGCGCTCGGCCATGGCCAGCAGCAGCACGCCGCCATCGGCCTGCGCAAAGAGGCCTGGCAGCGCCACCGGACGGCCCGCTTGCAGCGTGGCGCCCAGGTCCAGGCCACCCAGCAAAGCGGTATCGCCGGTGTTCAAAGGGACGCGCCTGAAAGGACTTTTCGATGGCAAAAGTGCGCGCAGCAGCGCAAGCCAATCATCGCGCGCAGCGCAGGCCGGTGCGCGCAAAGCCACGCCGCCCAGGCCGGCCGGGTCCACGGCAAACAGGGCGGCTATCGTGGCGGCGTCGCCTTGCATGCTTGGGGCTTATTTTTGAGGCGCAGCGGCCAGCTCGGCCAGCGCCCGCTCCACGCGGGTGGAGGAACCGGCGTCGTCTAGCGGATTGCGCCGCAAGCGGTGGCGCAAAGCAGGGGGCGCCACGCGCTGCAAATGCGCTTGCGTGACCGACTTGTCGCCCTGCCAGGCGGCCAGGGCGCGGGCGGCGCGCACCAGCGTCAGGTCGCCGCGCAAACCATCGGTGCCCAGGGCCATGCACAGCTGCGCTGCAAAGGTGCGGGCGCTATCGGGTATCTGCACCTCGCTCAGGCGCTTGCGCCCGGCGACTATGCCTTTGCGCACTTTGTCGTCTTCTTTTTTCCAGTGCTCGGTAAAGGCTTGCGGGTCTTGCTCAAAGGCATCGCGCCGCTTCACCACCTCGACGCGTTCGTCCAAAGTGCCGGGGGTTTTCACTTCCACCGACAGGCCGAAGCGGTCGAGCAACTGGGGCCGCAATTCGCCTTCTTCCGGGTTGCCGCTGCCGATCAATACAAAGCGCGCCGGGTGGCGCACGCTCAGGCCTTCGCGCTCGACCACGTTCTCGCCAGACGCAGCCACGTCGATCAGCAAGTCCACCAAATGGTCTTCCAGCAAATTGACTTCGTCGATGTACAAATAGCCCCGGTTGGCGCGCGCCAGCAGGCCGGGTTCAAAAGCCTTAACGCCTTGGGACAAAGCGCGCTCTAAGTCCAACGCGCCGACCACGCGGTCTTCGGTGGCGCCCAGCGGTAGATCGACCACCGGTACGCCGACCAACGCGCTGGCGCGGGCTTTGCCAGGGGCCGCAGCCAAGCAGTCGGGGCAGCGGGCAGCGTCGGGGTCGCAGCCGTAGCGGCAGCCGGTAACGGCGCGCATTTTGGGCAGCAAGGCGGCCAAAGCGCGCACGGCAGTGGACTTGCCGGTGCCCCTGTCACCAAAGACCAGCACGCCGCCGATCGTGGGATCGATGGCGGTGAGCACGATGGACAGTTTCATATCGTCCTGGCCGACGATGGCGGAAAAAGGAAAGGTCAAAGCCATGGATGTGTTGCCTGAGAAGATTCGCTAACGCACTGCGTAAAGTCGGCCGCGCTGCGCGCAGGGGCGCAAACCACGTTTGCCGCAAAACAGCCGGGACACAGGTGCAACATGCCTACATCCTAACCAATCGACGCGCATCGGCGCTCGCTGGGCTGTCGGGCAGCGACAGTGACGCGATTTTGAACGAGTTGGCGGGAACTATGGAGCCAGTTATGACGCATTACCAATGGAGACCGCAGTTGCGTGACCCTGCCGATGAAATGGTCCTGGAAGCCGCCGCCCATGCGCAGGCAAACGCCATCGTCACTTACAACCTGCGGGACTTTGGCCCTGCAAAGCTTTTTGGTATCCCGGTACTCAACCCGGAACAGACTTTTCAACACTTTCGCCTCAAGGCCACAAGGAGTACCCAACCATGAGCAGTTACGCCCTACGCCTGCCCGAATCGCTAAAGCTTGCCGCTAAACGGATTGCCGCCGCCGATGACACCACCATGAACCAGTTTTTTGTGGTGGCCATTGCCGAAAAAATCAGCGCGATGGAGACCGCCAAATTTTTTGAGCAGCGCGCTGCCTCGGGCAAGGCGGGCGCGGCCCAAGCGGCCTGGGACAAGGTGGGTTCTGATGCGGCCATGGCCGACGACACATGGAGCCGGTGATAGAGCAAAGAAAACTCGCGCAGTCCTAGTGCCCTTATGGGATATGCGCGGCCCGCTAGTGCATTAGTCGCAAATTCAAGGGCTTTAGGCCGGCTCTAGGTGCTCTGGCATAGCCTGCACCGCGGCAGCCGCAATATCCAAGGCGCGAAGGCGCAGCGCGGGGTCATAGACATCGCAAACCAGCATCAGCTCGTCGGCCTCGGTGCTCTCGGCCAGGGCATGCAGGCCTTCGCGCACGGTGCCCGGCCCGCCGACCACCGCGGCGCCTAAAAAGTCGGCAATCGCGGCGCGCTCTTGCGGCAGGCATTGGGCGATGAAATCGGCCTCTGGCGGCTGCAAGCGGCGGCGTTCGCCACGCAATATGCCCAGTACGCGCTGGTACACGCTGCTGGCTAGGTATTGCGCTTCTTCGTCGCTAGGTGCGGCCAGCAGGGGTACGCCGATCGCCACATAAGGCGCCGCCAGGTGTTCGGAGGGTTGGAACAGGCGGCGGTAAATATCGAGCGCTTGGTGCAACAGGCGCGGCGCAAAATGTGAAGCAAAGGCATAAGGCAGGCCACGCTGCGCCGCCAGTTGCGCTGAATACAGGCTGGAGCCCAGCAGCCAGATCGGCACTTGCGTACCCGCGCCGGGCATGGCCACCAAGCGCTGGCCGGGCTGCGCGGGCCCTAGCAGGCGCTGCAACTCGGCCACATCACGCGGGAAGTCGTCTTCGGTTTCCACCCGGTCACGGCGCAGGGCGCGCATGGTCAGCGGGTCGGTGCCCGGCGCGCGGCCCAGGCCTAAGTCGATGCGGCCCGGATACAACTCGGCCAGCGTGCCAAAAGCCTCGGCCACGACCAGCGGCGCATGGTTGGGCAACATGATGCCGCCCGAGCCGACGCGTATGCGCGAAGTGGCCCCGGCCAGGTGGCCCACCAGCACCGCAGTGGCCGAGCTGGCGATGCCTGCCATGTTGTGGTGCTCTGCCACCCAGTAGCGGCTAAAACCCAGGCGCTCGGCATGCTGCACGGTTTGGCGCGCGACATCCAGCGCCTGGCCCACGCTGGCGCCTTCGCGCACCGCGACCAGGTCCAGCATCGAGAGTTTGAATGAAGGGGTTGGCATGGTGACTTCTTAGTGAGGGTGCTGCTGCGCGCTAAGGATACTCCGCAAAACTCCCGTTGCGGCATTGCTAGGATCGCCTTGAGTCACGAGCCGCAAAGCGTCGTGGCCCGAAGCCATCTAGGGGGCCTGTTCGCCAAGGCCTTTGGGGTCGCTGCGTCGCTGCGCTCCTCGCGATGACAAGCCGATGCAGGACTTCCCTCAGTAAGATCGCCGCTATGCACGATACCGCTTTAGTTTTGTTTTCCGGCGGGCAGGACTCGACCACCTGCCTGGCCTACGCCTTGTCCAAATACGCGCGCGTAGAAACCGTGGCCTTTGATTACGGCCAGCGCCATCGGGTGGAACTCGATGCACGCTTGCAGGTCATCAAAGCCTTGCGCGCGCAGTTTGCGCAATGGGCAGCGCGGCTGGGCGAAGACCATTTGCTCGATGCCGGTGTGCTCGGGGCGGTGAGCGAAACCGCACTCACCCGCGATACCGAAATCGCCATGCAGGCCAATGGCTTGCCCAATACCTTTGTGCCGGGGCGCAATTTGTTGTTTATGACCTTGGCGGCCGCGCTGGCCTATCGGCGTGGGTTGCAAGTCTTGGTGACCGGTGTGTGTGAAACCGATTTTTCAGGCTACCCGGACTGCCGCGACGACACCATGAAAGCCATGCAAGTGGCGCTGTCCTTGGGCATGGATACCCGCTTTCTGATCGAAACGCCTTTGATGTGGATTGACAAAGCCGCCACTTGGCAAATGGCGCAGCGCTTGGGCGGGCAAGCTTTGGTCAATGTGGTCGTGGAGCACAGCCACACCTGCTACTTAGGCGACCGCAGCCAGCGCCACGCATGGGGCTATGGCTGCGGTCAATGCCCCGCCTGCGAGTTACGCGCCAAGGGTTTTGCAGCCTTTAGCGCAGCGAGCGAAAAAACCTAGGCAAGGTCTGCATAAGTCCGTCATCGCGAGGAGCGCAGCGACGCGGCGATCCATCGGTGCAAGATTGGCAATCAACCATGGATTGCTTCGCTTCGCTCGCAATGACGGGTTGGGACTTATGCAGAGAGTCCTTAGTTACGTACCCCGCTAGCCACATGCCCGGCAGGTACATGCCGCGCTGCGGATTCGATATGTCCGGTCTGGTCGTCGAAGAAAAAATCGGGCTCAAATTCGCGCAGAAAAGCGCCCTTGTCCAGGCCGCCTAAAAACATGGCCTCGTCTACTTCGATATTCCAATCCATCAGCGTGCGGATAGCGCGTTCATGCGCCGGGGCGCTGCGCGCCGTGACCAGCGCGGTACGTATGCGCATCGCAGGGCGAGCGGCTTGTTGCAACTGGTGCAAAGCCACCAGCAAAGGCTTGAAAGGCCCATCGGGCAAGGGCTGCGCGGCTTTGTCTTGCTCGTGCTGCTGAAAGGCATCCAGGCCATGCGACTGATAGACACGCTCGGCCTCGTCGCTAAACAGCACCGCGTCGCCGTCAAATGCAATACGCACTTCATGTGGATGGGCCGCGCTGGCATGGGCCGATTGCGGATAGACCTGCGCGGCGGGCACACCGGCACCCAGGGCCGCGCGCACATCGCTTAGATGCGTGCTTAAAAACAGATTGGCTTTGAGCGGCTGCAAATAGCGCCAAGGCGATTCGCCGCGCGTAAAAGTGCAGCGGATGATGGGTAGCTGGTAATGCGCGGCGGATTTCATAACGCGCAGGCCGCTGACCGGGTCATTGCGCGACAAGATAACCACCTCCACCCGCTTATTCGCGTCGCTGCCTTCGTCGTTAAAAGCCAGCAGTTTTTTGACTAAGGAAAAGGCCACGCCCGGGGTGGCCGGGGTGTCCAGGCGCTGGCGCTGCAATTGCATATAAGCGCGGTCGTCGCCTTGTTCAAACACCTGGTTTTCTTCTTCAAAGTCAAACAGCGCGCGCGACGAAATCGCCACCACCAGTTTGCCGTCCATGCTTGCCGCCATGCTGGCCCTAGCTTTGCAAAAACATGCGGTAGACCGGGTTGTCGGTCTCTTCCACATAGGGGTAGCCCAGCGCGCGCAAAAACTTGGCAAAGGCTTTATCGTCCGCCTTGGGCACTTGCAGGCCCACCAAAATACGGCCATAGTCCGCGCCCTGGTTGCGGTAGTGAAACAGGCTGATGTTCCAGCCCGGCCGCATCATGCTCAGAAACTTCATCAGCGCGCCGGGCCGCTCGGGGAACACAAAGCGCAGCACGCGCTCCTCTTTAGCCAGCGCCGAGATACCGCCCACCATATGGCGGATGTGTTCTTGGGCCAGTTCGTCATGCGTGAGGTCGATAGCGCCAAAGCCGTGCTTTACAAAACTGCGCGCAATGCGGCCCGACTCGCCCGGCCCCTTGGTGCTCAGGCCGACAAACACATGGGCTTGGGCCGCATCATTCATACGGTAGTTAAATTCGGTGACGTTGCGCGGCCCGCCAGGCAGCTCGCCAATCAGTTCGCAAAAGCGCCGAAAGCTGCCGCGCTCTTCGGGGATGGTGACGGCGAATAGGGCTTCGCGCTCCTCGCCCACTTCGGCGCGCTCGGCGACAAAGCGCAGGCGGTCGAAATTCATATTCGCGCCGCACAAAATCGCCGCATAAGTTTTACCGCGTGTTTTGTTGGCGGCGGCGTATTTTTTGATCGCTGCTACGGCCAGCGCGCCGGAGGGCTCGACGATGGAGCGCGTGTCCACAAAAATGTCTTTGATCGCAGCGCACACTGCGTCGGTGTCCACGGTGATGAACTCGTCCACCAGGCCGCGCGCGATGCGAAAAGTCTCTTCGCCCACCAGCTTGACCGCTGTGCCATCGGAAAACAAACCTACATCCGCCAGTGTGACGCGTGCGCCGCTGGCGACCGATTGCATCATCGCGTCCGAGTCGCGCATCTGCACGCCGATGACCTTGATCTCTGGGCGCACCGCCTTGATGTAATTGGCGACGCCGCTGACCAGGCCGCCGCCGCCAATCGCCACAAACACCGCGTCCAAAGGCCCCTGGTGCTGGCGCAAAATCTCCATGGCGATGGTGCCCTGGCCGGCAATCACGTCCGGGTCGTCAAACGGGTGCACAAACGTCATGCCCTGCTTTTTTTCCAGGGTCAGCGCGTGGTGGTAGGCGTCGGTATAGCTGTCGCCGTGCAGCACCACTTCGCCGCCAAAACCGCGTACCGCGTCCACCTTTACCTGCGGCGTGGTGGTGGGCATGACGATGACTGCGCGCGCCTGCAAGCGGCTGGCCGCCAGCGCTACGCCTTGGGCGTGGTTACCGGCCGAGGCGCAAATGACGCCTTTTTTGAGTTGCTCGGCGCTCAAATGCGCCATCTTGTTGTAGGCCCCGCGCAGCTTGAAGCTGCGCACCTGCTGCTGGTCTTCGCGCTTGAGCAGCACGGTGTTGTGGATGCGCTGGCTCAGGTTTTTGGCGGTTTCTAGTGCTGATTCGGTGGCCACGTCATAGACGCGGGCATTGAGGATTTTGATCAAGTAGTCGGCAGGCGACAGGGCGGAGGCTTTTTTCATGCGGGTTCAAAAGTGCAGGGCGCATGATAATCCGCCCCTTTGCCGTAAGCGGCTTTTTTCCGGTGATGCTTTAGGAGATTTGGTATGGAATGCACCGTCAGTTGGACTGGTAACAGCGGCACTCGTTCGGGCATGGGCTTTGTGGCCGAAACCGGCAGCGGCCATGTGCTGATGATGGACGGCGCGCCCGACGCGGCCAAACCCGAAAACGGCGGCCAAAACCTGGCGCCTAGGCCCATGGAAACCGTGCTAGCCGGCACCGGCGGCTGCAGCGCCTATGACGTGGTGCTGATCCTGAAACGCGGCCGCCATGCGGTGCAGGGCTGCAGCGTCAAGCTCACATCCGAGCGCGCCGATACCGACCCTAAGGTGTTCATAAAAATCCATATGCATTTCACCGTCACCGGCAGCAACATCCCCGCGAGCGCGGTAGAGCGGGCGATTGCCATGAGCCACGAGAAATACTGCTCGGCCAGCATCATGCTGGGCAAAACGGCGGAAATGACGACCAGTTTTGAGCTGAAAGAGGCTTAGGGAGACTGTATGTAAGTCCAACCCCGTGATTGCGAGGCCATGGCAACGTGCCGTCATTGCGACGCCGCAGGCCGTGGCAACCTAAGGCTTCACGCTTTGGCGCAAGTGACCGCATTCCAGCGTGGATCGACGCGTCGCTGCGCTCCTCGCGATGACGGACTTATGCGGACCGTCCTAGGGTCGCGTACAACGCGGCGGGCACTAAACCCGGTGCGCCACCGTGGTCATCACTTTGGCGGCGGCGCGCATCATGCTGCCTACAAAACTGGGCAATTGCGCCGCTCCGGCGACACTGGCTTGGCGGGCATGGCCGATTTCGTCATCGCGCATTTGGGCGACGATGGCGCGTGAAGCATGGTCATTAGCGGGTAATTTCTGTAAATGACCGTCTAAGTGGGCGCCCACCTGGGTTTCGGTCTCCACCACAAAGCCCAGGCTGACGGCGTCGCCCAGGCGCCCGGCCACAAGGCCCAGGCCAAAGGCCCCGGCGTACCACAGCGGGTTGAGCAGCGAGGGGCGTGCGCCCAACTCTTCCAGGCGCTGCGCCGTCCAGGCCAAATGGTCGGTTTCCTCCTGGCAGGCTTTTTGGTAATGGGCGCGCAGCCCCGCATTGGGCGTGGCCAGTGCCTGCGCGGTGTACAGCGCCTGGGCACAGACCTCGCCGACGTGGTTCACCCGCATCAGGCTGGCGGACAGGGCTTGCTCAGCAGCTGTGAGTTCCGTGGTTTGCCCGGGTACAGTAGGGCAGGGCTTGGAGGCATGCGGCTGGGCGAATAGGGTGCGCAAGGCGGTATCGCAGGCCATCAGTAGTTGGTCGGTAGACGTAGTCATATAGGGAGCGAGCATAGCCGCACTGGCGCTATTGGCGGGCTTCTTTCACCGATACCCCCGCCCAAGTGAGCCACGGGCATCGAGGCGAACTGCATCGACCTGAACGCTAAGAACTTTAATTTTCGTGGGTAAAAAACGACAAATTTGTGAAAAACACAAAATTTGTTGCCATAAATCGTTGTATATCTCCAACGTCATGGTGAAATAACTCCAGCTTCTTTAAAGGGGCCTGATGCCGCAGCCCGGTTCTGAGTGGCGGCGTTTTTTTAACAACTATGGAGTTTTTTCATGAAAAAGACAATGATTGCTTTGGCTGCTGTTGCTGCCGTGGGTGCAGCTTCTGCACAAAACGTTTCTCTGACCGGATCAATTTCGGCTGCGACCCAAAGAAGCTTGTCGGGTGCTTCGAACGGTATCGCGATGACTGACAATACTTTGGTCGTTTCAGTC
>CAMBNY010000056.1 GCA_945869165.1 Comamonas sp. lk | reverse complement strand
TTGATAGAGGTCGGTCCGCCCATGCCCAGGTTGATGCCGGTAATCGTGACAAGCAAGCCACCTACGATGCCCGCGAGCATCGCGCCCAGGGCAAAGCCGATCATGGAGTAGCGGTCCACATCCACGCCCATCAGGCGCGCGGCCACTTTGTCCTGCGCCAGCGCGCGCATGGCGCGCCCGGTTTTGGAGTGCTGCATAAACAAGATAAACACGGCCACCATGGCAATAGCCAGCAGGCCGATCAGGATGCGGTCATAAGGCATGACCACAATGAAATCCCAGTTGAAAACACCATCCACAATTTTGGGCAAGCCGCGCTGCTTTTCACCGAATAACAAAAGAATGATGGCGTCCAGAAAAAACGCGATGCCTGCGGCCAACAGCATCGTGCTTTCTTCGCGTTTAGAGTTGCGTATCACCGGGCGGAACAAATACTTTTCCACCAGCGCGCCTATGGCCGCCAGGGCGATACCCGAGGCCAGCAGGCCCACGATAAAGGGCAAGCCAAACTGGGCGACCACGGTGTAAGTGACAAAACCGCCCAGGACATACATCTGCCCGTGCGCGAAATTGAGCACATTCATTAACGAAAAAATCAGGGTCAATCCCAGAGCGATAAGCGCGTATTGCGCCCCCAGATACAGACCATTTACAACAACTTGTTCCATGCGTGCCTT
Source organism: Comamonas sp. lk (assembly GCA_945869165.1). GTDB lineage: Bacteria > Pseudomonadota > Gammaproteobacteria > Burkholderiales > Burkholderiaceae_C > Allorhodoferax. The sequence continues at coordinate 19,509 of CAMBNY010000056.1, read as the reverse complement.
GCAATCAAGCCAAAAAAGCGGCAAGCGCAGCCTGTGCCGCGCTTGCCGCCTGTCGGGCGGAGTCAGTGATTAGTCAACGCTTGCTACGAACATCGTCTCAAACTTGCCGTCCTTGTAGACATTGACCACCAGCGGTACCGAAACTTGGCGTTTCTGACCGAAGGAGGTGCCGCCCACGTACTTCAGCTTGGCATCACCCACCATATAAGGGTTGGGCGCGGAGAAGGAATCCATGGTTTTCTGGAATTCTTTGACGTCAGTCATGCCTTTGGGGTTGGCCTTGAGGGTTTCAAGGATGTATTCCAGGGCATAGACTTTGGTGTTGGACTCGTCGTTGTACTCACCGAATTTCTTGGTGTAGCGGGCGACGAATTCACGCATCTTGTCCGAAGCCAATTGGGGCGTAGAAGCGCCGCCCACCGAGATAAAGCCGTCAGCCAGTTTGCCTGCGCCTTCTTTGAGGACGTTGGCGTCCTGGGCGGTTTCGGTGGAAATCAGGCCTTTGAAGCCTTGCTCACGCGCCGAGCGGATCAGCTGGGGGGCTTGGGCAGGTGCGACGCCAGACAAAACCAGCAAATCGGGGTTGGTTTTGAGCACCGGCAGCAGCACGGGGGTGAAGTCCTTGGTGTCCACTTGGTAAGTCACATTGGCCGAAACCACTTGCAGGCCCAAGGCTTTGGCCGCTGCTGCGCCGCTGTCACGCTGGCTTAAGGGGTCGGACTCATTGGCGGCCACGAAAGCGACTTTCTTGATGCCTTTTTCCTTCATGAGGTGCTTGTAGATAGCGGGGCCGGACTGGTAGTTGGCGACCATGCCCAAAATGGCATTGCTGGCAGGCTTGGTGTACAGCTCTTTGGGGAATGCGTAGGGGAAGTACATGATGCCACGGCTCTCAGCCACGGGGCGCACGGCTGCGGCGCCGTCATCGACGTTGGGGCCGACCACGTAATGGATGCCTTCCTGGGCCATTTTTTCCATGCCTGCGATAGCGCGCTTGGGATCTTTCTGGTCGTCAAAGGCGACGATTTGCACGTTGTACGTGGTGCCTCCGATTTTTACGCCACCGGTTTCGTTGATCCAGTCCGCGCGGGTTTCCATGGAACGCTGGTTGGAGATCCCCCAACTGGCTGCCGGGCCAGAGGTCACACCGACAAAACCGATTTTCAGCACCGGGTTGGCGGCAAATGCAGCACCGCTGAATGCGGCGGCGATGGTGGCGGACAGCAGGCTGACCGCTAGGAAATTACGCTTTTTCATGTGCAAGACTCCTTGGGAGGGTGTGGAAGAAGAGGGGAACTTTCCAAACCTGGCAGTCTTCAAGTCCCATCAGGTTGGTAGGCGCATCTTCTATCGTGTTAACAATCTTGTCAACATACTTTGGGGTTTTTGTCGCCGATGCAAAGCGCCTGTAAGATGCTTTGAATGGCGGATCGGTGGCCTGGGCATGGCCCGTAGGTGCTACGCCTCGAGCCAAAGAGATGCCGTTTTACTAGCCGCAGGCGAACCCGAAAAAATGGCAAACCTGCATAATTAACCTTTTAAGAACAAAGACTTAGAGGCACCATGCCCCAATCGTTGAGCCCCGAAGATGCGCAGGAAGCCCAGATCGTAGAACGTATTTACGAGGCAGTGATCGACCAGCGCCTGGCGCCCGGTGCCAAGCTGTCCGAAGCTAGCCTGTGTAAGGCGTTCGGCGTAGGCCGTATGCGCATCCGGCGCTGCCTTTTGATTCTTGCCAGCCGCGAAGTGGTGGAACTGCAGCCCAACCGTGGCGCCTATGTCGCGCAGCCCAGCGCCCAGCAGGCGCGCGAGATTTTTGAGGCCCGCCTGGCCATCGAACCGTCCCTGGCCCGCCTGGCTGCCGAACGCGTCAAGCGCTCCGACGTCAAGACCTTGCAGGCTTTGCTTCGCAAAGAGGCGCAGGCCCACGAGGCGGGCAACCGGCGCGAGGCGATTCGCTTGTCCGGTCAGTTCCATGTGGCGCTGGCCCAGGTTGCCGATAACGCGGTGATGCTGCGCATTGTCAAAGACCTGGTGACCCGCAGTTCGCTCATCATCGGCATGTATGGCGACCCGGGCTTTACCAACTGCCGCGACGACGACCACATGGCTATCGTCGAAGCGTTGTTGGCTAAAGACGGCGCGCAGGCCGAGCAGTTAATGAAATTGCACTTAAGCCATATTACCGAGCACCTGGACTTAGAGCGTCAATTGGTCGCACCGGCCGACTTGGTTTCGCTTTTTGGTGAAACAACAGCGTCGCCGCGTGCGCGTGCTTAGGCGCATGGGGCGCGCCGCCCCATCGCGCTAATTACCCTCACCTAGGATAAAGTTATTCAAAGCGCCCGCTTTCAAGCGCGGCGGTCCACGTGCTGGCCTTTGGCCTTGATCGGCTGCGAGTCCTGCTGGCGCTCGATGGCCTTGGCCTCTACGACTTTGGGCGGCGGCTCGTTGCGCGCTTTGGCCTCTAGCTTGTCCATGGTGTCGGCGCGCGTTTGCTGTGGTTGGCGCGGCACGTAGTTCGAGGTGTTGACGTTGGATATCGGCATGCCTAACTCCTTGTCTTGATAAGGCCCCGCGGCCCTTAATTGGTTTTGCCCAAATTGAGCACTGCATCGGCCACTTTACCCGAGTCTTTTTCCAGCGCCAACACGTCCGTGCCCGCACGTACAAATTGGTATCCGGGATAAAAATTCAGCTTAGAAAGCAGTGGCTCAGGAATCGGGAACGTCTTGGCGCTAGAGGGCAGAGCCTCGCCAAATTTCCAGGCCACCGGGTTCTTGCTTTCACAGCCGGCTGCCTTACTGAAACTTAGGCCTTCGGGGCAATTACCTGGAGAACTATTTTCCATAAAGTAGTTGCGAATCATCTCGGTCCGCAGTTTGCCGAAATAGTTCTTCATTTGCTTGCCGCGCTCAGGTGGGAATACCGGTTTGGCCTCGGAATCCAAGGGCAGTTTGCGACTCAGGTCTTCCGGCTGGGGGCTGCTGGCACCCAAGGAAATATTGATGTTTTGCGCCGCCGGCGCCGGTGCGCCGCCTATCGGCGCGGCCGCGCTGCCACTGCCCACGGCCAGGGTGACGGTGCCTGGTGGCGGAGCAGCGCCAGCCGCAGGCGCTGCCGGAGCGCCGCCGGCACTGGTTTCTTCAGCGCCTTTTTTGCTGCCGCTACTGGGCGATGTGGCGCCCTCCGATCCGTAAAGGTATTTCAACGCCAGCGGGTCATTCTTTAGCTTGTTTTCGATAATTTGGTCAAACACACCGGCAATCCTCACGGTATTGGCCGAGCCCAGCCATTGGGGCCGGTTGCTGCTGAGCAGCAGCACCTGAGAAATAGAGCAGGAAGGGCCGTTGGCTTTGAGCCATTGCGCTGCCAGATCGCCACGTTCCTGCGGGTCATGCGTGGTCAGCGCCATAGTGCGGAATTCTGCAATGGAGCAGTTGTAGGGATTTACTACATTGGGCGCCACCGGTAAGGGATTCTTCTTGGTGGTCTGCGCGGAAGTACCGCTGACAAAAAAGAGAGAAATTCCCAAAGCAGCCAGCAGGGGGCCGCTACGCGCAAAAAAACCGTCAGGCATTGGCAGGTTCAGCGGGCGCATGGGTTCCTTAGAGAAGGTCGTCGGTTTACCTCGGGAAGTCTAACTGAATATCACGAAATTAATGGATTCGGCGATTCCTTTACATCCCATGGATTACGCTGGTTACACCTGCTTGCTGGCCGGCCAAGCCAATTGGAAATGTCCCGGCTCACACCGGAAAATAAGGCTCCCAACCCAGAAATGCCGAGACCCTGCGCCACCGGCAGTACTATCATCGTTGAACGCAAGGAGTCCGGTCAGACTCCGACTATCAACGCAGGAGACAAAACCATGAAAAGACGCCAACTTATCGCCACCACGGTGGCTAGCGCCGCTTTCCCTTCCCTGGTATGGAGCCAGGCGCTGGAAAAGCCGCAACTCAGCATTGCCGTGGGCGGCAAAAACTTGTTTTACTACCTGCCGCTGACGATTGCCGAGCAACTAGGCTACTTCAAGGCCGAGGGGCTGGATGTGACGATTGTGGATTTTTCCGGCGGTGCGCGCGCATTGCAGGCGGTGGTGGGCGGCAGCGCGGATGTGGTGTCCGGCGCGTTTGAGCACACTGTCAATATGCATTACAAAGGCCCGCCCATGCGCGCTTTTGTAGTGCAGGGCGCGGCGCCGCAAATCACCTTGGGATACAACCCCAAAACCATGCCCAATTACAAATCGGTGGCCGATTTAAAGGGCAAAAAAATTGGCGTTACCGCACCGGGTAGCTCGACCAATGTGGTGGTTAATTTTGTGCTGGCCAAAGCCGGGCTCAAGCCTAGCGATGTCAGCATCGTAGGCGTAGGCGCCGGCAATGGCGCGGTGGCCGCGATGCGCGCCGGCCAGGTCGATGCCATGAGCAACCTAGACCCGGTATCGACCCTGCTCACGCGCTCGGGCGATATGAAAATCATCACCGACACGCGCAATATGGCCGAGGCCGAAAAAATATTTGGCGGCCCTATGCCCGGCGGCTGTTTGTATTGCCCGCAAGCGTTTATCGACAAATACCCCAATACGGTTCAAGCGCTGGCCAATGCCATTGTGCGAGCCGACAAATGGATACAACAGGCCGGGCCCAGCGACATCATCAAAGTCGTCCCGGAAAGTTATTTTCTGGGTGACCGCGCCGTTTATTTGGAGGCTTTTTTATCGGCCCAGAAAGCTTTATCGCCCGATGGCGTATTTCCTGCCAAAGCGCCCGAAACCGCCTTCCGCGCCCTGGCCAGCGTGGATGAAAAACTGGCCGCTACCAAGCTGGACTTGAGCCTGGTCTATACCAACGACTTTGTGCGCAAGGCCAACGCCAAATACCCCAAAGGTTGAGTCCCGTGGCTGCTGCCATCGAACTTCGCTCGGTCGCTTGCACCTTCGTTAGCAAAGACGCACCAGGCCAGCGCTACACCGCCGTGCAAAACGTATCGCTTACCGTGGGCGATGGCGAATTTGTCAGCGTGGTCGGCCCCACCGGCTGCGGCAAAAGCACTTTGCTCAATGTCGCTGCAGGCTTGCTGCAGCCCAGCCAGGGCGAGGTGCGGGTGTTTGGCGAGGTCTTGCAAGGCTTGAATCGGCGCGCCGGCTATATGTTCCAGACCGACAGCCTGATGCCTTGGCGCAGCGCCCGCGACAACGTGCTGGCAGGTTTGCAATTTCGCGGGACGCCCTTGAAGCAAGCGCAAGTCCAGGCCGATGGCTGGCTGCGCCGCGTGGGGCTAGGTGGTTTTGGCGACCGTTACCCCCACCAATTGAGCGGCGGCATGCGCAAGCGCGCCAGCCTGGCGCAAACCCTGGTGATGGACCCGGACATCATCTTGATGGACGAGCCTTTTTCGGCTCTGGATATCCAAACCCGCCAATTGATGGAGAACGAAGTCTTGGCGCTTTGGCAATCGCGCAAAAAAGCCGTGCTGTTTATTACGCATGATCTTGACGAAGCGATTGCCATGAGCGACCGGGTAGTGATCTTGAGCGCCGGCCCGGCCTCGCACCCGATTGGTGAATTTGCGATTGATTTACCGCGCCCACGCGACGTGGCCGAGGTCAAAATGACGCCTGAGTTCGCGCGCCTGCACAAGGCCATTTGGGCCGTGCTGCGCGATGAAGTGCTCAAGGGTTACCAGCAGCAATTGCAGGTGGCATAAATGGTGGTTTTTACCTACGTGGATGAAACTCAAATATTTATGGATCGCCTTGTAGCCGTCATTGCGAGGCCGAAGGCCGTGGCAATCCATGCCCTGTGCTTATATGAAGCACTTGCGTAGCTATGTCCAATAGCCATTCCACTGGGCCGCATAGCACCACTAAGGCGCCAGGCCGCGTCCCGCTACTGGTCTGGCAATTGCTTTTGCTGTTTGCGCTGTTGCTGTTTTGGCATGTGATGACGCAGCCGGGCCTGATACCACCCATGATGTTTGACAACGACCGGCAGGCGGCCTTCTTTTTCGGCCAACCCCACATGGTGGCGCAGCGCATCTGGGCTTGGTTTGTGACCGATGCCGATATTTACCGCCACTTGCGCGTCACCTTGAGCGAAACCATTCTTGCCTTTGTTATTGGCGCCGCCAGCGGCTTGGCTGGTGGTTTGTGGCTGGCGCTGTCGCCCCGCATGTCGCAGGTGTTAGAGCCCTACATCAAGGCGTTTAACGCCATGCCCCGCATTATTTTGGCGCCTATTTTTGGCGTCTGGTTCGGCCTGGGCATGGGCTCCAAAGTGGCGCTGGGCGTGACCTTGGTTTTCTTCGTGGTGTTTTTCAATGTCTACCAGGGCGTCAAAGAAGTCAGCCCGGTCGTTCTGGCCAACGCCCGCATGCTGGGTGCCAGCGGGCGGCAGTTGTTGCGCTATGTCTATTTGCCCAGCGCCACGAGTTGGGTGTTTAGTTCGCTGCACACCTCGGTGGGCCTGGCCTTTGTGGGCGCCGTGGTGGGCGAATACCTGGGTTCCAGCCAAGGGGTAGGCTATTTGATTTTGCAGGCCGAAGGCAGCTTTGACATAAACACCGTCATGGCCGGTATTGTGGTGCTGACTTTGTTTGCGCTAGTGCTCGATAGCCTGGTAGGCCGCATTGAGAAGCGCTTGATGAAATGGCAGCCTAAGGCGGGGGAGACGGAAAAGTTGTAGCCAATGCTTCGCACGCGCTTCCGGCCCGTACTGCTTAATACGCCGCCACCACCCCATCGCTACGCGGGTCCGCCGCGCCTAAGTACAAGCCATTGCCTTGGCGCACGATAGCACCGGCGTGGCCCATGGTGTCGCTGTAGTCGTTCAGCACTTCCACATCATGCCCGGCAGCGGCCAGGGTTTGTAGCACTTGGGGGTCAAAGCGGTTTTCAAACTTGAGGGTGGTGCTTTCCTGGCCCCAAGTTTTGCCCAGCAGCCAGCGCGGCGCGCTGACGGCTTGTTGCAAAGTTTGTCCGTACAACGCATAGCGGCTGAACACAGCCGATTGGCTTTGTGGCTGGCCGTCGCCGCCCATATTGCCGTAGACCATGTGGCGCCCGTCGTCAAAGCGCGCATGCGCCGGGTTGAGGGTGTGAAACGGTTTTTTGTGCGGCGCCAGCGCCAGGTGCGAAGCGCTGTCCAGCGAAAAGCTGGAGCCCCGGTTTTGCCAGGCCACGCCGGTGTCCGACAAGACCACGCCCGAGCCAAACTCCCAGTACACGCTTTGGATGTAGCTGACCATGCGGCCCGCGCTGTCGGCCGTACCCATCCAAATCGTGTCGCCGGGAATGCTGCGTTCCGGCCAGGGCAGGGCTTTGTGCATGTCCACGGCCTCCACGCATTGATCGATAAAACTGTCGCTTAAAAACTGCTGCGGTGTGACGCCCATCGCGGCCATGGTGGCCGGGTCGGCGACATAGCGGTTGCGTACTTTGAAGGCTTGCTTGGTCGCCTCCACCAGCGCATGCAAATAGGGCGCACCGTCGGCCTCGCGAATGCCGTGGCGCAGCCGCAGCCGGTCAAAAATCGCCAAGATCATGAGGGACGCAATGCCTTGCGTGGGCGGCGTCATATTGAAGAGCGTGGCCCCGCTGATCTTGACGCTGAGCGGCTGCACGCTGCTGGCGCGATGGGCATGCAAGTCCGCTAAGCGCAAGGGGCCACCTAAGCGTTCGTGTTCAGCCGCAATGGCTGCGGCCACGCCGCCCCGGTAAAAATCATCCAAGCCTTTATCGGCCAAGGTTTGCAAGGTGGCGGCCAGCGCAGGGTAGCGGCGCAAGGTGTCCACGTGCGGTACGGTGGGGCTGTGACCAGCGCTTTGCGCCGGGTCCAAAAACTGCCCGGCATAGCCAGGCACGTTGGCCAGTTCGGGCAAAAATTTGGTGGTGAAATTGACCTGGCTTTGCGTCACCGGTGCGCCTTCGCGGGCGTACCAAATCGCGTCTTGCAATAACCGTGAAGTGGGCAATGCACCACCCATGCGCGCGCTATGCACCAGCGCCTCTTGCCAACCCGAAATCGCACCGGCCACGGTATTGGCCGCCAACGGGCCGCGTCCGGGAATGGCTTTGAGGCCTTGGCTCGCATAAAAATCAATCGTCGCTGCGCCCGCCGCGCGGCCACAGGCATCGATGGCCACCGGCGCCTGCCCAGGCTCGGAAATCAGCCAAAAGCCGTCGCCGCCGATGGCGTTCATGTGCGGATAGACCACGGCCATCGTGGCCGCAGCGGCGACCATGGCTTCGATGGCATTGCCACCTTCGCGCAGCACGGCGCAGGCGCTGCCTGCGGCCAGGTGGTGGGGCGCGGTAACCATGCCGCGCGGGGAAGTCAGGGTTTGGCGCATGGGGCTCTTTCAGTCATTCAAAAATTGGGTGGCCATCGCGTCCAGCGCTTTGGCATAACAGGCCATGGGCACGCGCACAATGCCCGCGCCAATTTGGCCCACGCCCGCCTGCTTATGCGCAATGCCGGTGGTCACGACAGGGCGGATGCCGGTGTCCAGCACTTTGCGCACGTCGATGCCACAGGGCGCGCCTTCAAAGTCCAAGGCTGGCAAGCTGAGCGCCGGATTTTTGGTGACGGTGATTTCGTACATCTCCAGGCTGTAGCGCACCGCGTCGCTGACCGAGCCACCGGCCAGCAGCGTCAACGCGGGCGAGGCGGCAAACGAACAGCCGCCCAAACCGGCGGTCTCGGTGATGGCGCTATCGCCGATATCTGGGCAGGCGTCTTCTTGTTTAAAGCCGGGGAAGAACAAGCCTTGGGGCAAGTCGGACGTTGCCGTAAACCACTGCTTGCCCAGGCCGCTGATGCGCAGGCCGGTTTCGGTACCGTTGCGCGCGGTGGCGGTAACCACCGAGCTAAAGGGCACCCCATGCGCCGCGTCCATGATGGCCTTGCACGCGGCCATCGAGTAGTTGAGGAAAAACTGCGAAGTCTTGGCCACAAAGTCCAGACTTTGGTGAATCTGGCTTTGCGACAAGCCTTTGTGTTCTGCCGCCAAGGGCACCGCCAAGGCCATAAAAAACAAAGCGGTCGATGCGGCATTGCGGCTGTGCACTTCGTCGCCCATGAGCAGCGCTTGCGACTGGATGGCTTTGAGGTCGATGCCGCCGGTTTTATCAAAGTTATGACGCACCGCCGCTTTGAGGACCGGGGCTAACACGTCCTCAAACCATTTGAGTTTTTGCAACACATCCGGTCCGTTGGCGCCAAAGCGCAGGCAGCGGCCAATGCCTTCGTTGATATTGGTGTAGGCCACATTGCCATGCGTGGCGTCGCGCACCTGGATCAAAGGCATAGAGGCGCTGATGATGCCGGTCATAGGCCCCACGGCACCAAAGTCGTGGCATTGCGCAAATTCGATATCGCCGCGCGCCAGCATTTTTTGCGCTTGTTCGGGGGTTTTGGCCCAGCCTTCATAAAGCACCGCACCGACCATGGCGCCGTGCATGGGCCCGCACATCGCGTCCCAGGCCACCGGCGGGCCGGCGTGCAGCAAGAGGCGGGTGCCTTTCATTTCCGGCCACACACCGTCGGCGCGCATGGCAATGTCTTCCCACATCGGGCGCGATTGGATGATGCGTTTGCAGGCCTCGGCGTTGGCGGCGGTGATGCGGGCGTCGTCCATCAGACGCGCCAGGTTCCAGGCCAGTAGCGGGTCGGCATTGCCTGGAGGGCGCCAGGGCAGATGCTCGACCTGGCCACCGTGCTGGCTGATGCTGTCGTTAAAACCATCGATGCCGATATTGAGCACCGTGGGCGCTTGGGTCAGTAGGGTATTGGTACTTAGAGTCATAGTCGCTTGGCAGGAAGTTGGGGTGTTAACAGGGTCAGCAGCACGCCGGTCAGCATATCGGCGCCGGAGCTCGCGCCTATGCGCAGCAGGGCGCGCATGGCTTCTTCGATAGCAGGTGTTTGTTGTGAATGCAGAGCATCAAAAAATTCATGCAAAGCGCGGTAACTGCTGCCTTGCAATAAATCGTCCAGCAGCGCGGCGCTGATCGGGTTGCTGGCGCTTTGCGCGGTGCGGCTGATGCGTGTGCGCAAGCTCGGCATCGCGGCGTGCCATTGGGCTATGGGCGCGTGGCGCAGGGTAAAAAACACTGCGCCCACCAAGTCATCGCCGCTGGGCGTGAGGCCCACACCCAAGCCCAGCAGGCGCAGGCAAGCGGCTTCAAATGCAGCCAGGTTTTGCCTGTTTAGTGCTTGCGCTAAATCGTCCAGGCGCTGCGCTGCCAAGTTCAGTGGAAAGGGCAAGGTCTGGCCGCCCAGCCAGGCCAAGAGGCCCGGGCGCGCCTGTGTTTGCAGTGCGTGCCAAGCCAGCGCCGCGCCCTTGCGCAAAGCCTGGGCTTGGTAGTGCGCAGGCCCGGCTTGCCAAGGGTTTGCCAGATTGCGCGGATGGTCGCTGTGCGCGGTCTCGCCAGTCCAGACGATGCGCCCGTCCAAGAGCGCGTAATGCGTGCTTTCAAAGCCGGGTACGCGCGCCAGCGCCAGGGTGTCGGTGCTCACGGCTTGGGCGTTTGCATGGTGATGTGCGTACCCGCGCGCCCCATCAAAGCCTCGAAGGCCTGCTCCAGCGAGGTGATGATGACTTCGCCCTCGTGGTTGGCATTGGGCAGCTCTTGCAGGTAGCTCATGGCCGCGTCGATTTTGGGGCCCATGCTGCCTGCCGGGAATTGGCCTTGCGCGCTGTAGTCGCGGGCCTGTGCCAAAGTCATGTGGTCTAGCCAGCGCTGCGTGGGCTTGTTGAAATCCAGGGCCACGCGGTCCACGCCGGTGAGCATGATCAAAGCGTCGGCATGCAAATGCGCGGCCAGCATGGCGCTGGTGAGGTCTTTGTCGATGACGGCAGGTACGCCGGTCCAATGCCCGTTGGCACCATGCAGCACTGGTATGCCGCCGCCGCCGCAGGCGATGGGGATCACACCGGCGTCCAGCAAGGCATCAATGGTTTTGAGGTCAAGAATTTTTTTCGGCTTGGGGCTGGCTACCATGCGCCGCCAGCCACGCCCGGAGTCTTCGGCGAAATGCCAGCCGGTTTTTTGCGCCATGTCGCGCGCATCGGCTTCGCTAAAAAACTTGCCTACCGGCTTGGTCGGGTTGGCAAAGGCCGGGTCGTCGGCATCGACTTCCACTTCGGTCACCACGCAAGACACCACAATATCCATGCCGCTATCGACCAGCACATTGGCAAAACTTTGTTGCAGCATATAGCCCATTCCGCCTTGCGAATGCGCGACGCACACATCCATGGGCATGGGCGGTAATTCGTCGGCGGTACGCGCCATGCGGTACAAAATATTGCCTACCACCGGCCCGTTGCCATGCGTGAGCACCAATTGCCAACCGGCGCGGATGATCTCCACCAAATGCCCGCAAACTTGGCGCATCAAGGCCAGTTGTTCGTCTGCTGTGCCTTGGATGGTAGGTGGGTAGGCCGCGTTACCGCCCAGTGCCACCACCACCCGTTTGCGTGCCGATGCAGGGGGCTGGCTCATCGCAGCCACTGCCCGGCCAACCAAGCGGCGTTGGCGCTATTGCCCGCGAGCACCATGCCGGCCTTGCGCAACAAAGCCTCCTGCTGCGAGAGCACTTGCGGGTCGGCCTCGGTGCCGCAGACAAAGCCGACGATGGCTAGTTGCCGTCCGCGTTTGCGGGCCAATGCTTTGGCTTGCACGATGGCGCTGGCCAGTTCGGCAGCCGGGTTGCTGTGCGCGCCCCAGCCGATGACCACGTCCAGCAAGATGACGCGCACACTGGGGTCGGCGGCTTCGATCAGTAAGCGCTCAATGCGCGCGGCCTGGTCGATCATGGGATGCGGGCGGCCTACGGTAAATGCGTCATCGCCCAAGTCCAAGGCGCTGTGTTCGCGGCTGGCTTGGCGCGGGTGGGGCAGGGCCAGCGCCGGGTCTAGTGGCACGTTGGACCAGACCTGGAGTCCGGCAGCGGCCCATAGGCTTTGCGCCTCGGCAGTGAAGGTGCCACCTGCGTACAGCGCGCGCAAGTATTTTTGGCTTTTGGCAAACACCGGTTTGCGCGGCAGAGGGTAATGCGCCGGGGCCTGGCGCTTAGCGCCTGCCAAGCGAACCGCCATGGCCGCGCAGTCCACCAGGGTGTGCGCTATGCGCGGCGCTGCGCCTTTGCCCGCTTGGGGCGCGCTTGCAGTAGCGCCTAAAAACAGCACCACCGAGGGCTTGCCGCTAGCCTTCAAGGCAGCCAACACGCGCTCTGCCACCGCAGGCGCCGGTGGTTTGGACACAATGGCAATGACTTTGGTGCCGGGGTCTGCGGCCAGCAGTCCTATGCCTTGCAACATGGTGGCGCCGCCGACTTCTTCATACACATCGCGCCCGCCGGTGCCGATGGCGTGGCTGACGCCGCCGCCCATGCGGTGAATCTGCGTGCTGACTTCCTGCAAGCCGGTGCCCGAAGCCGCTACCAGGCCAATATTGCCGCGCCGCACGGCATTGGCAAAGGCCAGAGGCACGCCGCCGATGATGGCGGTCCCACAGTCCGGCCCCATCACCAGCAAACCGCGCCGCGTGGCCTCTTGCTTGAGCGCTGCCTCTTGCGCCAGGGGCACGTTGTCGCTGAACAAAAACACATTCATGCCCAGCTTGATGGCCTTGAGCGCCTCGGCAGCCGCATACGGGCCGGGTACCGAAATTTGCGCCATATTGGCACCAGACAAAGCAGCATGGCCCATGCCTAAGTTGCTGCGGGGCAGGGCTTGTGCCTCACCTGCGCCTGCGCCTGAGGCCTGGGTGCCCGCGAGCTGCGCCTGGCAGCTGTCCACCGCAGCGGCGCACTCGGCGGCGCTGCGCGCCTGCACCACCACCATCACGTCGCTGGGCCCGGCGTCTTGCACCGCCTTGTGCAGCAGGCCGGCCTCGCGCAAAATGTCTTTGTTGGCCGGGTTGCCCATTTGCAGCGTGGCGTTGACCACGCCAGGCAGGGCTAATAAACCTTGGGCGACACGCATCAGCGCCACCGAGTCTTTGTACAAATTGGCGCTAATAAAAGCGGCCGTGTGCAGGGAAGCGTTCATGCCAGGGCGGTCCGGGTTTTTGTTAACAATTTGCTATCATACTTTCATATGTCCGGCACACCACTCCCCCCCTTGTCGCCCCTGGCCCATCCCGCAAGTGCACTGGACGAATTGCATTTCGCCCCGCGCCTGTTGATGGGACCCGGTCCCATCAACGCAGACCCCCGCGTGCTCAAGGCCATGTCCTCGCAATTGCTAGGGCAGTTTGACCCGCAGTTTCGGCGCATGATGCGCGAGACCATGGTGCTGTACCGCCAGTTCTTTGAAACGCAAAATGATTGGACCTTGGTGCTAGACGGCACCGCCCGCTCGGCCATTGAAATGGTGATGCTCTCGGCCATCGAACCGGGCGACAAAGTGCTGGTGTGCAGCTTCGGACGCTTCGGTCAATTGCTCAATGAAATCGCGCAGCGCTGCGCTGCCAACGTGCGTGTGGTGCAAGCGCCTTGGGGCACGGTGTTTGACCTGGCCCAGATTGAGGCGGCGATCAAAGACTTTTCGCCCAAACTGGTGGCTGTGTGCCAGGGCGACACCTCCACCACCATGCTGCAACCCTTGGACGGGCTGGGCGCCTTGTGTCACCGTTATGGCGCCATGTTGCAAGTCGATGCCACCGCCTCCTGCGGCGGTACGCCTTTGCCGGTGGACGCTTGGCAGATTGATGCGGTCACCGCTGGTTTGCAAAAGTGTTTGGCAGGCCCCTCGGGCGCGGCGCCTATTACCCTGTCGGACGCGATGGCCCGTGTCATTTACCGACGCCGTCATATTGAAGATGGCTTGCAACCGGCGGGCTATGTACCAGGCGCCGGGCAGCGCATTGCATCTAATTACATGGATTTGGCCATGGTGATGGACTACTGGAGCGATGCTGGCCTGAACCACCACACCGAGGCCACCACCATGCTGTATGGCTCGCGCGAATGCGCGCGTATATTTGTGCAAGAAGGCCTGCCAGCTGCCTATGCGCGCCACGCCGCCGCCTCGCGCGCGGTGGCGGCGGGTCTGCAAGGCATGAACCTCAAGCTCTACGGCGACCAAGCCAACAAAATGCCCAATGTCACTGGCGTGTATGTACCCGATGGCGTGAATGGCGACAAACTACGCGCCGCTTTGCTTAATGACTTCAATATCGAAATCGGCACCAGCTTTGGCCCCCTTGCGGGCAGGGTCTGGCGCATAGGCGCAATGGGCTACAACGCGCGACCCGACTGCGTGCTGCAAACCTTAGCCGCGCTGGAAATCGTACTGGCCGCCGAAGGGCATCGATTTACTCGGGGCGCGGGGGTGGATGCTGCTTACGGCACCTATAAAGGCGTTGTGATCTGAATTGATTGCTTGCCGCTTCAACAGAATTTATCGACGGTTTAAAGCGAGCACACATTCGGCACACATAAAAAAGCCCCGCTTCATTTACGCGAGGCTAAGTACTTGATTTCATTGGTGCCGGAGAGATGAATCGAACACCCGACCTTCTCATTACGAATGAGCTGCTCTACCGACTGAGCTACACCGGCACACCAGCGCGGGATTATAGCCAGGGGGGTATTTAGCAGGCCTTCAGGCCGGGGTGGCTTGCGCGTAGTACTGCGTCACCCGATCGACTTCATTTTTCGAGCCCAGCACCACGCTGACGCGTTGGTGCAGTTGTTCTGGCGCGATGTCCAAAATGCGTTGGTGGCCATTGGTGGCGGCGCCGCCGGCTTGTTCGACCAGCCAGGCCATGGGGTTGGCTTCGTACATCAGGCGCAGCTTGCCCGCCTTATTGGGTTCGCGCTTGTCCCAGGGGTACATAAACACGCCACCGCGCGTCAGGATGCGGTGCACATCGGCCACCATGCTGGCGATCCAGCGCATATTGAAGTCTTTGCCACGCGGGCCTTCGCTGCCTTGCAGGCATTCGTCGATGTAGCGCGTGGTGGGGGCATCCCAATGGCGCATATTGCTCATGTTGATAGCAAATTCTTGGGTGTCGTCGGGTATGCGCACATGCTCTTGCGTCAGCATAAAAGAGCCTTGCTCGCGGTCCAGGGTGAACATGGCTACGCCGTGGCCTACCGTCAGCACCAAAGTAGTTTGCGGGCCATATACGCAGTAGCCCGCAGCCACTTGCTGGTGGCCCGCTTGCAAAAAGTCTTGTTCCGACACGTCCACGCCTTCGGGCTTGACCAGTACGCTAAAAATAGTGCCGATGCTGACATTGACGTCGATATTGCTAGAGCCGTCTAAGGGGTCAAATAACAGCAGGTATTCGCCACGCGGGTAGCGGTTGGGTACCTGGTAGATCTCGTCCATCTCTTCGCTGGCCATGGCTGCGAGATGGCCGCCCCATTCATTGGCTTCGATCAGCACTTCGTTGGCGATGATGTCCAGTTTTTTCTGGATTTCGCCTTGCACGTTTTCGCTGCCCGCGCTGCCCAGCACTTCGCCCAAGGCGCCTTTGTTCACCGAATGGCTAATGCTTTTGCAGGCCCGGGCCACCACCTCCAGCAGCAAGCGCAGTTGCGAGGGGATCAGCCCGTCCACCCGTTGTTGCTCCACCAGATAGCGTGTGAGGGATATGGATTTGGCCATGTTCATGTTCTCCAAACGGGTGGGGCGGCTTTGGCGCAGGGCCTAAATGGACAGCGCCCGGTCAATCACTTCGCGCACATCATTGCTTAAATCAGGTTTGGCGGCAACCCGCAGCAAGGCCTCGCGGGCGCCGCTGCGGTAGGGCTCGGCCAGTTGAGCCCAGCGGTCTAGCGTGCGCGCCAAGCGGGCGGCCACTTGCGGGTTGATGGCGTCCAGATCGGCCACGTGCTTGCTCCAGAACACATAGCCCGCGGCATCGGGCCGGTGGAAGGCGCCGGGGTTGTTGCAATACACAGAAATCAAGCTGCGCGCCCGGTTGGGGTTGCGCAAAGTGAAGTCCGGGTGCTCCATCAGCTGGCGCACTTGGCTCAGCACCTGGCCACCCCGGTCGCAGGTACCGGCTTGAATGGCAAACCATTTGTCAATCACCAGCGCCTCGTTTTTGAACAAGGTGTGGAACTGCGCCAGTGCCTGCGCCGCCAAAGCGCTGCCGCTGCCTACCAGCGCGTTCAGCGCGTTAAAGCGGTCGGTCATATTGCCAGCGGCTTCAAAGCTACGCAGCGCGGTGCCTTGCCATTGCATGTCCTGGTCGGCCACGCCGGCCAAGCACAAATAAACAAGGGCCTGCCCAGCCAGAGCACGGCGACCCGCCGACAAGGCATCCGGTTTGAAAGCGCCGTTATGGCGATGCGCCTCAAACGCCCACTGCCAATCGGCATGCAGGGCGCGCGCCATTTGCAAGCGCATGGCTTCGCGCACTGCGTGCACTTGCTGTGGGTCCACCTGGGGCAATTGCTCGGCGATATAGGCTTCAGAAGGTAAGGTCAGCGTCAGTTCTTTGAAGGCCGCGTCCAGGCCAGGGTGGCGTAGCACCTGGCGCATGGCTTCTAAAAACGCGCTGTCCAAAACCTGCTCTGGCGTAGTGCCGTTTGCAATCGCCGCCAGCGCGCGGCGCATGGCCAGGCGCTGCCCGGCTTCCCAGCGGTTGAAGGGATCGGTGTCATGCGCTAGCAAGACCAGCAATTGCGCATCGCTGTATTCGCAGTGCAGCACCACCGGCGCGGAAAAACCGCGCAGCACCGAGGGCACCGGCTCCTCGGCGACTTGGTAGAACGTGATCTCTAAGTCTTGCGCAGACATGACCAGCAAATGGCTGTCGGTGGGCGTGGCATCGGGCGCTGTAAAAAGCGGCAGCGCTGCGCCGCTGTGCATTCCGACCAGGCCCAGGCTGACCGGAATGACGAAGGGCGCATTGGCTTGCTGCCCCGGCCGCGCGGTGCTGTTTTGCATAAAGGTCATGTGGTAAGTCTGCTTGTCCGCGTCATAGTGGCCGCCAGCAGTGAGTTGCGGCGTACCGGCTTGGCTGTACCAGCGCTTGAAGGGCTCCAGCAGCGCGGCCAAATGCGATTGCGGATTGGCGTCGGCAATGGACTGTGCAAAATCGTCGCAAGTCACGGCCTGTCCGTCGTGGCGCTCAAAGTACAGCTTCATACCTCGGGCAAAACCTTCGCGGCCCGACACGGCTGCGCTATCGGTCGCCAGCGTCTGCATCATGCGCACCACTTCGGCGCCTTTTTCATAGACGGTGACGCTGTAAAAGTTGTTGATCTCCACATAGCTATCGGGCCGCACCGGATGCGCCATGGGGCCCGCGTCTTCGGGAAATTGCACGGTGCGCAACAAGCGGACGTCTTCGATGCGCTTGACCGCGCGTGCCGAGGCGTCGCCCGCTAAATCCTGGCTGAACTCTTGGTCGCGAAACACGGTGAGGCCTTCTTTGAGGCTCAGCTGAAACCAGTCGCGGCAGGTAACGCGGTTGCCGGTCCAGTTGTGAAAATATTCGTGGCCCACCACGCTTTCGATATTCGCGTAATCCCCATCGGTGGCCGTAGCCGGGTTGGCCAGCAGCAGCTTGGTGTTAAAGATATTGAGGCCTTTGTTCTCCATGGCGCCCATATTGAAATCGCTGGTGGCCACGATCATGAAGCGCTCCAGGTCTAGCGCCAGGCCAAAGCGGGCTTCGTCCCAGGCCACCGAGGCCATCAGCGATTCCATAGCGTGCTCGGTTTTGTCCAAATCGCCCGGACGCACCCACACTTGCAGCACATGGTCGCTGCCGCTGCGCGCGGTGATGCGCTGCTCGCGGCATACCAGTTTCCCCGCCACCAGGGCAAAAAGGTAAGCCGGTTTTTTGTGCGGGTCCACCCACTTGGCAAAGTGGCGGCCATCGCCCAACGCGCCTTGCTCCACCAGGTTGCCGTTGGACAGCAAGACCGGGAACTGCGCTTTATCCGCCCGCAGCGTGACGGTATAGCTGGCCATCACATCGGGCCGGTCCAGAAAATAGGTGATGCGCCTAAAGCCTTCGGCTTCGCATTGCGTGAAAAACGAATCGTTGCTCACATACAAGCCCATGAGCTTGCTGTTTTTGGCTGGGGCGCAGGTGGTGAAAATTTCCAGGTCGAAAGGCTCGTGGCCTTCAGGCAGGTTTTCCAGGACCAGCTTGTCGCCATCCATCTTGAAAGAAGTGCCTTGGCCGTTGACCAGCACGCGCGCCAGATTCAGTTCTTCGCCATCCAGGCGCAGGGCTTGGGCGGGTACATCGGGGTTGCGGCGCAGGCGCATTTTGTTCAGTACCCGGGTTTTGGCCGGGTCCAGGTCAAAGCTCAGATCGACGGTGTCGATCCAAAAAGGTGGCCCCTGGTAGTCCTTGCGGTAAATAGCGGCTGCGGCTTGGCTGCCGTCGGTTGCTTGCGTCATGGGTTCACTCCTGAGATGGACGGGGCGGGGCAAATAGGCGCCAGGCCGGTCATGGGTTTACACGCCTTGCTTGAGCGAGGCTTGAATAAAAGGGTCGAGGTCGCCATCGAGCACTTTTTGGGTGGCCGAGGTTTCGTAATTGGTGCGCAAGTCTTTGATGCGGCTGTTGTCCAGCACATAGCTGCGAATCTGGTGGCCCCAGCCGACGTCGGTCTTGGTGTCTTCCAGTTTTTGCTGCTCTTCCATGCGCTTGCGCATTTCAAAATCGTAGAGGCGGCTGCGCAGGCGCTTCCAAGCCACGTCGCGGTTGCCGTGCTGGCTGCGCCCGTCCTGGCACTGCACCACGATGCCGGTGGGCAAATGGGTTAGGCGTACCGCCGAGTCGGTTTTATTGATGTGCTGGCCCCCGGCGCCGCTAGCGCGGAAGGTGTCCACGCGCACATCGGCGGGGTTGATGTCGATCTCGATGGAGTCGTCCACCTCGGGATAGACAAACACGCTGGCAAAACTGGTGTGGCGTCCGCCCGAGCTGTCAAAAGGCGATTTGCGCACCAAGCGGTGTACGCCGGTCTCGGTACGCAAAAGGCCAAAAGCGTATTCGCCCTCGATCTTGATGGTCGCGCCTTTGATGCCGGCAATGTCACCGGCAGTTTCGTCTTCGATGGTGGTGGCAAAGCCTTTGCGCTCGGCGTAGCGAAGGTATTGGCGCAGCAGCATGCTGGCCCAGTCGCAGGCCTCGGTGCCGCCTGCGCCTGCCTGGATGTCCAAAAAGGCATTCATCGGGTCGGCCGGGTTGTTGAACATGCGCCTAAATTCCAGGCCTTCGATGATCAGCGCCAACCGGGCGGCATCGGCTTCAATGGTCAGCAGACCCGCCTCGTCGCCGTCGTCGCGCGACATTTCGAACAGTTCGGTGTTGTCGGACAGGTCGCGTGTTAGGTCATCGAGCGTGACGACCACCCCATCCAGGGCTTTCTTCTCTTTGCCTAGTTCCTGGGCGCGTTTGCTGTCGTTCCATACAGTGGGGTCTTCCAGCCAGGCGTTGACGGTGCGCAGGCGCTCTGATTTGGCAGCGTAGTCAAAGATACCCCCGGAGTTCGGCGGTGCGGTTGCTCA
>CAMBNY010000055.1 GCA_945869165.1 Comamonas sp. lk | reverse complement strand
TCCGCAAGGCCTGTTCGGCGAAAAAATTATTGACCGCGTCTGAAGGAACACACCATGTTTTACAGAGAAAACGGCCAATTCAAAACCAGCTACCGGGCGGACCAGCAGATATTTGGCATCACGCAAGACCGCGTCGGTGTATTGCTGCTTATCGCCTTTGCATTTATCGGCGTGCCATTCCTGGCCGACGAATACATGTTCCGCGCTATTTTGGTGCCCTTCCTCATCCTGTCGCTGGCGGCTTTAGGGGTCAATATTTTGGTCGGTTACTGCGGCCAGATCTCTTTAGGCTCTGGCGCCTTCATGGCGGTGGGTGCTTATGCGGCCTACAACTTTTTTATTCGGGTCGATGGCATGCCAGTGGTGCTGGCGATCCTCTTAGGAGGCGTGTTTTCCACTTTGGTTGGTATATTTTTTGGCGTGCCCAGCTTGCGGGTCAAAGGCTTGTACTTGGCAGTGGCCACCTTAGCGGCGCAGTTTTTCTGCGACTGGGCGTTTTTGCGTATCACGTGGTTTACCAATGACTCGGCCTCGGGCACGGCCTCGGTTTCAGATTTGCAGGTGCTGGGTTTTGCCATCACCACGCCGCTGGCCAAGTATTTGTTTTGCCTAAGCTTTTTGGTAGTGTTTGGCTTGTTGGCTAAAAACTTGGTGCGCGGCGCGATTGGCCGCGAGTGGATGGCCATCCGCGACATGGACGTGGCTGCCGCCGTCATTGGAATCCGCCCCATGTACGCCAAGCTCAGCGCCTTTGCCGTCAGTTCCTTTATCGTCGGTGTGGCCGGCGCATTGTGGGCTTTTGTGTACTTGGGCTCTTGGGAGCCTGCGGCCTTCTCGGTGGACCGCTCGTTTCAGTTGCTATTTATGGTGATCTTGGGTGGCATGGGCTCGGTGATGGGCAGTTTTTTTGGCGCCGCGTTTATTGTGGTCTTGCCGATTGCGATCAACCAGTTCCTGCCCGTCTTGGGCCATTTGTTTGGATTTAATGTGGACACGGCGACATTGACCCACGCCGAATTTATAGTGTTTGGTGCGTTGATCGTTTGGTTCCTGATTGTGGAGCCGCACGGTTTGGCGCGCTTGTGGAGCGTGGGTAAGCAAAAGATGCGTATTTGGCCTTTCCCGCATTGATTTTTGCTTGTTTGAGTTGGTTTTTTGTTGGTGGTTTGTTTCAATATTCAAGGAGACATGTATGACGATTCGTAAGCTCACATTGGCTATCGCCTTGGTGGCTGGCGCTGTTTCGGCCTTGGTGCCCACGGCGTCTTTTGCACAGGCGAAAGAGCAATTTTTCCCGGTACTGCCTTACCGTTCTGGCGCCTACGCCCCTAATGGCGTGCCATGGGCCAACGGTTTTGTGGATTACCTCAAGCTGATCAACGCCCGCGATGGAGGCATCAACGGTGTGAAGCTTAGCTTTGAGGAGTGCGATACCGCCTACGCCACGGACCGCGGCGTGGAATGCTATGAGCGCCTCAAAGGCAAAGCGTCGGGAGCGATTTTTCAGCCGCTCTCCACCGGCATCACCTTTGCGTTGACGGAAAAGGCACCTAACGACAAGAACGCCTTGATTACCGGCGGTTACGGCCGCTCCGAGTCCAGCGATGGCGGCGTCTTCAAATGGAATTTTCCGCTCATGGGCACCTACTGGTCTGGCGCTGATATTTTGATGCAGCACATCACGGCCAAAGAAGGCGGCAATCTGAAGGGTAAGAAAATTGCCTTGGTATATCACGACAGTCCCTATGGCAAAGAGCCAATCATTTTGTTGCAAGAACGCGCCAAGATGCAAGGCTTTGATTTGAGCTTGCTGCCGGTGACTGCACCCGGTATTGAGCAAAAGGCTACCTGGTTGCAAATTCGCCAAAACCGCCCGGACTATGTGTTGCTCTGGGGCTGGGGTGTGATGAATTCTGCGGCCTTGAAAGAGGCTGTCGCGACCGGTTACCCACGCGAAAAAATGTATGGCGTGTGGTGGTCTGCTGGCGAACCGGATGTCAAGGACATCGGTGAAGCGGCTAAGGGCTATAGCGGCCTGGTCGCTACTGGCGAAGGTGGTGCCGTCATCGAAGACATCAAGAAGTTCGTGCACGGCAAAGGCCAGGGTACCGGTCCCATGGAAGAAGTTTCGACCGTGCTGTACAACCGGGGCATGGTCAGCGCAGCGCTTGGCGTGGAGGCCGTGCGCCGTGCGCAAGAGCGCTTCGGTAAGGGCAAGGTCATGGACGGCGAGCAAATCCGGTGGGGCCTGGAAAACTTGGCCGTAGATGCCAAGCGTCTGAAAGCACTTAAGCTGGACTCCGTGATGAAACCCATCAGCACGACCTGCGTGGACCACGAAGGCTCACGTTCTGCCCGCATCCATACTTGGGACGGCAAGAAATGGCAGTACGCATCGGATTGGATTGAGGCAGACACCTCCATCATTAAGCCGCTGGTGCGTCAATATGCTGATAAATACGCCGCCGAGAAAAAGCTGACCCGTCGCGATGCCAAGGACTGCCAGACCTGATCGTTCACCGCTTTTACAAGCACCTAGGCCACTCGTCCAGAGTGGCCTGGGGAAAGAGCGTCCTGGCGCGCTCTTTCCCCAGGTTTAACGGGAATTTCCACTATGGCTGAAGCCCCCTCTATCGTCCTCAATGTCAATGGCATTGAAGTCATTTACAACCATGTGATTTTGGTGCTCAAGGGCGTTTCCTTGCAGGTGCCACAAGGGGCCATCGTCACCATTTTGGGTGGCAATGGTGCCGGCAAAACCACGACTTTGCGCGCGGTTTCTAATTTGTTGAAAGGCGAGCGCGGCGCGGTCACCAAGGGTAGTATTGAATTGCGTGGCGAGCGCATCGAGAACCTGACGCCAGCGGATCTGGTGCAACGTGGTGTGGTGCAGGTGATGGAAGGGCGCCATTGCTTTGCCCACCTCACCATCGAAGAAAACTTGCTCACCGGTAGCTACACGCGCAAGAGCAAGACCGAAATCGCGGGCAATTTGGAAAAAGTCTATGCCTATTTCCCACGCCTGAAAACGCGGCGTAGCAGCCAGGCGGCGTATACCTCGGGCGGTGAACAACAAATGTGCGCTATCGGGCGCGCGCTGATGGCCAGCCCGACCATGGTTTTGCTCGACGAGCCTTCTATGGGTCTGGCACCGCAAATCGTAGAAGAGGTGTTTGAGATTGTCAAAGACCTGAACCAAAAAGAAAAAGTTACTTTTTTACTGGCTGAACAAAACACCAATATGGCGCTGCGCTATGCGGACTATGGCTACATCATGGAATCGGGCCGCGTGGTGATGGATGGGCAAGCCAGCGATTTGGCCAATAACGAAGACGTGAAAGAGTTTTACCTCGGCATGGGCGGTGGCGAGCGCAAGAGCTTTAAAGACGTCAAGAGCTACAAGCGCCGCAAGCGCTGGCTGGCTTAATTTTTCAGGAGTGTCTATGGCCCAGCATTACGACGCACTGGAAACCCGCACCCAAGAGGCGCGTGAGGCAGCATGGATGCATGCGCTGCCGACACAGGTAGCGCATGCGCAAGTCCACGCCCCCGCTTTTATGAGCAGCCTGGCGGGTGTGAAAGCAGATGAGGTCAACTCCTTCGCAGCCCTATCGCGCTTGCCGGTAGTTCGCAAGCAGGAACTTCTGGATACACAGAAAGCTTCGCGTGCCGCGGGCGGCGATGTTTTTGGCGGCTTTAGTACCTTGGGCTTTGGTTCGCATATGCCGCGTTTGTTTGCCAGCCCTGGTTTGATTTACGAGCCCGAGGGCACACAGCGTGACTACTGGCGCATGGCGCGTGCGATGTTTGCTGCCGGATTTCGCGGCGGTGAGCTTATCCATAACTGTTTCAGCTACCACTTTACGCCGGCCGGATCCATGATGGAGACCGGTGCCCACGCTTTGGGTTGCACGGTATTTGCCGGTGGCACTGGCCAGACGGAGCAACAAGTTGCGGCGATGGCCGAATTGAAACCGGCGGGTTATGTCGGCACGCCTAGCTTCTTAAAAATTATTGTGGAAAAAGCGGCTGAAATGGGCGTTGCACTGCCCAGCGTGCGCAAAGCTTTACTTTCTGGTGAGGCTTTTCCACCTTCGCTGCGCGATTGGCTTACCGAGCACGGCGTGCAGGGCTACCAGTGCTATGCCACCGCGGATGTGGGATTGATCGCCTACGAGACCGCAGCCCGTGAGGGCTTGGTGTTGGAGGAGGGCGTTATCGTTGAAATTGTGCGCCCTGGGACTGGAGACCCGGTGGCGGCAGGCGAAGTTGGTGAAGTGGTGGTTACCAGTCTGAATCCTGCTTATCCCTTGATTCGCTTCGGTACCGGCGATTTGTCAGCCGTCCTGCCCGGCACCTGCCCGAGCGGACGTACCAATACCCGTATTCGCGGCTGGATGGGCCGCGCCGACCAAACCACCAAAATCCGTGGGATGTTTGTCCACCCTAAACAAGTGGCTGACATCGTGCGCCGCTTCCCCGAAGTGCTACGCGCCCGCTTGGTGGTGAGCGGTGCCATGGCCCAGGATGAAATGACCCTCAAAGTAGAAAGCGCGAACGTCAGCGAGGGGCTGTCGGCGCGCATCAGCGAAGCCATCCGCGATGTCACCAAATTGCGCGGTACGGTGGAATTGGCGGCGCCGGGTTCTCTGCCCAATGATGGCAAAGTAATCGAAGACGCCCGCAGCTATCAATAAACGTTTGGCGCTTTGACTCGTATTTGTAGGGACTTTCCTCAGTTCGGATATGCGCTAAATCAAGCCTTTTTAATGCATGCCCATGCGAATAGGCGCTAGACTCAGGTTTTTACCAGTTGGAGACCATTATGAAAAAACTATTGGCAGCAGCCTTGGCTGTGCTGAGTTTTGCCGCTGTTGCGCAAACCTATCCTTCTAAACCGATCACTATCGTGGTGCCCTTTGTGGCCGGAGGCCCCACAGACCGGGTCGCACGCGATTTGGCCGAAGCGATGCGCAAGCCGCTGGGCGATGCCACCATCGTGATCGAAAACGTGTTGGGCGCGGGTAGCTCGATTGGCTCGAATAAAGTCGCCAAGGCCAATCCCGATGGCTATACGATTTTGCTCAACCATATTGCCATGGCCAGCATGCCCAATTTGCTGCGCAATATGCCTTTCAAAATCGATTCGGATTTTGAATACCTTGGCATGATTAACGACGTGCCTATGACCGTGATTGCCCGGCCAACGATGCCCGCTAAAAACTTTAAAGAATTGCGCGATTGGTTAAATGCCAATAAGGGCAAGATTAATTTGGGTAATGCGGGCATCGGCTCTGCCTCGCATTTATGCGGTCTGATGCTCCAAAACGCGGTGCAGGTGGACATGACGACTATTCCCTACAAAGGCACGGCGCCTGCCTTGACAGATTTAATTGGTGGACAAATCGACCTGATGTGTGACCAAACCACCAATACTTCTGTGCAAATTGAAGCGAAGAAAGTAAATGCCTATGGCGTTACGACTTCCAAGCGCCTGACGACACCGGCACTGAAGGATATACCCACGCTACAGGAAGAGGGCTTAAAAGGATTTGAGGTCACTATTTGGCATGGTCTGTACGCACCTAAAGGAACCCCTTCCGATGTCGTGACGAAATTGAATACGGCCCTCAAAGCGGCTTTGAAAGACCCAGACTTCATTAAAAAGCAAGAGGCTTTAGGAGCTGTGGTGGTCACTGATAAACGCATGGAGCCTGCCGAGCACAAGAAATTTGTGGCTTCGGAAATCGCCAAATGGGGCCCTGTGATTGCGGCTGCCAAGGAATATATCGACTAAGGTCGGTACGGCCCGCGTAAAGCGGGTCTGGTTGCGGCTTCATTGCCTAGTGCCACCCGAAATCGTCTGCGGCTATACGCCCCAGACGATTTCTTTGTTTTCGGCGTGGCAACGCTCCAGCATCCGGATAAATGGCAGGCTGCGCTGGCGCAGACCAATGCCTTGTATTGCGCCTGCGTTAGCCCGTCCCGCCTCCGGCGCAGCATGTGCTTTTTCTTGGTTTCGGGCCTCTTCGTGGATCACCGCCTCTTGCAGGGCGGCAATTGCAGCGGGCATGTCCTTTGGTAGGACGATACCTTGTTTGAGTGCCTGTGGGTCTGTTTTCCCTATGATGCGCAATATAGTGCGTCCGTTCTCCTCCAGCATGATGAGATCGCCAGTTGCCTTGGATTTGAATTTATAAATCATAGTGCTTCAAGAATTTAACTTGACATACTAAACGCAAAGCCGATTGTCTGAGATCTTGAACATGGACGTCAGGAAATTTTGGCCCCTCGAACGCAAAGCTCTGCCCAAAATCTCGGCGTACTTTCGGTGTTTGCTTTGTAGTCTTTACCTGCCTTTACCATTTTTTTAAATATTTTCAGCTAATTCATATCTTGAAATGTGATAACAGATTAATCATTTTATTTGGATGTAAATAGTATTTTATTGACATTTAACATTTTATAGTCAACGGTTTTACTGAGTTTTTAGTAATTTAGGTCTATAATATTGGTCTAGTATATTTTTGGAGGTTGTAATGACTAATTTAATTGACATTCAAGGTCAAATCGAAAAGCTGCAAAAACAGGCGTCTGAGATTAAGTCGAAAGAATTCGCCGCCACCGTCCGTGATATCCAAGCCAAGATGCAAGCTTTTGGTATCACCATGAAGGATTTGCAGACTCGCAAGAATGCCAAGGGCTCCGCTAAAGCCGGCCGTCCAGCCAAAGTAAAGCCGGTCAAGGCAGCTAAAGCCGGCCGTAAAGCCGGTCAGCCCGTAGCAGCCAAATACCGCGGTCCCAACGGCGAGACATGGTCCGGACGCGGACTCACCCCTAAATGGCTCGCCTCTTTGATTGCTCAGGGTCAGTCCAAAGAGTCTTTTGCGGTGTCCAGCCCTGCCGCTCATTAAGGGTATTCGCAGGCTTCCTGAACGTCTAGGCTAGACGTTTTGGAAGCCGATTTTATTTGCGCGCAGCCGCAACAGAACTGTAGCGGTATGCGATTATTTCTGGGCGGACGCTGAGAAATTGCGGTCAGCAAAAGGCATGCATATCACCGCCTAGTTTGGATCTAGGCCCAGGCCCCTATCCTTCATGTGGTGCGACCCTACCCAGTGCGTTGATCATTTTGCTACGGCGCAAGGGGTCTCCTGGCTTTCGCGGTCCATAATTGTGGCCATTACCCGAAGCGATTACGCCATGACCCTACCTTCCTTCTTCGACAAGGCGGATACCTTATCTCGGGCTTTGCCCTTTATCCGCAAGTACCACGGCCAGACCATGGTGATTAAGTACGGCGGAAATGCAATGACCGATCCCGCTTTGCAGGCGGCATTTGCGCAGGACGTGGTCTTGCTCAAGCTCGTGGGCATGAATCCCGTGGTGGTGCACGGTGGTGGCCCTCAAATTGAAAATGCATTGCAGCGTTTGGGAAAGACCGGCTCCTTCATCCAGGGCATGCGGGTCACGGACGCGGAAACCATGGGCGTCGTGGAGTGGGTGCTTGCCGGTCAGGTGCAACAGGAAATTGTCGGACTCATTAACCAGGCCGGTGGCAAAGCCGTAGGTCTGACGGGCCGCGACGGTGGATTGATCCGCGCCAAGAAACTCAAAATGTTGGACCAGTCAGACCCGACGATGGAGCACGATATTGGCCAAGTGGGTGATATCGTGAGCGTGGACCCCATCTTGTTGCAGGCTTTGCAGGACCATGCTTTCATCCCGGTGATCAGCCCCATAGGCTTTGGTGAGCATAACGAAAGTTACAACATCAATGCCGATGTGGTGGCGGCCAAATTGGCGACTGTGTTGCAAGCTGAAAAACTCCTAATGCTCACCAATATCAGTGGCGTGCTGAATAAGTCCGGGGACTTACTAACCGAATTGAGCCCGCGCCAAATTGATGCCATGGTGGCAGACGGCAGTATTTCCGGCGGCATGCTGCCTAAAATCAGCGGGGCGCTCGACGCTGCCAAAAGCGGCGTGAAGGCAGTGCACATCATTGATGGTCGCATACCCCACGTCTTGTTGCTGGAAATCCTTAGCGACCAGCCTTGTGGCACCATGATTCGCCCGTCCTGAATGGAAAAATACCTATAAATCTCGGGGGATAAGCCGCCCCGTGGGATATCTGGTGCAAAATAGCACGGTCGTTCTATTTTGTATCTAGCTCCGATCCATGTCATCTGCCGCCACGCTTAGCCCTCCGCCGGAGGCCTCGGAACCTAAGAGTTCAGGGCGCGCCTTGTTCAAGGGGCAGCAAACCAAGCAGGCTATCGTTCAGGCGGCGGTGTCGCTGAGTACCCGGTTGGGCCTAGAGGGCCTGAGTATCGGCTTGCTGGCCGAAGTGATGCACATGAGCAAATCGGGCGTATTTGCGCACTTCGGCTCCCGCGAGGAGCTGCAAATTTCCGTGATCGACGAGTATTTCAACTGTTTCAAGCAGGAAATATTTTTCCCGGCCTTGCAACAGCCGCGCGGCTTGCCGCGATTGCGTGCATTATTTGAAAATTGGATGAAGCGAGTGGCAGTGGAAATTCAGTCGGGCTGCATATTTATTAGTGGCGCTGTGGAGTTTGACGACCGACCGGGTCCGGTGCGCGATGCATTGGCCCATGCGGTACGCCAATGGCAGGACGCGCTATTCCGTGCGGTGGTGCAGGCCAAGGAGTGCGACCACTTGGCGGAGCAAGCGGACGCTGCACAAATTGCCTTTGAAATTCACGGTTTGATATTGGCCCTGCACTATGAGGCCCGGTTTTTACAGAAACCCGGTTCACTGGCGCAAGCCAACCAAGGCTTTGAAAACATTTTGCAGAGAAATGGCCAGGCCCTGGGAGTTACGCTGAGTTCCGCCTGAGCAAAAACCTATCCTTTGCCCCCTCGATTTATTAATACCTAGGAGTTTGCTTTATGCCCAGCTACACCCCGCCCCTGCGCGATATGCAGTTTGTTATGCACGAGTTATTACACGTGGTGGACGACCTCAAGGCCATGCCGGCGCACGCCGATATGGACGCGGAAACTATGAATGCCGTGCTGGAGGAGGGCGGGAAATTTGCCTCTGAAATTCTATTTCCCCTCAATATGTCTGGTGATGCTGAAGGCTGCCACCTGGATCAGGCGACACACCAGGTGACAACACCCAAGGGCTTTAAAGAGGCCTATGCCCAATATGTGGCGGGTGGCTGGCCGGCGCTGTCCAGCGACCCGGCCTATGGTGGCCAGGGCCTGCCCCTAATCGTGAACAATTTTTTTTATGAAATGCTCAACAGTGCCAACCAGGCTTGGACTATGTACCCGGGCCTGACGCATGGCGCTTATGCCTCGCTGGCGACGCATGGGACGGATGCGCAAAAAGCGACTTATCTAGGCAAAATGGTCAGCGGCGAGTGGACCGGCACCATGTGCCTGACAGAGCCCCACTGCGGGACCGACCTGGGCTTGATGCGTACCCGCGCCGAGTTGCAGCCCGATGGCACTTACCGAATTACCGGTAACAAGATATTCATCAGTGCGGGCGAGCACGACATGAGTGACAACATTGTTCACTTGGTGCTGGCGCGCCTAAGCGATGCGCCTCCCGGTATCAAGGGGGTGAGCCTGTTCATCGTGCCTAAGTTTTTGGTCAATGAAGACGGCAGCCTGGGCGCGCGCAATGGAATTTACTGCGGCGGCCTGGAGCACAAAATGGGTATCAAAGGTAGCGCCACCTGCCAAATGGTTTTGGATGGCGCCGCGGGTACCCTCGTGGGCGCGCCCAACAAAGGCATGAACGGCATGTTTGTGATGATGAATGCGGCCCGCCTTGGGGTGGGCAACCAGTCGCTGGCCTTGACGGAAGTGGCTTACCAAAATGCCTTGGCTTACGCGAAGGACCGCATCCAAATGCGCTCCTTGTCGGGTACCAAAGCCAAGGACAAAGCCGCCGACCCTATCATCGTGCACCCCGATGTACGAAAAATGTTACTCACCGCTAAAGCCTATGCCGAGGGCGGTCGCGCGATGCAAGGCTTTTGCACCATGCTCTTGCAGCAGGAACACAGCCACCCAGATGAACAGGTGCGCAAAGACGCTGGCGAAATGCTGGCGCTACTGACGCCGATTGTGAAAGCCTTCATCACCGACAACGGATGGATTGCTACTTCGACTTGCCTCCAAGTGTTCGGCGGCCACGGCTACATCAAAGAATGGGGCATGGAGCAGTATGTGCGTGATGCGCGCATCAACATGATTTACGAAGGCACTAACACCATCCAGTCGCTGGACTTGTTGGGACGCAAAATTTTGGGTAACAATGGCGCCACGCTGCGTAAATTTGGCAAGCTCGTGATGCAATTGGGCCAAGAGGAAGCGGCGAATGAAAAAATGGTCGAGTTCATCAAGCCGGTCGCGGACTTGGGCCAACAGATGACCCAGTTCACCATGGACATCGCCATGAAGGGCATGCAAAACCCGGATGAGGTCGGCGCAGCGGCGGTGGACTATTTGCGTGTGGCCGGCCATTGGACGCTGGGCTATTTTTGGGCGCGCACGGCCCAGGTGGCATTGCGCCAGATCGCGGCGGGTAATGCGGACCCCTTCTACTTGGGCAAACTGCAAACCGCACGCTTTTACTTTGCCAAACTTTTTCCTGAAACCACCAGCCTGATGCAGACCGCCCGCCAGGGCAGTGCAGTGCTGATGGACACGGACGCAGCGCTGGTCTAATCGGTAGCCGCTTCTTTTTCACAACACAAACTCTCAGGAGCTCACAGAATGCACAAAATTCTTATCACTGGCGCAATCGTTTGCATGAGTGGATTGGCCGCAGCCCAACTAACGCCGATTGGCCTATGGAACACGATTGATGACGCCACCGGCAAGCCCAAAGCGGAAGTGCGGATCGTGGCCAATGCTGCGGGGGAACTCTCGGGTACCGTGATCCGCGGTTTGGAGGTGGCGCCGGACCCCGAACCCAATTGCAATAAGTGCACCGACGACCGCAAAGGCAAACCCAAACTCGGCATGGAAATTATTCGTGGCGGTAAAAGAGTTGAAGGTAAAGATGTCTGGGAAGGCGGAAAAATCCTGGATCCCAATAACGGAACCGACTACCGCGTCAAACTAACACCCATCGAAGGAGGCAAAAAATTGGAAATGCGTGCCTACATCGGCACGCCTATGCTGGGACGCAGCCAAACCTGGGTGCGTGTGGAATAAATTGACAAAATTACATCCTTTTGACCAGGCCTTGGTGCTAGAGCCTCAGGGCGATGGCATCCTCTTGGGCCACGCCACACCGGCCTGGGCCAATATGGTGGGCCCCTTTGGCGGCATCACGGCCGCCACCGTGGTGCGGGCCATCATGGACCATGCGCAGTGCCTAGGCACGCCGCTGTCCCTCACCATTAATTACGTGGCGGGCATTGCCCTAGGCCCTTACCACCTGCACCTCAAGGTAGCCCGCACCAACCGTTCCACACAGCACTGGACTTTTGAAATTCAACAAAAACAGGCTGATGGCTCGCAGGCATGTGTGTTGACCGGAACCGCACTGACGGCAGCGCGGCGCTCTACCTGGGGGGTCAGCGACGTTCCGATGCCGACGGTGCTTCCTCCCCTGGAGGTGTCTGTGGTGCATATGCCTCGTGTGGTCGAATGGTTTTCCCGCTATGAAATGCGCAGCCTGCTCGGGCCGCTGCCGCAAAAATGGGATGGCCAGGAAAGTGCATTGCCGCCCGAGTCGGCGAGCACCAGCTGTCTGTGGGTGCGCGACAGTGCGGGTCGTACATTGGACTATCCGGCCATCGCCGCCTATGCGGACATCTTTTTCCCGCGCGTATGGCTGCGCCGTGCCAAACATGTGCCAGCGGGCACGGTTTCTATGACGGTGTATTTCCATGCCGATGCGCAGCAGATTACGCAAGTGGGTGCCGGTTTTCTGTTGGCGCAGGCGCGCGGGCAGGTCTTTCAGGATGGATTTTTCGACCAAAGCGGTTATTTGTGGAGCGAAAACGGCACCATGTTGGCGACCACGCACCAACTGGTGTATTTCAAAGAATAGGGCATCCCGCAGGGATGGCATGTATGCATGATGTTTTGAAAGACATTTCCGAAGGTGTCATGACGCTGACGCTGAATCGAGTGGACAAGAAAAATGCGCTTACCCAGGCCATGTACGGGTTTATCGCTGATGCGTTGCTGGAAGCGGCTGCAGCGCCCGGCGTGCGTGTGCTGGTATTGCAGGGCGATCCGGTTATTTTTAGTGCCGGTAATGACATTGCCGATTTTCTGGCCCGCGCGCCATCGGCAGACGCTGCCGATTCCGAGGTATCACGTTTTCTTCGCGGGATCGCTGCTTTCCCTAAACCCTTGGTCGCATCGGTATGCGGCCCGGCTGTGGGTGTGGGAACCACCATGCTGTTTCATTGCGACCTGGTCTATGCCGGGGACAACGCGGCTTTCTCTATGCCCTTTGTGAACCTCGGTTTGTGCGCCGAGGCGGCGTCAAGCCTGCTGGCGCCCCAATTGATGGGCTACCACCGCGCCGCCGAAGCCCTGCTTTTGGGCGAGCCCCTGCTCGCTGAGACTGCACTGGAGATCGGCCTGGTTAACCGCGTGGTGCCACCGTCCGAAGCCAATGCATTGGCGCGCAGGCAGGCGCTCAAGCTCGCGGCCAAGCCCTTACCGGCTCTGATGGAAACCAAGCGCTTGATGAAAAAAGGTCAATTGGCCCAGGTCTTTGCACAAATGGCCGAGGAAGGCGCCACCTTCGGACGATTGCTCCAATCTCCGCATGCCAAAGAAGCTTTCTCGGCTTTTTTGGAAAAACGCAAACCTGATTTTTCCGCGTTATAGATGCTTGGAATAAACCGTGCAGGGTCGGCCTGTGCTCAAGGGGCACTGGGGCATTTGCCAGACCTGTGACAATCGCTCCATGCCTACTTCCGACTTGTCCCCCGACAGCGCCCATGGCGCGCAGCACGACCTGCCAGTGGCTGAGCCTGCCATGTCCCACGGTTTAGAGTCGCTCGCCGCGGCATCCGAGACCGGGCCTGCGCCGCTGGTTGCGGCTGCCGCGCGCAAGCGTTCTGCAGCGCCTCTCGAGGACATTGTTTTCGAAGAAGAGTTTGTCAAGGGGCTGAAGAAAATATTCGAAGAAATGATTTCTTTCAACCGGGTACTGGGCCTCAAAATTCATGACTTGGGGCCTGCGCAGGTACGCGCCCGCATTGAGATGAAGCCAGAATTGGTCGGGCACTTCAGCTACAACCGCATCCACGGCGGCGTGATCAGCGCGGGTTTGGACGCCATGGGCGGCTTGGCAGTCATGGCTGCGATCGGCGCGCGCCATATGGACGAGGCACCGATGCAAAGGCTGCGCCGCTTTGCCAATCTCGGCACGATTGACCTGCGCATTGACTATTTGCGACCGGGTATCGGGTCGTACTTCGATTTGCACGCACAAGTGCTGCGTTTGGGCTCGCGTGTGGCCTCGACGCGCATGGAGTTTTTCGGGCCTGACGGAACCTTGCTTTCCACTGGCAGCGGCGCATATATAGTTTCCTGAAATAAAAAAAGGCCCTTGTATGGGCCTTTTTGTTGCAGGCAGCAGCCTATTACAAAGGTACTTTTTTTAGCATCTCAATGCCGATTTTCCCAGCTGCGATTTCGCGCAACGCTGTGACGCCGGGTTTGTTTTTGCTTTCAATTTTAGGCGTGTGCCCCTGGTTGAGCATGCGCGCGCGGTAGGTGGCGGCGAGTACCAGTTGAAAACGGTTGGGGATCTGCTCGAGGCAGTCTTCTACTGTGATGCGGGCCATGCAATTCTCCGGAAAAACTAGGGGATGTTGAGCGCTTTGAACGTATCAGCACGGCTGCGCGCCTGGGCTGCGAACTTGAGCCGCTGCGCGTGAACTATCGCTTTGAGATCAAACAATGCGCGGTCAAATAACTCATTGATTATAACGAAGTCGAATTTTCCAGCTTGGGCGACCTCTACGGCGGCGTTTTTCATGCGCAGCTCGATAGTTTGCGCGCTGTCTTCACCGCGCCGCTCCAGCCGTGCACGTAATTCTTCCCAGCTGGGGGGTAGGATAAAAATGCACACCGCATTGGCAAAGGCCTGCTTGATCTGGATAGCGCCTTGGAAGTCGATCTCCAAAATCACGTCTGCACCTTGTTCCATGCGCTCGGCAATCGCTTTTTTGGAGGTGCCGTAGCGGTGCTGGTGCACATGCGCCCATTCCACAAAGGCATCGGCCTGCACCATGGCGTCGAATTCGGGCTCGGAGACAAAAAAGTACTCGCGCCCGTGCTTTTCTTGGCCGCGCGGCGCACGCGTGGTGTGCGACACCGAGGGTTGCACATGGGAGTCCAGTTCCTGCAAGGCGCGCACCAGGCTGGATTTGCCCGCTCCGCTGGGGGCTGCGACAACAAACAGATTTCCCGGGTATTCCATGGCGGCGCTGGGCAAGGGTGAAGTGCCGATCATTCTATGTTCTGCACCTGCTCGCGCATTTGTTCGATCAGCACCTTCATGTCCACGGATACACGGGTGAGCGGCAGGGCGGCGGACTTGGAGCCCATGGTATTGGCTTCTCGGTGGAGTTCCTGGATCAGGAAGTCCAGGCGCTTTCCAATTTCCCCGCCTCGGTGCATCAGGGTGTCCAATTCGTCGAGGTGGGCATTTAAGCGGGTCAATTCTTCGCCCACATCGATACGAATGGCAAAAGCTGTCGCCTCAGTCAAGGCCCTATCCTGTGCGCTCTCATGCGTTTGGCCACCCCCGCCCAGCACCATTGCTTCCTTCCATTTGTCTACAAAGCGCTCGCGGTGCTGTTCGACAACGCGCGGGATCAAGGGCGCCGCCTGGGACGCCAGTTGGCGCAGCTGGCTAATATGGTCCAACAGCATCGCAGCCAAGCGGGTCCCCTCGCGTTGGCGTGCTTCCACCAAGCCCGCAAGCGCCTGACGGGACAGGGACAATAATTCCTCAGACCAATCCTGCGAGTCTTGCGATTCATGGCCGGCCAGGCGCAGCACATCGGCCACACTGAGCAGCATCGCTTCGGGCAACCATTGCCTCACCTGTGCCTGCGCTTGCTGCAAACTTTGCAGCAATGTATCGGAGGGCCCCGCGATAGTGCTTGACGTGTTCAGCTCGATCGCGGCGCGCAGCTCGACCTTGCCGCGCTTGAGGCTGCCTGTGAGCATTTGCCGAAGGGCCGGTTCCATAGACCTCAACTCGTCCGGCAAGCGAAAACCCAGATCCAAAAAGCGACTGTTGACTGAGCGAATTTCAACCCCCAGCCGTCCGCCGGATAAGGTGGCGCCGCCTTCCCCGCCAGGTCGGTTTGCAGACTGGTTTTGCACACTGGCATAGCCGGTCATACTGTAGACTTGCATTTGAGAATCCTTTTGGGGTCAGTGGAGGACCCAAGAATAACCCGCTTCGCTTGTATCGGGTGCCGCTAATTTTGCTGGGCGGTGCATGTGTACGAGCGGCAGTGGGGATCCGAATAAAAAATCATGACTCAGGACAGCGCCCGCTCTGCGCCCGTCGCCTTGTCGCCGGGCAAAATGGTTGACGGGTATCGTATCGTCCAAAAAATTGGTTCGGGCGGTTTTGGTGTGGTGTACCGCGCCATCAGCCCAACGGGAGAAGAAGTCGCCATCAAAGAATACTTACCGGGCGCCTTGGCGCGCCGCGCCGCGCGTAGCGACAGGATTGTTGCCGCTCCCGAAAAGCAGGCGCTTTACCGTACGGGTATGCGTTGTTTCCTTGAAGAAGGCCGAGCCCTGGCGCAAATCTCGCACCCAAGCGTCGTTCACGTGCTCAATTTCCTGCATGCTAACGACACCGTCTATTTGGTGATGAATTATTTGGAGGGTGCTTCCTTGCAGCAGTTCATCATGACTGCCGTTAGCCTTAACCAACCCAAGGTATTTCGCGAAAGCACCATTCGGTCTTTATTCGATGAAATTTTGCGTGGCTTGCGCGTGGTGCATCAGCACACTCTGCTGCATCTGGACATCAAACCGGCCAATATCTTTATTACAGAAGATGATCGCGCTGTGCTGATTGATTTCGGTGCGGCACGCAATGTTTTGCATAACGATGGCACTTACCTGCAGCCTATGTTCACGCCAGGTTTTTCTGGACCTGAGATGCGGCAAAAAGGCAAACCTATCGGGCCTTGGACTGATATCTACGCTATCGGTGCTTGCATTTTTTCGTGCATGAAAGGCCATCCCCCGCCGGACGTCGCTCGTGGCGAAGGCGAGTCACAACTGAGCCAATACATGCTTCAATTGCGCACGAATTACTCCGAAAATCTGGTCGATATCGTGCGCCGCTGCATGGCCCAAGACCCGCAGAACCGCCCCCATTCGGTCTACGCGGTACAAAAGATGCTTGCACCGATTGAATTGCTGGACCAAGAGGTCGAATACTCTCCAAGCGACTTGGAAGTGCGCAATCCCTGGTCTGGGCGCATCAAGGCCCTATCAAAACTGATAGCCTCATAATTTGAAAAATTATGAAATTTTCAGTTTTCCAGACAAGCCAGATTGGTGGGCGTAAAAAGAATGAGGACCGCATGGGGTACTCGTATTCGAAAGCGGCGGCCGTATTTGTGGTTGCTGATGGTCTGGGCGGGCATCCAGAGGGGGACATGGCCGCCCAACTATCTTTACAAATTGCCATGTCCAAGTTTCGGGATCAAGCCAAGCCCACCATCCCTAAAGTCCACCATTTCATCCATGAGGTGATGATGGAAGCGCACCACAGTCTGGTCGCTTATGCCATCACAAATGCAATGCCCGATGCGCCTAGCACCACCATGGTGATGGCCGTTATTCAAGACCACCGTCTTTATGTGGGCCATTGTGGCGATTCGCGCATGTACATGATTCGGCAGTCTGAAATTGTGATGCGCACGCAGGACCACTCCCTGCTGATGCGCGATGGCGCCGTTTCCTCTGATAGTGAATCCGAGTCGCAAAGCCGCCATACGCTGTTTAGTTGCCTGGGGGCGGCCAGCACCCCATTTATTGAGCTAGCAGGTCCCGTGACGTTGGCGTTTGGTGATCGGCTGTTGTTTTGTTCGGATGGTTTATGGGGCTCGGTGCAGGATTCCGAAATACTGCAATACATGCAGCAAACCAAAGTCGCTGATGGGGCCATAGCGCTGGTACAACTTGCCGTACGCAATGGCGGATCCCGCGGGGATAACGTCACCGCAGTGGCCATCAATTGGGAAGAGCCCGATAATCGCGCCTTGACCTAAGACTAGGTCCCGCTTTATGGTCCGTACGGATTGTGACGCTCTGCCAGCCCGTTTTGAAAGCCATTTATGACAATTTTTGTCCGCAGCGATGCGCGCCCATTTGATGTATTGCGCCCGGTTCGCATGACCAGGGGCTATACCGTACATGCCGAAGGTTCTGTATTGATTGAGTTTGGCGCGACCCGGGTTTTGTGTACCGCTTCGGTAGAGGAAAAAGTTCCCCCGCATAAGCGTGGCAGTGGCGAAGGCTGGGTCACCGCCGAGTACGGCATGCTGCCGCGTGCAACGCATACCCGTAGTGATCGCGAGGCGGCTAAGGGAAAACAAAGTGGGCGCACCCAGGAAATTCAACGCCTGATCGGGCGTTCTCTGCGCGCCGTGTTTGATTTGAAGCTTTTGGGCGAGCGCACCATCGCCCTGGATTGTGATGTGTTGCAAGCCGATGGAGGCACGCGGACCGCAGCCATTACGGGCGCTTATGTGGCTGCCTGCGACGCGGTGTCACATTTATTGGTTAGCGGAAAAATCAGCCAATCCCCGATCAAAGCAGCGGTGGCGGCTATTTCCGTGGGTATCGTGAAAGGTACACCTTTGCTGGACTTGGAATATATTGAAGACTCGGCCTGCGACACGGATATGAATGTGGTCATGACGGGTGCCGGACATTTTGTGGAAGTGCAGGGTACCGCGGAAGGCGCGGCCTTTTCACGCACGGAGATGGACGCCTTGCTGTCGCTGGCTGAAAAAGGAATTGTCGAACTCATGCTTTTACAACAGCAGGCCTTGGCGGCGCCTGTGCCCCTGCGATAGATGCATGCTGGGCTATTTGCGTTACCGCTAAAGCCGCCTATCTTGCTGGCGCGGATACTTTGCTGACCCCTATGAAGATTGTTTTAGCATCTAACAACCAAGGCAAGCTGCGCGAGCTGCAGGAGATGTTTGCGCCCTTGGGCTGCATGTTGGTGCGCCAAGCTGAGCTGGGCGTACCAGAGTGCCCCGAGCCGCATCGCACCTTTGTTGAAAACGCCCTGGCCAAGGCCCGCAATGCGGCCCAGTACACGGGCCTGCCGGCTTTGGCCGATGATGCCGGGCTGTGTGTGGACGCTTTTGGTGGTTTACCTGGGGTAGATACCGCGTATTACGCCACCCGTTTCGGTTACGCCAAAGGGGATGACAATAATGTCAAGGCCTTGCTTGAGCAAATGCAATCCATTGACCAGCGCCGGGCTGCTTTGGTGAGTACGCTCGTGGCAGTGCGCAGCCCGGACGACCCCGAGCCCCTCATCGCTGTGGGCCGGGTGGTGGGCGAAATTACCCGCACCCCGGTAGGTAGCAATGGGTTTGGTTTTGATCCGGTGATGTGGATTGCACAATTTGGGCAAACCTTTGCGCAATTGCCGGTGGAGGTGAAAAATGCGCACAGCCACCGCGGTCGGGCGGCGGCAGCGATGTTGATTTTGATGCGCGATAACTGGTTGGCGGCATGATCCCCATAGCAACGCAGCCGGCGGCCGAGGCCACCGGCAGTGCTTCAAAGAATGCCTATGACTTGGCACATCACATGCGGCCCGGCGTTCTTCAGTTGAGCGCGCTGCCCCCCTTGTCCTTGTACGTCCATTTGCCGTGGTGCGTGCGCAAATGCCCATATTGCGATTTCAACTCCCATGCGGCACCCGAGGGTGTGCTGCCCGAGCGGGCCTACGCGGATGCTTTGATCGCTGACCTGGAAGTGTCACTGCCCCTGATCTGGGGCCGTCCAGTACACACCGTATTTTTTGGTGGCGGTACCCCCAGCCTGTTCTCGCCCGAGATAATGAATGACTTGATTGCTGCCATCCGAGCGCGCGTTCGCCTAGACCCAGACGCTGAAATCACACTCGAGGCGAACCCCGGGACTTTTGAAAAAGATCGGTTTCGCGCCTTTGCCCAGGCCGGCGTGACGCGTCTTTCGGTGGGCGTACAAAGCTTCAATGACGCATCTTTGGGTGCTTTAGGTCGGGTCCATGACAGCGCCCAGGCGCTCGCTGCGGTGCAAGAGGCGGCGCGGTCGTTCAGGACCTTCAATATTGATCTGATGTACGCATTACCCGGGCAGACCCTGGCGGACTTGGACCGCGACATCGATCAGGCCCTGGACTGCGGCACGCCGCATCTGTCGATATACCACCTGACCGTGGAGCCCAACACCTATTTCGCCAAATACCCACCGGTGCTGCCGCATGAAGACCTGGCTTATGCCATGCTGGACCGTCTTAGCGAGCGCACCGTACAGGCGGGGATGGAGCGATATGAAGTTTCGGCTTTTGCGCGCCCGGGTCACCGCTGCAGGCATAACCTGAATTACTGGCAGTTCGGCGATTACCTGGGCTTGGGCGCTGGCGCCCATAGCAAAGTCAGCTTTGCGCATCGGGTGGTGCGCCAAGTTCGCTACCGTGATCCACGCTTTTACATGGAGCGCGCCCTTAAGGGGCAGCCACTGTCCAGCAGCCAAGAGGTGCGCCGGGACGAATTGCCCTTTGAATTTATGCTCAATGCCTTGCGCTTACCCGAAGGATTTTTGATCCAAGATTACATGGACCGCACCGGTATGCCTTTGAGCTCTATCGCAAGCAGGCTGCAAGAGGCACAGCGCCGCGGATTGTTGGTCCTCGATCACCAGAGCGCCCGTCCTAGTGCGCAAGGTTTCGACTTTTTGAGTGATTTACAAGCGCTCTTTTTAGAAGAAGTCTGACGCTGTTTGCGTTTGGGATGCTGCCGGAGAAGGTTTGATGGCCTTTTCCGGCAGCTCCACATTTTTTACAGCGCCAGACATGGCGCATCAACGAAGTCACCCCTAGGGGCTGGGTTGGGCTTGGCGGGTATCTTGCTAAGAGCCCTCCGTACCCGAATTTTATAACAAATATACCAAAATAATAATTTTATTACGTTATATTTGTTAAAAACATTTGATCGAAACACGATTTTTTCCAAAGTACTTGTATTGCACCCCCGGCGCGGGACGCCGGACGGAGGGTGCCGGCTAGAAACGGGTTCGCTAGAATGGCGATTCGGGCCTATAGCTCAGTTGGTTAGAGCAGAGGACTCATATTTTTCAAATGTGCCTTACGCGTGGAAACTGTGTAAGGGATGGTGTCAAAGTCGGCGAACGCTAAGTGCAGCAATGCATAGGCCAACGCCGAGCCAAGCTTGGTGAGC